>JAFGHM010000054.1 GCA_016930135.1 Thermoplasmatota archaeon | reverse complement strand
GATGGCCGTGGGTTTCATACTCATAAGCACCGCGCCAGCAAAAGAGCACGAGGTCTACAACGAGCTCCTCAAGGTGAAGGAAGTCGTGGAGCTGCACCCTCTTTTCGGAGAGTACGACCTGATTGCGAAGATCGAGGCCGAGGACTTCAACCTGCTCGGACAGGTCGTAGTGGACAAGGTCCGCTCAATAGCCGGTGTGATTGACACGAAGACCCTGACGGGGATCAAGTTCTAGGCCGTCGGTCCTGATCGGTGATTTGAATGATGGGGCTGTGGGAGTTCTTGACAGTGCTGATACTGGTCTTCGCGCTGTTCATGCTTCTGGCGGGGATATTCACTGCGTACTTCGGCAGCGGCAAGAGCAGGATGATCGGAGTCGCCCTGCTCGTGATAGGCATTGTCGTCGGAATACTGTGGGTCGTAATGGGCCTGGACTCAGTCTCGGTCATAGACGTTGACCTGAGCGATGTCGTCTGGAACGCGTTCCTGTACATACTATCGGGCGTGCTCGGAGCGCTCGCGGCTATCGGGGTCTTTCTGGTCGCGATAATGAAATCCTGAGCAGCCTGCAAACATATTTCTACAAACTATCCTTCTACCTTTTCTGATGAGCGTCCAGATAGTCCTAGGCAGCAAGAGCGATATGAAGGTGGCCGAGAAGGCGGTCTCGGTCCTGAAAGAGCTCGGCGTGAAGTACAGGCTGACGGTGGCCAGCGCGCACAGGACCCCTGAGCTGGTCGACAAGCTCGTGGCGGAGGCCGACGCGGAGGTCTTCATCGCGATAGCCGGACTATCGGCGGCATTGCCAGGCGTGATCGCTGCGCGCACGACGAAGCCGGTCATCGGCGTCCCTGTCAGCGGCGCAGTCAACCTTGATTCCATTCTCTCGGTGGTGCAGATGCCCCCTGGGATACCCGTGGCGGGAGTCGGCCTCGACAGGGGCGACAACGCCGCTCTGCTCGCCGCGGAGATAATCGCCCTCAAGGACGAGAAGGTCAGGAAGGCGCTCGAGGGCCACAGACAGAAGCTCAAAGCTTCGGTCATGCGCGATTCAGAGGAAGTGGGTGTGTAGATGTTTGACCCCCAGGAGTTCATAGAACAGCAGATCATGAAGCTGCGGGAAGAGGTCAAGGGCAAGGCGGTCATAGCCGCCTCGGGAGGGGTCGACAGCACGGTCTGCGCTGCTCTCGTCGGCAAGGCAATAGGCGATAGGCTGTTGGCGGTCTACGTGGACACGGGGTTCATGAGGAAGGGCGAGAACGAGAACGTAAGCGAGATGCTCAGGCGCTTGGGTGTCAACCACAAGCTCGTTGATGCGAGCGACGAGTACTTCGACGCCCTGAAGGGCGTCACCGAGCCGGAGACAAAGAGGAAGATCATAGGCGAGAAGTTCATCAGGATCTTCGAGCGCGAGGCCAAGAAGTCAGGGGCCGAGTACCTCGTCCAGGGGACCATAGCTCCCGACTGGATCGAGAGCGGCGGGGGCATGAGGGACATCATCAAGAGCCACCACAACGTAGGCGGGCTCCCAAAGGACCTCAACCTCAAGCTGGTAGAGCCGCTCAGGGACCTCTACAAAGACGAGGTGCGCAAGGTCGCTCGTGCTCTGAAGATCGAGGTGGCAGAGAGGCAGCCATTCCCTGGGCCCGCGCTCGCCATAAGGGTGATGGGGGAGCCCACCAGAGAAGCGGTCGCCATAGCCAGGGAGGCCTGTGCCATCGTAGAGGAGGAGATAGAAAAGGCCTCCGCGGCCGGCAAGATGAAGCTCCCGTGGCAGTACTTCGCAGTCCTCCTGCCTGTCAAGAGCGTGGGAGTCCAAGGGGACATACGCGCGTACGGGTACACTATCGCTGTCAGGGCCGTCGATTCGGTCGATGCCATGACCGCGGTCTACTCGAAGATACCCCACGACGTCCTAGAGCAGATATCCATCAGGATCACTAACAAGATGAAGGACAAGGTCAACAGGATCGTGTACGACATCACGCACAAGCCTCCGGCGACCATAGAGTGGGAGTGAGGCCGGCTCCTCTATCGAGCCCTGTAGATTCATACGGATGCCCTCTCATCGCCGACCTTCGTTTATATAGTCAGCTATGTGAGATGTTCTCAGCTGGGCGAGCGTTTCCTGTCTTTCGTGTGAATGCGGCCTCGCGGCGCTCAGCAGGAGTTTAATATACATGGGATGTTCCCCTCCATCATGCGCGTACTGGTCGTTGACAACGGTGGTCAGTGGACGCACAGGGAGTGGAGAGTGCTCAGAGACCTGGGTGTTGATTCGGAGATAGTCCCGAACAGCACTCCTCTCGAGAACATCAAGGCGGACGGGCTCGTCCTCTCCGGCGGGGCGCCTCGAGTCGGCCTTGACCGGGAGAAGATGGGCAAGTGCGGCGAATACATCGACAAGGCCGGATTTCCCATACTGGGCATTTGCGCAGGCCATCAGTTCATGGCGACACACATGGGCGGCAAGGCTGCCCCCTCCAAAGTGCCGGAGTTCGGCAAGACGCTGATCACCATAGACGACCCGGACGACCTGTTCCAGGGTCTTCCCGACACGCTCGTTGCCTGGGAGTCTCACAACGACGAGGTGACGGAACTCCCGCCGGACTTCGTGGCGCTGGCACACTCCGACAACTGCAGCATACAGGCAATGAAGCACACTTCACGACCTCTCTACGGCCTCCAGTTCCATCCCGAGGTGGAGAACACGGACAACGGCTACGAGATGTTTCAGGCCTTCATCGACATATGCGAGGCCAGCAGGAAGAAGGCGTAGCCATGGAGGAAGAGCACCTGAAGGCCTTGAGGGAAGCGTTCGAGAGCCGCAGGAGGAAGGAGTCCCTCGAGGAGGCCGTCGGGCGTGTAGCCAGGAAGCGAGGGCTGGATTTCTCAGCGTACGTCAGGATCATGTCCGAGGTGCGCGAGCGCGCGCGCGATGACGGCAAGACCGTGGACGAGACAGCACAGGCGATTCTAGGTAAGGGCAGCAAGGATTCCGAGTAGGACGATCGCCACGACTATGCCTAGAACCAGCATGAACAGCGCCATGTTGCGACTCGAGCCGAAGGCTATCGGGAGCGGACCTATCATGACCACCCCGCCGAAATCCTTCTTGGCCGGGCGTGCTTCCGCCCCTGGCTCCGCATTCATCTGAGGCCATGCGCTTGAGGCCTGCAGCTCGAGTTGCCCCATGAGCAGCATCAGGAACCCCGCTATGAAGCTCAGGACTATCAGGAGCGTTCCGAGGAGGAAGAATCCGCTGGACCCGGAGAAGACAGGAAACACCAGGAGGAGAGACACCTCGGCCTCCCCCCTGGCCACCTCCGATGCTATCAGCGCCAAGCCCGCGCCGAACATCGCCACGGGTATCCAGATCCTCGGTCTCATGCGGTCACTTCCGATCCCCTTGTCATCTGTCGCCGGAGGCTTATTAACTTTCCCCGCGGGGCCAGGCAATCTGAGAATGCTTTTATCCGGCTCCCGCAATCTGGGGTGTGAAGGGCCTTGGCATCGATAAGAGAGCACCTCGAAGAGCTTCTGAAGTCTCGCGATTTCGCAGTCGATGAAAAGGACGGCTACCTGTACGGCAGACGCGACGATATCTCGATCGTGATCATGGCCGCTAGCGACATGCTCATGGACGATGTCCAGGACTTCATCAGAAACACGAAGGGCTTCTCCGGCCGCAGGGTGGTGGCCTCCGCTGG
>JAFGHM010000053.1 GCA_016930135.1 Thermoplasmatota archaeon | reverse complement strand
GGACCTCGCGCTCGAGGAGTGGGCCGGGATTACCACGGTCATCCTGGGCATGGCAATCCTAAGGATCTAGAACGGTTCCTTCTCCCAGACGACCTTGCCGTCCTTGACAACGACGGAACAGAGGTTCGTGCCGAACCTGTAGGGCAGCTGTGCATGTGTCGCGATGTCGAGGACGACGGCGTCCGCGCGCTTCCCCACCTCAAGGGATCCGATGCGCTTCTCGAGGCCCAGGGCGGCCGCGGCGTTCACCGTGGAAGCGGTGATTGCCTCCGCTGGGGCCATGCGCATCTTGTGGCAGGCGAGGCTTATGGTGAACTGCATAGACTCGTTCCAGCAGTTGGGATTGAGGTCCGTCCCCAGCGCGACCGGCACGCCGAGGTCTATCAGCCTCCGCCCGTCGGCGTAGTCCTTCGACAACGACGAGTATGGCGTCCCGGGAAGGAGCACTCCCACGACGTCCTTCCCCGCCATGGCCATTATGCCGTCGTCGGAGGGCTTCACGAGGTGCTCCGCGGATATCGCCCCCATCTCGGCCGCGAGCTCGGCCCCTCCTGACGGCTGGAACTCGTCCGCATGTACCTTCAGCCTCATGCCCAGTGCCTTCGCCGCAGTGAGGACCTTCCTCGACTGGCCGACCGTGAAGACTCCCTTCTCGCAGAACACGTCGCAGAACGCCGCGAGCCTGCGCTTCGAGACCTCGGGAAGGACCTCTGAGCACACGAAATCGATGTAGGCATCGCCGTTTCCCGCAGACTCCTCAGGGACGGCATGAGCGCCCATGAATGTGGGCACGACATCGGCGGGATAGTCGTCCCCGAGCTTGCAGACGGTCTCGAGGATCCTGAGCTCGGTTCTCTTGTCGAGCCCGTACCCTGACTTGGCCTCGATGGTCGTGGAGCCGTGGGATATCATCGATTCCAGCCTCCGCGCGGACTGCCGGAAGAGCTCGTGGGGAGATGCCGCCCTAGTGTCCCTGACGGTCCTGAGGATGCCCCCGCCCTCCTTCAATATCTCCAGGTATCCTTTGCCCTTGGCCTTCATCTCGAGCTCGAACTCTCTCGAGCCGGCGTACACGAGATGGGTGTGGGGGTCCACGAACCCAGGCATCACCACCTTGCCTGAGGCGTCTATCCTCTCTATCCCGGACGCATCGTGCTCTTTCAGCACGGACTTCGTCTTCCCGACCGCGACTATCGCCCCGCCCGAGATGGCGACCGCACCGTCGCGGATTATCGAGAGCTGGGACATCTCGGCCTTGGCCCTCGCCCTCCTCGGCCCCTTGAGGGTGACGAGTTCGGATGCGTTCGTGATCAGGAGGTCGTCCGCCATCACAACCGTTGTCAATAATGCCGCTTTCCGACTATAAGAGAATCGGGTGGGCTCACTGGCCGCGCTTCCCGAGCAGCTCGTTGACAGCGTACTGGATGGTGTCCTGCGGGTTCAGCATGCTCCTGAAGTACCTGTAGTCCGAAGCCTCCAGCTCACCCAGGACATAGGCAGAGACGCCGTAGGTCACGGTCCCGATCAACGCCAGGAGTATCAGGCCAAACAGCTCGTTGGCGGGGATCACGAGCCAGTCGAATGTGTACATGACCCCGACCATTAGCAGGGCGCACAGGAGGTGTCTGAAGGAGCGGGAGTTGGGGACGATCTTCGCAATCCTCCAGGCCATGTACCTGAGGACGAAAAAGTAGTATACTGAGGCTATGAGAAGGGACGCCCCGGCCCCGAAGGCGCCCAGGCCGAGCATCTCGACTCCGAACAGAGACCCGGGCACGAGCACCAGCATGGCCGCCAGCTGCACGCAGAGGCCGCCCACTCCTATGTAGAACAGCGTCGCGGGCTTGCCCACGCCAGCTATCGCGGACCTGAGCGGCAGCACGAGCGCAACGACAGTGCCGGCTATGACCAGCAGGTCCATCGTCCTGACCTCGTCGGCGAACTCGGAGGTCAGGAACACGCCCAGTATCTGGCTTCCGAAAGTGAGGTAGAACGCGGCCGTGGGGATCACTATCAGGGAGACGTATCTCTCCGCCTGGTTGACGATGTCCCAGCTCGCGGCGATGTCCTTCCTCGTGAAGTAGGCTGTGACCGAAGGGAGTATGAGCGTGGCGACCGAGAGCGAGAACACGCCCACGAACACGGCCATCCTCTGCACGCCGAAGTAGAGTCCTACCTCCTGTGCGCCCCAGAAATGCCCGACGATGACCTTGTCCAGGTAGAGGTCCAGTATGATGATCATCGAGACCACGAAGACCGGCGCAAGGGACCTGATGTACTTCATCAGAGTCTCGCGGTCCGGCCTAGAGATCCTCACTCGCACCATGAGCAGAGCGACGAGCAGCGCGGAGGCAATCACGCCCGTGACATAGGAAGCTGCGAGGAGCGCCGGACCCTCGGGAGAGCCCTTGAAGGAGGAGGTGGCGACGTATATCACGAACGAGACGCGCACGACGAGCTCGAGGAGCGCTGGGATGTGGGCCTTCGCGACGGCGTCCTGGGCATCGAATGTGTGAGTGGCTATCTGGCTTATGCCCAGGAGGATGTAGTAGATGAGGAAGGCGCTCAGAGAGTCCACGACCGGGTCGGTCCCGGGCATCATGCCTCCGAGCCGATGCTGGCTCCAGAGGCTTATCATGGCGTAGGTCACGAGCGAGAAGATGACCAGAAGCACGAGCTTGATCAGGGCGTACGCGCCAACGCACTTGCCCAGGTCCTCTCCCCTTCGGATGAAGTTGGAGTGGACGGAACCAACGCCGAAATCAGACAGGAAGCTCAGGAGACCGATCGCGGCCATCGCGTAGCCGAGTATGCCCAGGGCCGTGGGGCCCATGTTCTGCGCGATGAAGACCAGCGCCGCGGTGCTCAGAACGGCGCCGATGATGCCGGTCGCCACGGACAGGGCGGCCTTCGGGCTCATCAGCCTCTGGTTCGCCGGGGCTTCCCGATTGCCCTCATCGGGCATAGTCCCTTAAGATATGGCTCGCAATATAAAACTAGTGCTGGGGCGTCACAGCCGGGCTGCCAGCTCCTTCACCACGTCGAGGCCTTTGGCGATGTTCTCAAGAGAGTTCGCATAGGAGAACCTAAGGTGCCCCTCGCCCTTCGACCCGAACGAGGCCCCGGCCGCGCATATCACGCCCGCCTCCAATATCCTGAGAGCGAATCTCTCGGAGCTGATATCGTTGGCGAACTTGGGGAACGCATAGAACGCGCCGCTCACGGCAGGCGTATCGAAGGTCGGTATCTCCGCGAGCTTCTTCAGGGCGAGCTCGCGCCTCTTCCGAAACTCCGCGAGGACCTCGGCCTGGAACCTGTCCAGGACCTTCAGGCCCTCGAGAACCGCGAACTGGGTGGCCGTCGGTGGGCAGGCGAGGGTATAGTACTGCACCTTTGACAGCTGCTGGACTATCTCCTTCGAGGTAGCGACATAGCCTATCCTCCAGCCCGTGGCGGCCAGCGACTTGGAGAAGGACTGCACTATGATCGTGTCGTTGTGGAACCTGGCAAAGGACCAGTGCTCGCCTTCGTACACATATCCATCGTACACCTCGTCCGAGAGGATGTACAACTTGTGTTCCCTCGCGACCTCGCAGAGCGCCTTCACCGTCTCCTTTGGGAAGACGGTCCCTGTGGGGTTCGACGGGCTGTTTACGATGATCGCCTTCGTCCTCGGGGTAATCAGAGACCTGATCTCCTCGGCTTCCGGGAGATAGCCGTTCTCGCGCCTCAGAGGGTACTCCACGGGTTCGCCGCCTGCCAGCTTGACGTCCGGCCCGTAAATTATGAACCCGGGGTTCGGGACCAAGGCCTCATCGCCCTCGCCGAGGATGGTCTCGCACGCGATCCTCATGCCCTCGGTCGCTCCCGCAGTGACGATTATGTTCTCGAAGGAGACATCCTTCCGGTATCTCCTGAGGTACTCTGCGATCGCCTCTCTCAGCTCAAGGACGCCTGCGCTCGGCCCGTACTTGTTGTGACCTTCCGTGACAGCCCTGCAGAGTGCCTCGATCATCTCCGGAGGCGGCTGCATGTCCGGCTCCCCCAGGCCGAGGTTGATCGCGCCCCGAGGTGCAGCCTCGAACAGCTTCCTTATGCCTGAGGTCTTGAGCGAGGAGACTCGTTCTGGGAACATTCGCCCCCATGAGGTGTATTTCCGTACATTAACAGTTCGGGGTTACACCGCCGGGGCGAAGAACGTGCTAGCAACTCGCACACGGAAGCGAGGAAACCATCCGAGCGCGCTGCACTGTGACTGAGACAGGAGGAGATGCTACGAGGCTCGCAAGTTGGCAATCATCAAATCAGATCTCGATGGCATCCGAGGGTCGAATCGCGAATCACTTCTCCGCAGAACCGACTGAGGCCGAGGCGTCCTCTGCCATGACTGACAGCCTGGACCTTGACCTCGACCCATGCACGGCAGAGCCTATCACGCCTGCCATCAGCTGAAACGGCGGAGCGAGGAACAGCGTCCCACCGACCAAGCTCGTCAGTCTCGTGGAGAGGCTCATCCCGGACACATACTCGACCCACTCGGCATCGTCCCTCAGGTCCAGGCCAAGCAGGGACCGAAAGAGAGTGTAGTCCACGCGCGCCGTGAGGTTCGTGATCATCCACACGATCTGCCGCAGCGGCGTCTGAGCCCCGCCGAAGCCGGTCGTCCCCTGCAGGATCGCTTTCCGAAGCTCTTCGGCCGTGGTGCCCTCGAACGTCGTGTACGCATTCCCCACCATGGAGTAATGGTGGGCGTCGCTACCACCTACCTTCGCCAATCTTGATCCTGAGAAGGCTTGCTTCGCATAGGCGTTCGAGTACCCGTCGATGTGCATGCTGTTGAGTACCTCGATGCCGTCCAGATCCAGGCGTGAGACCGCTGTCCCCAGGGATTTGCACCTTGGGCTGAAGGGGTGCGGGGCGATGGCGATGCCTCCCTGAGTATGTATCACGTCGATGGTCTCCTGGGGCGACAGGCCTGCTGGCACGGTCTCCTGCAGGAACAGTCCTAGCACCTCGCCGCCTGAGGTCATTATCTCTTCTCCGACGACGACCTCGGTCTTCGACGTCGTCTCCTTCGCCCTGAGCGCGCCCTTGAGGCTGTTGTGGTCCGTGACGCAGAGGACATTCAGGCCCTTGCTCTCCGCGGCCCTGACGACGTCCCTCGGCTCCGAGATGCTGTCCGGGACGTTGATGAACTCGACCGTCGTGAGCCCGGAGTACTTTGTGTGGACATGTATGTCCGCCCGCCCCTTCATCGAGGAAGAGGAAGAGCGAGGTACTCGGAATAGTTTTCGATTGCAGATGGCCTGATATGTCGACGGGATCTCAATATGCTCAAGGCAATTGGCGACGATGTCCGTGTCCCGACACCTGGAAAGAGGACGCCGTAGGCCAATTCATTGGGAGCCGTAGTCACTTAACTATTAAGTATAGGGGAGATGTATGGAATCGTGGCCGGAGAGGTACATTGGCCCAGAGACGCGGGAGATACAAGGGAAGGAACTTCAACAATCGCAGGTTTCATTCTCCTCGAGAGACTGAGAGGACCGTGATGCTCAACCTCGGCAGGATCACGTCCCTGAGGTTCGACATGAAGGAAGTGATGAGCCACTACAAGGTGGAGGAATCAGCTGCGTCGGCCGTCATGGCGAGCGTGATAGCCAAGGGCTCCCGGATCTCCATCAACTCCGCACGTGACTTCCTCATCGAGCAGGAGAAGGCTGGTGCGTGTCCGAGGGATGCCCTGATAGAGATATCGGATCTCCTCGACAAGTACTCGAAGCTGCGCTGAGCGGGCGCTGTCACTTGAGACCCGACGATTGGCGAAGCCCTCAATCCGCTCCTCCTTTTCGATGCGCCGGCTCTTGGCATGGTCGGGATGCCAACCACGAAGGACCGGTTACCGAAAGACAAATCTATGACTTATGCATTGGATGCTGCGGTCGTATGACCAGGAGGTTCCCGGTGATGATGTCCGACATGGTTTTCTCAGCTGCGCCGGGAGCCGCATGAATCTCTACGTCGGCCTCGGCGTTTGATGACCCTGGAGCCTGCATCGCGAACGCACTGAAGCAGACTGCATAGAACATGCCTAACGATCCATACCTAGATGCCAGCGTTGCCTGGCGAATCAAATCCGGCAACCTCGAAATGCGCGAGGCCGGGTATCGCTCTACAGAGGAGGCCATACTCTCCTCCGGGCTGGCGACCGAGGTCGTCGGCCTGATCAGCGCAGGCAAGGAAGCGGATGTATATCTGACCGGATACAAGGGGGCTCCTCTGGCCGTCAAGGTCTATCGTCTCTACAGGACCTCTCACCGAGGTGGCGGACCAATCAAGCTGGATTCGACGGGCTGGCTCGCGGCGCGCGAATTCGAGATGGCACGCCAAGCGTGGAAGGGCGGCGTGAAGGTCCCGCCGCCCGCACGGAGAGTGGAGAACATGTTCTCGATGCGCTATCTCGGCGATGAGAGTGGCCCTGCGCCCAGACTGAAGGACGTGGAACCAGAGGAGCCGAGGGTCATGATGGCGATGGTGCTCGAGGGTGTCAGGTGCCTGGCCCGCGCAGGCGTGGTCCACGCCGACCTGAGCGCTTACAACATACTCGTCCACGGCTCCCAACCGTGGTTCATAGACTTCTCCGAGGCCATCCGAGTCGACAGGACGGGGGATGCGCCTTGGCGGCGTCTGCACGAGGCCTCCGAGGCGCTGAGATCGGGTCTCAACTCGCTGAACGGCTATTTCGGTAGATACGGTCTTGAAATCGACGTGGAGGACACCGTCTCCGATATCGTGAGGTCCCTTGACCGGTTCGGCGTTCTCTGAGGACCATGATGAGATGATTCTTCCGCCTGGGTGTTCTGGTTCTTGATAACGATAGAGTGATAACCGGAGCGCCCTCCTAAAGGCCGCAGAGGACAGAATCGGCCCTCGTGGCATCCTCGTTCCCAGAGCGGGGCTTCGTCGCGGACCTCTATCTGCCCAGACCGAGAGTGGAGACCAGGCCCAGGAATCTCAAGCTCGCAGCAGTCACGGCAGCCGTGCTAGGCTTCGTGGTGGTCCTCCTGTGCGACCAGGTACCAGGGGCATTGTCGGAGAGCGGGGTCAGCACGCAGGAGTCCTCAGAGGGACAATCAAACGGCACTTACGAGTTCGTGGTCTACGTTCTGAACCACACCACAAGGACCTCGAACGGCACGACAACTTTGTTCACCTTCGATATAGATCAGCTGCCGTTCGACTTCGATGACCTCGAGTTCGGCGATTTCCGGGAAGACCCCTGCTACCTCTCCCGATACTATGGAGGCATGAGCCTGCTCGCCCGCGCGGAGGGCTCCACGACGAACATCAGCTTCGAGGAAGCGAACGGGAAGCCGATCGAACAGATCGCGTATCAGAGCCAATCGCTGGTCGTCCTGAACGGGTGGGAGTCCGTCTCGAAGGACGGCGCGGGAGTTGTCATAGACCACAAATGGGGCTCGATGCAGATTGTGGCCTACGACTGGAGGGACGGGGGCTGGTCCCCCGGTGATGGCATCGCAGTCGAACATCCGGCTGAAGTCACCGTGTCCGGCGCCACCCTCTGCCTCATGGTCTACGAGCCCGGGGACACCACTGATATCCCGGAGTTCGGCCCCCTGCTCGCCTGCGTGACACTAGTGGTCCTAGTCTTCCTAGCGAGAAGGCGGAGGAGCTGACGCGGGCTCCCGGCACGTTGCTGAGGCCGGCAGTCCCGCCCACTGCAGCACCCTGAGAATCGAATGACATGGCAGCATCGCGCTAACGCGCTGGCAATCGCACTGTGCGCGCGAAGGTTTATCGGTTGAACGCCGATTATATGACTGGTTCTATATGACATCTGCCAAAACGAAAAGCGCGACGAGCTGCGCCTGCCCTTGGACGCGCTTACCCACCGGGTGCGACTGGTTTGTGATCCGCCTTCTCTGGAGCGCTGTCCGGCAGGGAGCTTCATGATAGCCTTTGGACCCGTGCCGTCCAGACGACTAGGACGGAGCTTGGGCATCAACAACATCCCGCCGAAACACTGCACCTACTCCTGCGTCTACTGTCAGGTAGGCCGCACGACGAACATGGAGATCGAAAGGCGTAAGTTCTACCCTGCCAAGGAGATACTTGCGAGCGTCAGGGAGAAGGTGGAGCTGTCAGAGAAGTCGGGCGAGCCGATCGATTACCTCACATTCGTGCCTGACGGCGAGCCCACTCTGGACATCGACCTCGGAGAGGAGATTGAGGGGCTCAAAGGCCTGGGCATCAAGATCGCTGTGATCACGAACTCCTCCCTGCTCTCACACGAGGATGTGCGACAGGATCTGTCACGAGCGGACCTGGTCTCTCTGAAGGTCGATTCAGTCGAGGAGCCCATCTGGAAGAGGGTTAATCGACCGCACGGAGCCCTGGACCACTCGTCCATACTCAAAGGTATGACGGAGTTCGCGCAGGACTACAAGGGGAAGCTGCTGACGGAGACGATGCTTGTCAGGGACCTCAACGACGATGACGGGGGGCTGAGGAAGACCGCTGACTTCATCGCGGAGCTGGACCCCGACTGTGCCTACCTGTCGATCCCGACAAGGCCGCCGGCGGAGCATTGGGCGCATGCGCCGAGCGAAGCTACGATCAACCGAGCCTATCAGATCATGAAGAAGGAGCTTGACCACGTCGAGTACTTGGTAGGCTATGAAGGCAATGCCTTCGCCTCCACCGGAGACGCTAAAGAGGACCTGCTCAGCATCACGGCGGTGCACCCGATGCGAAGGGAGGCTTTGACGGAATTCCTGGCGAAGGCGAGGGCCGACTGGTCGACCGTCGATTTGCTCCTGAAGCAGGACCAGCTTGCCGAGGTGGAGCACGAAGGAAGCAAATTCTACGTGAGAAGGTTCAGGATCGAGCGCGGCTGAAGAGGGCGGATGAGCAACAAGAAGGTTGAGCCTTTCGAGAAGCACACGGCGAGATACGAGGGCTGGTTCTCGAGGAACCGAGGCGCCTATCTCTCCGAACTCGATGCCGTGAGCGCCCTGTTGCCGGAGGGCGATGGGGTTGAGATAGGGGTTGGGACCGGTCGGTTCGCTGGCCCCGTCGGGATCGGGCTCGGCATCGACCCTTCCCTGGAGATGATCAAGGTCGCGAAAAGGAGTGGGATCGAGGTCGTTCGCGGAGTGGCCGAGGCGCTCCCTCTCAGGAGCGCGAGCTTGGACACAGCCCTCATGGTGACCACCATATGCTTCGTTGACAGCCCGGGTGACGCGATGGGAGAGGCGTACCGTATCCTGAGGCCTGGTGGCAGCCTGGTGGTCGGATTCATCGACAGGAACAGCCCTCTCGGAAGACAGTACATGGAACGCAAGGGGGAGAGTGTCTTCTACAGGGAGGCGAGGTTCTACTCCGTGGATGAGTTGGGGGCGGCCCTCGAAGAGGCGGGCTTTGGCCACCTCGAATTCGTACAGACGTTGACCCGCCCGCTGGGGGACATTGAGACCAAGGAACCGATTATGAAGGGTCACGGAAGGGGCTCCTTCGTGGCGATCAGAGCCAGAAAGCCCGAGGACTGAGGCACACGGCGCCGCGACTCCTAGGCTGATGGTTGCTCGGATGCACCAGGATCATCATATGGCAAGCACGCATTGATGAACTTGGGATGGCCAAAGGTCAGCGGCCGTCTTGAAGTCCCGGACCACTGTTATGGATGGAGGTACGGGCTCATGGGGAAGATGCGGAGGACGGCTGAGAGGTAAATAGAGACCATACACGTTCTCGAGAAGAGGCACGGCTGCACCAGGACCGGGATAATCTCAGCAGAGATGAACGTGCGGTCCCCCTCAGTGACGGAGATGCTGCGGAAGCTGCAGGAGGACGGCTATGTGGAATACGAGCCCTGGAAGGGCACCAAGCTCACCCCGTCTGGGAAGAAGGTCGCCCTCAGGTTGATGAAGACGCACAAGACGATCGCGGATTTCCTCGAGATAATCGGCATCGAGAGGGAACTGGCTGAGATCGACACTTGCCAGATCGAACACTACGTGAGCCCGCAGACAATGGCTAGATTGACGAAGTCCGTGCGATTCGTGAGCCTCGCACCCCAAGAGCCGAAGTGGATCAAGCACTTCAACCAATACGTGAGGACAGGCGAGAGACCAGACTGCGAATTCCAGGTCGCCACGAAAGGTAGTCCGGAGGAAGGCTGCTCTCGCCACAGGAGCGACGGGGCCTGAACCCTCTCTCTCGCCTCGGGCGCATCACGTGGTCTTGCCAGCGGCGCTGACCTGGTCCCTAGCAGTGACAATCCACAGCGCGAACGGCCTGTACATCGCATGCGCGAACTTGGTGAACGGCAGCGTTATCAGGAGATCGAACGAGAACATCAAGTGGATCACCAGCGAGATGTAGGTCGCCTCGGCCATACCAGCGTAGAGGAACGAGGTCACCATGAAGCCAGTGAGTCCCCCGAAGAACAGGAGTATCAGGAAGATCCAATCACTGAAGTGGCTGAAGGTCGAGAACACCTCATCCTTCTTCACTCTCTTGTAGATGAAGTAGGCCGCGCCGATCATCATCACTATCCCCGAGACTATCCCCAGCACCCTCGATATGTCGCGTGATACGGTCAGGCCGTATTCGTTGATCCCATAGTCTATGAGCGTGGCCCCCGCGAGCCCGAGGAAGCCCCAGAAGACCGCCATATGCGCCCAGTACTTGTAGGTGCCCTTCTTGCTCTGGGCCTCGCTCGAGTTGTCATCGCATTTCGTGAACCGTCTCTGGGCCAGGACCTCGACTATCCCGATCGTGATCAACGCCTTCAGCCATATACCAGCCCGCCTCGTGAGCTTCACCTTGGCCGAGGGAGCTGCTCCCGCTGCGCGGCTCAGGTTCCGGTACATGATGAACAGGTTGGCCAGCACACTCAATCCCAAGAAAGCCATGACTATCAGGCCGAGTTCGTGGATCAAGTCCATCGGTATGAAGCTCCACATGTCGACCTCGTCCGTTATGATCGGTCCATGACTGGTCGCGAATATGCCCAGCAGGATCAATGGGAACACCGAGAGCGCCAACAGTGAGAGCAGCTTCGAGCTGTAGAAGGCGTCTGCGACCCTTCCAAAGCTGCACCTTCTGATAGCATATCTCCTGGCGGACATCATGAACTGTCCCGGGTCCGCGGTCCTCGGGCACGAAGTGCTGCATTCACCGCAGAAGTAGCATAGCCAGACCTCAGGACAGGAGACTATCTTGTCCTTGAGCCCAAGGATGGCATACCGTATGAGTTTCCTCGGAAGCTCGTGTCCTTCCACGGACAGCGGACAGATGGCGGTGCAGTTGCCGCAATTGTAGCAGGCGCTGATGTCGAAGGCTCCCATCTTCTTCAGGTCCGTCATCAGGTGCGAATCGACTTGGACGGCCATCTCAGTCACCTTCCTCCTCGGCCGGGGCGTAGAGCCAGTAGCCATCCTCCGTCTTCTGCGTTGCCCGGAGCTTCTTGTGCCTCGTCATGGTGAACACGTACCAGGCTGTGAGATGGAGGTCCAGTTGCAGCTCTTTGGAAATGTCTGGTATCGTCTTCGGGGCTCCCGAGACCGCCTTGACAATGCTCTTGATCGTCTTCGACTGTTCCTTCACGCGCGCGGAGACTTCCTCGGAAGGCTTGACGCCGTACTTGTCCCGCAGCTGCCTGGCCGTTGTGGTCTTGCTCAAATCTCCACCTTCCTTCCGAGCGCTTCGATCTGAGCCTTCAGCTGCTCGTTGCTCAGTCCCTTCAGCTGGATCGCCCCGGTGGGGCAGACCGCGACGCACGCGCCACAGCCCTTGCACCTCGCTCCGTTGACCCAGGCCTTCTCGCCCAGGCCGGGGAATTCCTTGAACTCTATCGCCCCGTACTCGCATTCGGCCGCACACGCCTTGGTGAGATTGCACATCTTCGGGTCCACGCTCGCGACGAACGGGTCGAGCTCCAGCTGTGTCATCAAGGCGATTCCGGCCGCTTTGGAGGATGCCGCCTGCGCCGAGGCCAAGGTCTCTCTCACATCCTTCGGGCCTTGGCAAGTACCCGCGATGAAGACGCCGGCCATGGCCGTCTCGACCGGCTTGAGCTTCGGGTGGACCTCCAGCAAGAAGCGGTCTGCGCCCTTGGGCACCCTCAGGATCTGAGGCAGGGCATCGTTGGACTGTTTGGGAACCATGCCGGTGACCAGGACCACCATGTCGACCGGGATCTCCAGCTTGTCATCAAGCACGGTCAGGAGATCCTTGACGGTAACGGTGAGTCGGCCGCCTGCAGCCGAGACGGCCGGCGGGTCTTCCTCGCTGTATTTTATGAACACTACTTCCTTCTTCAACGCCTCTTCGTAGAGCACCTCGTTCCTGCCGTATGTGCGTATGTCCCGGTACAGGTGGTAGAGCCGCAGGTCGCCCCCGAGCTCTTCCCGCATTCGCAGCAGCACCAGCGATATGCTCATGGCGGCGTTGCAGCAGTATCTCGAGCAGTACTCGTTCACATCTTCGTCGCCCGTCTTGACCTGCCTGCTCCCCACGCAGTAGATGAATGCGATGTTGTGGACGTCTTTCAGCATCTTCAGCTCCACCAGCCTGTGAAGCTGCTGGAGAGTCACGACCTTGGGATGGGTCCGATAGCCGAACTCGCCCTCCTTTGGCTCATAGGGGTCGAAACCCGCTGCCGCGATGACCGCGCCGGCTCTGATGGTGAGGCTCTCGCTCTTCTGGTGGAGGTCGACCGCGTCCCCGTATGCTTGCGATATTGACCGGGCGCAGTCTTCAGAACATGCCTCCATGTTCAGGCTTGGCAGCTCCGGGTAGGCTCCTGAGAACGGAGGCATCAGGACGGGGCCCTCCTTCGACAGGCCATAGTCGAACTTGCTCGGAGCCTCTCCCCCGAGCTGCTCAGGGAGAGATGTCTTCGCCTGGGACGACTTGAAGTACCGCGGGTTCAGCTTCACACGCGCCTCGAAATTGCCTATGTATCCGTCGAGGCCGACGAGCTCAGCATTGGTGTAAATGGCGATGCCGTCCCTTTTCCTTGCCTCGGCGATCAGCCTCGCCGCGACCTCCGACCCCTTACTGTCCTGCGGATAGCTGTTCGTGAGCTGTGCCGTCCGTCCACCGAGGAACGGCTCTCTCTCTATCAGATGGACCGCGATTCCCGCATCCGCGAGATCGATCGCCGCCCTGATACCCGCAATCCCCCCGCCGACCACAAGCACGCTCGGTGTGACGGGGGCCTTGATGCTCTCGAGAGGCTCGGACAGCCTCGCATATGCCACTGCTGCCCTAGAATGCCTGATCGCCTTGACCGTGGCGCCCTCCTTGTCGTCCCTGTGCGCCCAAGAGGTCTGCTCCCTGATGTTGGCGTGGTAGTACGTATACCGGTTCAGGCCGCCCCTGTCCGCCACATTCCTGAAGGTTATCTCGTGGAGCCTCGGGGTGCAGGATGCGACGACGATCCTATCCAGCTTGAGGTTCTTGATGTCGGCGATCATCTCGTTCTGAGAAGAATCGGAACAGGCGAACATCACGTCCCTGGCGACGACCACTCCCGGCTCTTCGGCCAGGGCATCCCTGACCTTCACGACGTCCACATAGTCCGAGATGTTGCCACCGCAGTGACATACGTAGAACCCTAGCCGGGGCCATCTCTTGTCCTCGGTCAACTCGGCCCCCCCTTCTTCTCCGCGCCGGTCCGCTCCCTGTCCAAGGTCCAGAGGTATGCCACCGCATCAATCGCCGCTCCGCTCCCCTCGACCGCAGAATCAGGTATGTCCTTCGGGCCGATGGCGGTCCCGGCCGCGAACACGCCTCGGATGCTCGTCACCATAGGACTGCCGGCCTCATCGGGACTCTTGATCCATCCTATGGGGTCGAGCTTCAGCTCGTCGTTCTTGAAGATCCCAGCCACATCCTTCCCAGGCATGATTCCCACTGCGAGGACGACTAGGTCGTGAGAGGACTTGCTCAACCTCCCTCCGTTCTCTATGTCCTCGTAGAAGAGCGTCAAGTCGCCGTTCTCCTGCTGCTCTATCTTGGCGATCTTCCCCTTGACGAAGTTCACGCCCATGGCTTTCGTCTGCACATAGAACTCCTCGAAGCCCTTGCCGAAGGCCCTGATGTCGATGTAGTAGATCGCGATGTCCGCAAGAGGCAAGGCGCCCATCAGGAGCTGTGCCTGTTTGATCGAATACATGCAGCAGACCTGGGAACAGTACGGGTTCTTCACTGTGTCATCTCTGGACCCGACACAGAGGACGTATGCGATGCTCCCCGGCTCCTTTCCATCGGAGGGCCTCACAATCGCATGGGTCGGCCTCGTCGGCGAGAGATACCGTTCCATCTGCATGGAAGTGATGACATTCGGGTATTCGCCGTAATGATAGGTCGGCTTCAGCTTCGCGTCGAACAGGCGGAAACCCGTCGCCAGGATGACCGATCGGACCCGAGCGGTGTGCAATTTCGGGGTCTGGAGGAAGTCTATGCAGCCGACAGGACAGGCGCGCTCGCAGGCGCCGCAGTAGATGCAGTTGTCCAGATCGATCATGGCCACTTTCGGGAGCGCGGTGTCGAATGGTATGAACGCGGCCTTCCTTCCGGACAAGTTCCCGTCGTACTCGCTGGGAACGATCACCGGACAAGCCTTCTCGCAGAGGCTGCAGGCCGTGCATGCAGCCGAATCAACATACCTCGGCTTCTCGAGGATTCTCACCCTGAAGTTCCCCTCGCCCTCCTTGATCGCCTCTTTCACTTCCGAGTAGGTGAGCATGGTGATGTTCTTGTGGTGCGCGGTCGAAGCCATGCGGGGCGTGGATATGCAGCTTGAGCAGTCCAGAGTGGGGAACGTCTTGCTGAGCTTGTACATGACTCCCCCTATGCTGGGTTCCTTCTCGACGAGGAGCACCTTGAAACCCATGTCGCCCATGTCCAGCGCAGCCTGCATGCCGCAGATCCCGCCTCCAACGACCATGACGTCATGGCGCTCCTCGGGCAGCTCCTTGGAGCCTCCGAACTCGTGGATCGACGGTTCTATGTTCATCTGTCCGCACCCGCACCGGATTTCGGCTTGTCGGGTTTGGGTTGTGGGCCCAGTTTCTTGAGGTCGTTGGAGAAGTTGCGCACACACTTCGCAAAAGCCTCTCCACACACGGAGCATACCCCGCTCATCCTGAGCCTTCCAGGGTCGATCCCCTTCTCCTTGAGCAGGTTCTGGGCCTCGCTGATCCTCTTCGCAGTCCTGGTCACGCAATCTGCGCCGAGATACGGGCATTCCGGGCCGTCTCCGGCCGCACAGACGCCGTCAAACCCGTGCGTGAGAGCGTATAGTATGACATCAGGCCGGATCATCGCGGAGCACGGGATCCGTAGAATGGCCGTCATCGCAGGATAATGTATGTGACGGCTGCCCGCGAAGTCGATCCCCGGGTCCGAGGCGGGAGTGTTCGATAGCACCAGGATTAGAGGTTCGAATTGCTGGGCCATAACCATCAACAATTCTCACTTCTTCCTTCTGACGAAGACCCGCCAATACCCGCTCTCCTCTATGGAGCCGAGGAACTCATGCCCCATCTTCTTGGCCCATACAGGAATGTCGGCATTAGTACCTGCATCCGAGGAGATGGTCTCCAGGACCCCCCCTACGGGTATGGTGGCTATTGCCTTCTTGGTTTCGAGCAGAGGACCCGGGCATGAGGTCCCCCTGGCATCAACTGTCTTGTCAGGCTTCAGGTCCGCTAGCGGATTCTGGTCTGCCAAGTCTCTCACCCCTCAGATGAACAAGGTCACCTTGGATTCCGCGGCCTCAGCGAAATAGTTGCCGACGCCCACGACGTCATCCACAAGCGGGTCGAGGTCCTCCTTCTTCACGTCAAGCATGTCACAGGCCGTCGAGCAGGCGTGGATCTTGACGTTGCCAGACTTCTTGGCCTCCGCGAGCATGTCGTACCAGGAAGGGATGTTCTTCTCGCGCATCTTCTGGGTCATCATGGGCACCATCTCCTCGAAATCCTTGCTGAATGTCTTGTTCGTCCTGATCGCCTGCTTGCTGAAGGCGTGGATGCCGTAGAACGTCACGAAGATATCTACCGCCATGTCCATCGCAACCGCCCCCGAAGCCAGTATCGCAGCCGGAAGCAGCTTGTCCACAGTCCCCGAATACAACATTATTGAAACCTTTTCCGTAGTCCCCACGTCAATCACCTTTCTCTATAATGTCTCCCTATCCCCCCGACATCCCTGGCGTGATAAGAAAAGACAATAAAGAACGGGGCGGCGAACATGTTAGCCGTCCGTCGCTGCCGGACCGAAAGCGCGGGGCGCGATCAAAGCTCAGACCTGCATTCTCCGTCTCTGGCAGAACCCGCCTCAGGCGATGACAACCCCGAGGACCGGCGCGGGCCATGACATAAATCCAATAGCCCCCTGCGTGATTACGGGCGGGAGGGACCGGCTGATGGAGAGCTTGTTCGTCACACTGATAGTCATCTTGATCCTCGGACCGTTAGTCGGCTCCATCCTGGGGATCCTGGTGCACCCAACGTCCGGCCTTCTCTGCGCAGGGTTCGGTTTCGCGGCGGGGGTCATGATATCGATCTCGTTCCTGGATCTCATCCCTGAATCCATGCGCCTGCTGTCAGTCTCCTGGATCCTGGTCGCCTTCACCCTGGGGTTCGCCATCATGTTCGCGCTCGACCAGCTGTTGCCTCACTTCCACACGGTCGCGAACACGGATGAGAAGGCGAACCTGAAGCGGACCACGCTCACGCTCATAGTCGGCATATCGCTCCACAACCTCCCCGAGGGGTTCGCGGTTGGCGCGGCCTTCGGCTCCATGGCGGACCTCGGCCTCATTGTCGCCATCGCAATCGCGTTTCACGACATCCCCGAGACCCTCGTCCCCGTGGCCTCTTCTCTGGCCACCAGCGGCTCCAGGACCAAGGCCCTGAAGATGGGGGGGCTCGTAACGGCGCCCACTCTGTTGGGGTTCGCGATCGCAGCGGTGTTCACCGAGCACATATCAGACGTGGCCGTCGCGTTCAGTCTTGCGATGACCGCGGGCATAATGATATACATCTCCGGGGACGAACTCATCCCGGCATCCAATTCATTCGGCTTCACGCACATCGCGACCTTTTCGCTGGCTATGGGGATACTCTTTGTTATCTCCATGAGGTACTTCATCTGAGATGCAGGGGACCGAACGGCCTTTCTATCTCCCGATCGCCTTTCATCGATGGCGCAGCCTCGCTAGCCCAGGCGCTTGTATATGGCGGTCAAGGCGAAGATCGCCGCCGCAAGAAAGACGATGACCCCGCTCGTGGCCACATCGTATATCGCGGACAAGAGCACTCCCAGCACCATGCTGAGGATGCCGAAGACGATGGCGGCGGCAGTGGTGCCCCTGAAGGACAGCCTCAACTGCAGCGCGGACAGGCCTGGGAGGACCAGAAGAGCCACGACGAGCACGATCCCCACGGCCTTTATCGAGAGCACTATCGTGCTCGCGACGAGTATGCTGAAGGCGAGAGAAAGCGGCCCGACAGGTATGCCCATCAGCCTTGAGCCCCCCTCGTCGAAGGTCATCGACAGGAGCTCCTTGTAGAAGACGCCGAGGAAGACGAGGGTGACCAATCCGAGGACGGACACCACAAGTAGGTCGGTCGCGTCGATCGTGAGTATAGAGCCGAAGAGGTAGCTGAACAGCTCCACGGTGAAGCCCCCAGCGAGGCTCACTATTATCAGCCCGCCCGAGAAGCCCGTGGCGAGAATGACCGCTATCGCGGAGTCGGAGGTGGCGATACCTTTGGCCCTCATGTAGTGGATGCCTGCCACCGCGAATATGGACACGCCCAGGGCCGTCAGGATCGGGGATATGCCGAGCAGCAGCCCGAGCGCGATCCCTCCGAAGGCGGTGTGCGCCACACCGTCCCCTATCATCGCCTCCTTCCTCAATATCAGGAAGACGCCCACCCAGGCGCATGCGAACGCTGCGATGGTGCCCCCTATGAGCGCGTACTGGAAGAACTGATATCCAAGCAGGCGTGGTATATCGAGCAGGGACAGGTCAACCGTTCCCGAACACCCCCTCGCACTCGTGCCTGTGGAAGGCGAACCTGAAGTGCTCCCCATACGCCTTCTTCAGGAACTCCCCGGGCTCCTTCAGGTCGCTGACATCGGCGATGTTCACCTCTCTGCTGACGCACATCACCTTGGACATCCTGCAGAAGACCGCGGTGAGGTCGTGCGAGACAGTACAGATGGTTATCCCCTTGCTCAGGTTGATGTCGCTCAGTATCCTGTAGAACTTCTCCTGAGAGACGGCGTCGACGCCCGTAACTGGTTCGTCCAGGAACAGTATCTTGGGGTTGCGCACGAGGGCCTTGGCCACGAACACACGCTGCTTCTGTCCGCCCGAGAGCTGGCCGATCCTGTGCGCCGACAGACCAGACATGCCGACGGTCTCGAGGACATCGTCCACGGCCTTCCAGTCCTCCTGCCTCAGCCGCCTCCCGATGTTGCTCCTGTTGACCCTGCCGAAGGCCACGAGCTCCCTCACTGAAAGGGGGAAGTCCGAATCGAACGAGGTGGCGTCTTGGGACACGTACGCCACGAGCTCCCAGTTGCGGAAGCGCTGCAGGGGCTCCCCGAAGAGCCTTATCTCCCCTCTGTCCGTCGGCAGCACGCCGAGAATCGCGAGGAGCAGCGTCGTCTTGCCCCCGCCGTTGGGCCCGACTATGCCGACGTAGTCCCCCTCTGTGATCGTGAAGTTGGCGTCCTCGATGACCAGCTGGTTCGACCTGGATACGAACAGGCCCCTGGCCTCTACAACCGCCTTCCCAGCATCGTTCATCTCATGCCACCTGAGGCTCTCATGGTACCGCGTCCCCGCCCGTCACCCGGCCTGCCGGGCCTCCACTCCGGCCGCGAGGTTCTCAAGGTTCGCCTCCATCTGCGCCATCATGTCCAGACCGTCCGCGACCCCCACGAGCAAGTAGAGGGACAGCACCTCGACCGTCTGCCCCGACTTGGCCTCGAGGCTCCTGCGGAGGCTCTCCGCGTAGTCCTCGCGATAGAGAGGGTCGACATACACAACGTAGATGTCGTACTCAACCATAAGGTCGACGAGGGAGGCGATGGTCGTGGCGCTAGGGCTCTCGTCAGCGGCCAGGCCGATTATGCCGTGCTGTTCGAAGCCGTACCTCTGCGCGAGGTACCCGTAGGCCGAGTGGCCGACGAATATGTCCGACTTGTCCTCGGCCGACAGCAGCCCGAGGTACGATTCGTCGAGCGCCTCGAGCCGGCTCGAGAGCTGGGCCCACCTCTCCCCGAAGTAGCTGGCGTTGCCCGGGTCGGCTGAGGCCAGAGCGTCGTGGATCCTCTCGGCCTGCAACTTCGCCATGTAGGGGCTCAGCCATGTGTGCGGATCGTACGAACCGTCACCGCCTGACGGGATGAGCTCGAGGCCAGCGGTCGTGTCGACTATCAGCTTGCCCTCGGTGTCAAGGGCCGGGAGTATATCGTCCTCGAACCATGGCTCGAGCCCAGCCCCGTTGTAGACCACTATATCCGCTTTGTCCACTTCGATCATGTCGGCCGTCGAAGGCTCCCATGAGTGCACGTCGTTGTTCTGCGGTATCAGGGTCTTGACGGAGATCCTCTCGCCCCCGATCGACTCCGCGAGGTAGGCCAGAGGATAGAAGGTAGCGACCACGCCGATCCTGTCATCCTCCTCGGAGTGCTGCAGAAGGGAGGCGAG
>JAFGHM010000052.1 GCA_016930135.1 Thermoplasmatota archaeon | reverse complement strand
TACCGGGAAGAACGTAGGCGGGCTTAACTTCTGGGTTCGGAAAGAGACCAGGTGTGGCCCCGCCACTTTGGCCGTCAAACCTCTCTGATGAGCCGATTAATATCGATGACCTATTTAAGGGTTGTTCATGGGAGACCGGGCATTGTGTCCCTGTGCTCGGCGAGAGAGAGGCTAGGCAGAACGGAGGATTTCAATATCAGCCGAGCAGTAGGCCCTGAGGAAGGGCATGAGGGAGATAGCAGCGGTCACTTTCGACCTATGGGACACGCTGATCCAAGAACATCCAGGAGGATCGAACAGGGTCGCGCGGATCAGAGTGGAGGAGATAAGCTCCATACTGTCCTCGGCTGGCTCGTCCCATACCGCCGAGGAGATCATGGCAGCGCATGATAGGACCGGCATCTTCCTGCGCTCGGTATGGCTCAAGAGCAGGGATGTCCCGATCAGAGACCAGGTGCTCTTCATGCTCGATTCGATTGACGAGAGGCTGCCAGGGAGGCTCAGGAGCGAGCATCTGCAGAGCATAGAGAATGTCTACTCCGAAAGCATCCTGGAGAACATGCCAGGCCTGCTCCCAGGCGCGAGACAGGTCCTCGAGGAGATCAAGGAGTCGGGATATCGGACGGGGCTCATCTCCAACACCGGAAGGACCCCGGGCTCGGCCCTCCGGATGGTCATGGACAGGCTGCAGATCCTGGAGTTCTTCGATACGACGACCTTCTCGAACGAGATCCTGATCAGAAAACCCGCTGACGGTGCGTTCAAGATGACCTTGAAGATGCTCAAGGTCGCGCCTGGGGAGGCTGTCCACGTGGGGGACGACCCGGAGAGCGATGTCGCCGGTGCGAAGCGCGCCGGGATGCGTGCCATCCAGGTCGTCACCGATGATCGCGAGCGGTCGTTCGATGCGGACTTCACCGTGAGCTCGCTAGAGATTGTCCCGGATATCATAAGGAGGCTCTAGGAGGCCTCTCAAGTGCCGAGGCGTCTCAACTGCGATGCGAAGTGAGAGCGGATCTCAGAGAACCGCAAGGACGAAAGCTATGGCCGTGCCTGCTAGGATCGAAAGGAAGTTGTTCCCGAGCTTCCCAACCCTCCCCCTCGTCTCCCATGTGGCACCTATGACACTGTCTATCTGGCATCCCAGAAAACCGCAGAGCATCGGGACGAACAGGGTCGCGGGGCCGGCCAGCAGTGAATCGTTCAGGAACGCGAAAACAACATAGGCCACGGCAGAGACGAGTGCGGCCGCGACGAATGCCGCGAGCTGGCCTGTCATGGAAACTCCTCCGTCAACACCCCTCTTCGTCCTCTCGAAGGTGGTTATCAAGTAGACCCTCGGATCCACAATGCCTATCTCGCTTGCAGCCGTGTCCGAGGCGGCCACGGCGATGGCTGAGACGAACAGGTAGCTCGCAATGTCCTTCGGGAAAATCCCGCCTCCTGGCTCTAGGGCCTCAGCGAGGAAGCTCAGGAACGCGATCCCCGCGGGGATCGCGCCGTTCGCGAAAACGTTCTTCCAGGACCGTTCGCCCTTCATTCCTTCCTGGAATCCCTCGGCCCTCTTCCACTCGAACCTGTACTTCGTCGCACCAAAGCTCGTGATCAGGAAGACGAGCAGGAGTAGGAGCCAAAGGACATTGCCGCAGAGACCGATAACCATGCCCACGACGAAGGAGGATATGGAGCCGGACAAATCGAATATCCTCTTGAAGTAGGAACCTGCTGCCATCACGATGCAGAATATTGTTATCCCGGAGATCGTAATGAAATCTGGTAATGGCAGAGCCAAGAGATCACCTAGGACCCTCGGCGAGTCTGCCCTCGGAACATCGGCATCCTGGAATAGAGCCCCTTAGTGATGTCACTGATCCCTCTGACTTTGTCCAGGTCGCCGTCCCAATCCTTGAGTGCCTTCGAGAACGAAGATTCGATTTCCTCGACGACCTGCTTCATCTTGACCGCGACCTTTTTAGAGGCCTGTCCGTGCAGCACAACTGCGAGATAGACGTTGTTTCCTCGTTCCACCAAGACGCTCTTCTCGCCGAAATCAAGCCGTCTGAGTGCGAAGCTAGTCACGTCCTTAAAGGAGTCCTTGACGAAATCCTGGATAGCCACCAGCATGCTCCCGAGCACATGGTCGTCCATGCCTGGCTTGAGCCTACGCGTCGAATGGGTGATCAACCTCCCGTCTCTGAAGATCACAAAGGCCTCGTCGACCGCAATCCTCTCCTCCCGCATGAAGTACGCAGACACGGAAACGGTGATTGCAGCCATCATGAGCAGGAGATAGGGCCAGGCGACTGTCATGAATCTTAGGCTCATATCGAGCGAGTACACCTCGCTCTGGTACATGTTTCCAGCGAGGTCTGTAACGTTGGCGAAGAACTGCACGGTACCGCGCGTAGACGGTGCCTTGAACACTGCATAGAACCTTCCTGGCTCATACTCGTCCTCGACGACAGGATATCGAAGGAACTGCCGATCGTCGGGGAACTTGACGTTCAACACAACGCCGCTGGCTCTGACGTTGAAATCATTGACCCAGACATTTATCCTGAAGTCCTCTCCTCCATAGATCCTGTTCTTGTTCGCGGAGATCTGTGACACGGGGAAGACGTCGTCTATGGTGATGTTGACGTTCCGCAGGAATATGGTGTTACCTCCCCAGTCCCAAACCATGACGGTTATCACATACGTTACGCTGTCCCAGCCAGTCGTGTCAATCACGTACTGGACCTGAAACAGCTCGTATCCCTGATTGTTGATGTCGAAATACACGAGGTTGATGGGGCGGGTGCCAGGGACTATCTCGAACCGGATCACAGTCCCGCTTCTGACAACGGAGTCGTTCTCGGGACTGACAAGCCGTATTACGGGCGGGGTGACGAACACCATGCCGGATATGACCTTGCTGTATCCGTCGTCGTCGATCACAGTCACGTTGACCAGGTAGTCCCGCCCAGATTCGTAGAAATGGAACACGGGGTCCACCGGAGGACCGTCCCTGGATTCAATCACGCCATCCCCAAACTCCCAAACGACATGGACGATGTCGGGGAACTCGAGCGCGAGCGTCTCAGCATAGAATGTGAACTCCCTCGAATCCCAACCTCTCCTGATGGCGATGTCACTGTAGAGGTTACCTGTCAGAGGTTTCTGTCGGACCTCCACATAGACCCAGGCTATAGCGGAGCTGCCATCCACGTCCGTGACGCGGACCTTCGCAGTGTAATTGCCGATCTGCGTGTAGGTGTGGTTCGACGTGTTCGCGGGGGACGATGGGCCATCAGAGATGAACTCACCGCCCCGCGCGTCGAAATCCCACTCGTAGAAGGCGATCTCATCCAGCCCGGCCGCGTCAGCCAGGAACTCGACGGGTGTGAACTCCTCGAAGAAACCGTCTTCCCCGCCAGAGTAGAGCGTGACCAGGTCCACGAGGGGAGGTATCTCCGAGACGTGGAAGCTGAGCTGCGCGGAGCTCGTGTTGCCATCGGCCTCTCGGACGGTCAGGTACATCGTGTATCCACCATCGTTCAGATAGTCGAACTCAAGAGAGGCCATGTCCCTCTCATCTATGTAGAGGTACTCGGAGGACCCGTTCGGATGCGCCAATCTCCATGTCCAATTGACGATCCCATCGTGGGAGTAGCTGGAGGACAGGAACGTGAAGGGGATGCCTTCCCTAGGATCGCTGGTATTCAGACCGAGCTGGGCGGAAGGGGCGACATCGTAGATGCGGATGTCCCATGTGGTCAGGTTCTGCATGCCGTCGGAATCAGTCACTCGCGCCGCCACTCTGTAGATGTTCCACCACGATGACGAGGAGAACACATGTGTCACGTTGTCCGTATTCGGAACATAGGGATCCCTGTTGAACTCATCGGTGACGTACGAGAAATCCCACTCGTACGTCGTGATAGGGTCGACGGGTTCCCCATGCCACTCGTCGACAACAACGGCGAACTCGATCGACTCACCTTCGATACCTTCCGAGGGAGCCAAGATCCTCAAGACGGGGGCCGTTGAATTCACAGCCAGGATTTTGGTCAGGTTCACTTCCGAGCCGTCGAAATCCACGACGTACAGAGATATTGAGTGATTGCCGTCCTGGAACTCGGTGCTCAGTACAGAGCCTTCTCCCGCATGTTGCCCGTCGATGAACCACGCTCTGTAGGATACGGCATCGTAAGACCAGGTCATGTCCGTGAAGGTCACAGTCTGTCCTTCATCGACGAACTCTGGGGACCATGTGAAATCCACTACCGGATAACTGTCCAGAACCACGACATAGCTCGAGTCGGAGGAGTAGAGGCCCGCAGGGTCGCGGACCTGCAGGCTGATGCTGTAGTTGCCTATCGCCTCGTATTCATGCCCCGGGGTAGGGTTGCGGATCCAGCCGGTTACGTTTCCATCGCCGAAATCCCACTGGTAATCCATGAAGGGGATCTCAGATGTCCCAGTGGTGGCTGAACCGTTGAACCTGAGGTTCGCTCCCTCCCTCGTGACATAGGGACCACCGGAATGGGCCACCGGCGGGAAGTTGACCTGCTGCCATATCGACACGCAGTGAGACCCCTGGTTGACCACTAGCATGTCACCCCTGTGATCCTGGGTCCCGTCGCCTATGCACGCGTAGACCGGCCCGGCACCGGTAACGAAAGCCATTGAGGGGGAGCTGGGGAATGCGCCCGAAGCCTGCCGATACAGGAAGAGAAGGGCGGCGTCATCGAATATTGCCACCACGTCGGCTGGACCGTCATCGGTCGCATCGAACACCGAGAGGAAGCTCGGGAAGCTCGGGAGTGAGAGGACGCCATAAGGATGCGGGGCTGTCTGGAACTCGTCCTGATCGAACAGATAGACTGCGGAATCGAAGGACCTCATAGCAGCGATATCATCGAGCCCGTCCCCCGTGAGATCGCCGCACCACACGGAGGTGAAGTCGGTTCCCTCGCTGTGGGACAGGGTCAGGGTGGGGGATGACGGCCCGAAGGGGATCGCAGAGTCCTGCAGCAGCACCGCTATCTTCCTTATGGGGCGAGTGTACGCGATGTCGTCCATGCCGTCCGAGTTGAAGTCCCCTGACGCAATGGACCATATCCCCGCACCGCCAGACGGTGATATCTCATACGCACTCCCGAAGGCGGCCGCTGAATGGTCGTTGAAGTAGAAGCTCAGTCCGCCCTCACCGGTGGACACGACGAAGTCGGCATACGAATCGTCATTGAAATCGCCAATCTCTATGTCGGTGACAGACCCGTTGACTGTGAGCAGCACAGACTGGTCCGGGAAGGTGCTGCACCCGAAGATGATGGCAACCGTAGCCCCCTGGAACTCGGCGACTGCGACATCGGAAAGGCTGTCTCGATTGAAATCCGCGACCGCCATCTTGCCCGGAGAGAAGCCGAGAGGGATCGTAGTGAGTGCCGATCCGAACGACGGATAGAAGTCGATGGAATCGTCGTCTGTGTTCAGCAGCATGAGGTCGATGACGTCATCGCCATCGAAGTCTCCTGTCTCCAGCATCGATGTGACTGCATCAACTCTCGTCCAGGTCGTCGAGTTGCTGTTCGAGAATGACGGCGAGCGGAAAGGATAAATCGGAAGCGCTGCCCCCTTCCAATCAGCGCCCGATGCCGCTACTGAAATGTCCACAAAACCGTCGCCATCCAGCTCCGCAATCACGGCTGCCCTTGGCACTCCTCCAGTGGGAAAGATGAACTCAGGAACGGCCTGCCATATAGGTGCGGAGCTGCCCTGATGGTATCCGAACGTGGTGTTGCCGGTCTGTGATAGTACGAGTAGATCTTGCCTGCCATCACTGTTCATGTCCCCGACGTGTATTGACGATGGTGTGTAGGGGACCGTGATGTTCATGTCTTCGAAAGGGGGAAGGCTGCCCATTGACTGAGCATAGAATCGGATGGCATCTGGAGAGGCAGATGCCACTGCCAGATCCGTGAGTGAATGTGAATCGCCGTCCAACTGCCCAGCAACCACTGCAGTGGGCGCGCCCTCGACAGATAATGTCACAAGAGGGGGCGTGCCCGATAAGAATGGTCTTTCGAACACCATGACGTTGCTGTCGTAGTAATTGCCCACCGCGATCTCCAGCAAAGAATCGTTGTTGAGATCGGCTGCCTCAATGCTCCGGGCGCCGCGGCCTGCAGTCAGTATCTCGATATCAGAGAAGTTGGGCCCAAAGAAAACCTCGACCTTCCCGGCAGTCGTCTGCGGGCTCGATCCCTCGCAGACCACCGCCAGGTCTGCGTAGATGTCACCCGAAAACTCGCCCACAACGAATTCTATTCCATTCGTCAAGGTGAACCGATCTGGCCACCGCTCATATGTGGTCTCGGATGTCAGGTTGTATATCGCCAGTCGAGTGTCAGAATACGCAGGGTTCTTCTCCAACACGACGATCTGGTGGTGGCCCGATGCATAGATGTCCGCGGTCCTTATCGACGCGGGGTGGTACATCGTCGTTATGTTGAGCGACGGATACGTCTTGAATGTCCCGTCCACCTCTCTGTAGAATATCGATATCCTCAAGGCGTCGTATACCGAAACGATGAGATCTGTCCGGCCGTCGTCGTTGAGGTCGTCCACGACCACATCGCTCGCCCCTCCGGGCAGCATGAGCGCCCGTGAGACCAGCGTGTATTCGGGGACGGGGTTCGAAGTGTCAATCGGCTCGGGGAATACAAGCTCTTCGGGGGAAGGGGCTGGCGCTGAACCGGTGACAATGACCGCTTCGGGAAGGCCGATGCCCGGGTCCCCCTGATATCCGATGGGGGACAGAAGCAGGGCGATCATCGCAATCGCCAGTACTGATGAGACCAATCGAGTCAAGAGGCCCCCATCCAGCAAACTGAAGCGGTCTTACCCTATTTGATGCCTTCGGACACGAAGCGAATGCCGCCAGTACGGAATTTCTGTCCAATGGTTATATATGAATCGGACACTAACGAACCAATATGGCGGCCGCTATCAGAATAGGCAGGATCTTGGGCATTCCTATCTACCTCCACCTGACTTTCCTGCTCATCCTGCCGCTGTTCATCTACATCTTCTCCGCCCCTGCCACGGACGTCACAATCGCTGACATCCCGTTGAGCTTCAGAGGGCTGGAGACCGACCTCTGGGTGAAGTACGCCTTTGGGACCGTGGCCGCGCTTGTGTTCTTCGGGACGATACTGGCCCATGAGCTCGCCCATTCATACCTCGCGCTCAGGTACGGCGTGAAGATCCGCAGCATAACGCTCATGGTGTTCGGCGGAGTGTCCTCGATGGAGGAGCTTCCCCGCCTCCCCGGACAGGAATGGAGGATGGCCTTTGCCGGCCCTTTCACGAGCATGGTGGTCGGGCTGATATCCTACGGGTTGGTGCTGCTGCTCAGGCTCCTTGAACTCGACAGTATGCTCCTCGATGGCGTCGTTATCCTGCTCGGCCTCATGGCCGTGTACAACCTCTTGCTGGCGGGGTTCAACATGATCCCCGCGTTCCCGATGGACGGCGGGAGGGTCTTGAGGGCCTACTTCGCATCCAAGATGAGCTACTTGGAGGCCACGAAGAAGGCGGCCAGGATAGGAAGGTACTTCGCAATAGCCATGGGCATCTTCGGGATATTCTACAACTTCTTCTTCATCCTCATCGCGCTCTTCGTCTACATAGCCGCGACCGAGGAGGAGCAGGCGACCACGATAACCGAGAGCCTCCAAGGCCTCACCGTGCGAGACCTGATGACCCGGGAGGTGGAGGTCGTGCATCCGGATATGTCGGTCCAGCAGCTGCACGACTTGATGTTGGCGACGCACCACATGGGTTTCCCGGTCGTCGACAACGGGCTCGTCGGCATCGTCACGCTCTCGGACACGCACAAAGTTCCCAAGGATAGGCTGCACCTGACTCAGATCAATGACATCATGACCAGGAACGTGATCACCGTGGACCCGGGTGAGGACGCCGCTCGAGCGCTGAAGCTCATGTCAGAGAGGAAGATAGGCAGGCTGGTGGTCGAGGAGGCCGGCAGGCTGGCGGGGATAGTGACACAGAAGGACTTCCTCAGGGCGATCGACATGGCATCGGTCAGACAAGGCCTCGCACGCTGGGGCGAGCAGTTCCAGCCGCCGCCCCAGACGCCTCCGATGTGATCTCAGGCCATCAGCTGCTTTTTGTAGAACAGGATCAGGCTCAGAGCGATTGCGACGACTGCGTAGGCGAAGCAGACGACAGCAGCAACCCAGGGCTCGGGATAGAAAGTGTATATAGTGAACCCGAAGTGCTCCAGTGAAGTATCGACCGGATACGGATCGTAGACGATGTAGCCAATGGCCCCAGAGGCGAATGTGAGGGACGCATCTATCTTCACGCCGCTGAAGATGGACACACTGTCAACTATCGGCAGTATGATGATGAAGAGGAGAAACGTGAGCACAGTGGCGCCCGTGCTGCCCTTGAGCACCGAGCTTATCAGGTATGCCACTGCGGTGGCAGCCAGCAGGAACTCGACCGCGAACAGGAACGAGAGCCCGAAGTCGTCGTCCACCCCTCCCACCGTGACGAACGAAAGCAACGTCACGCCCGCGTAGAAAGCGACTGTGACCAAGAGGCCTACAGTCATGCTCGCGGCGAACTTGCCGGCGAACAACACCCACTTCTTCAGGGGCGTGGGCAGCACGAGATAGCCTGTTCTGTTCTGGAACTCGCCGACGATCGCGTCAGACCCGAAGAAGGTCGCCGCTATGATCACGAGCGTGCTGGCGAAAGCGAGGAAGAGGCTGTCGAAGCTCTCCGCAGTGGTTGACCAGTCATAGGTCGCCGTGACGGTGCTTGCGGTGAGGTTCTGCATGAATATGACAACGTTCAGTCTCGAGCTCCCTCCCATGAAGGACGGCAGGTCGTCAGCGAAGCTCAGCTTCGTGTAGATCCAGTTCATGCCGTTCGCAGACGGATACGGCGAGCCGTCGACGCGAATAACCAGCGAGTCCTCGTCTACGAGACTCCTGTTGATCGCGGCATAACTCTGTGGTATCGGCAACCCTGGCACTGTGATGTTCATATCGCCGAAGTCCCTGACCCACAAGACTCTCTCAGTATCCGTGCCGGCATAGGGGCTTCCCAGAGCGGGGGGAAGTGCGTACAGCAGTACGAGCATGGCCACGACTATTGCGAACGAGGCGACCAGCCGCCAGGACCTGAAGTACTTGAGTATCTCATAGCTCCAGACGATTGGTATCTGCTTGAGGTCCGAGGGAAGCTTCCTGTGAGGCCTAGAGTCCTGCTCCATGAATTGTCACCTCGAGTCCTTCACGAGGTCCATGTACATCAGCTCCAGGGGCAGGCCAACGGAGCTGAAGCCCGATACCTTCATACCCGTCCTTTGGACCTCGGACAGCAGTTCGGCTCTCTCCTGCGGCTGGCCCTCCAGGGTGACGATGAACACGTTCCCCGATATGCGATCGACTGCTCTGACGTTCCTGAACTGCCTCACCTTGTCGAGCAACGCGTCAGAGGCAGCATCGAGGACGGAGACCTCGATCTTGGCCACCTTGGTCAGCTTCTTCAGGTTATCGATGGAGTCGTAGACGAGGAGCCTCCCCTTGTCAATAAGGGCGGCGCTGTCGCACACCTCTTGGACCTCGACCAGCAGGTGGGAGCTCATGAAGATCGTATAGTGCTGCCTCTTCAGTGTTCTTATCAGCTCTCGCACCTCCACCATGCCTCTCGGATCGAGACCGCTGGTCGGCTCGTCAAGTATCAGTATGTCTGGCTCGTGCAAGATGGCCTGTGCGATAGCCAGCCTCTGCTTCATGCCCTTCGAGAACTTGCCGATCCTCGTCGAGCGCCACTGCCCCAGCTTGACCAGCTGGAGGAGCTCGTCAGTCCGCGTCTTGATCTCGCGCGAGTGCATGCCCCTTATGCGTCCAAGGTAGGCCAGTGTCTCGGTCGGCGTCAGATACGGGTAGAACTCCGGCGTCTCGACGACCGCTCCGACGTGTCCGAGGGCCTCCTTCGGATGCTTCAGAACGTCCACGCCGTGCAGATACGCCTTGCCGCTAGTTGCCGAGATGAGGTTGGTCAGTATCTTGATGGTCGTGGTCTTGCCCGCTCCGTTGGGCCCCAGGAAGCCGATTGTGACGCCTTCTGGCACCTTCAGGGTCAGGTCATCGACCGCTTTGATGGCCCCGAAGTCCTTAGTGAGGTTCTGTATCTCTATCAATGGCTCCCCTCTCCCGACCGTTTCCTTGCTACGAACTGCCGTTTCCTATTTAACTGAGACTGTGGAACCCCTGCGAACAGCGCGGCCCCCTGCTACTTGCCTAGGGCGTCGTACAGTTCTTTCGCCGCCTTCAACGCGGCCTCACGGTCATTCACCGGATGGAGCAGAAGTCTGCCGTGAGGATACAGCGTGATCTCCACGCCCTTCCTGAGGACCAGCATCACGCCTGGGCTGGAAAGGACCTCATACCCCTTCCCTGCGAGCGCCTTCTCGCAATCGTGCAGGTCAAGGGAGATCCTGCCCTTGGGAACCGCCTCGTAAGCATCGGGCCTGCACGGCTTAACGGCGATGAACTCCATCGGCTTCACTTCTTCGGCAGAATGCTGTCCAGAAGAGCGCCCACGGACTCCTTGAGGTCCTCGATGGTCGACTCGTTGATCACCATGTAGTCCGCGAGCGCTATTGCCTCTCCCAGACCCCACTCAAGCTCCCTTCTGTCCCTCTGGTCGAACTCGGCCCTCGTGGTCGGCTGGTCCGGCCTACTCCTGGCAACCAGCCTCTCATACCTGGTCTTGGCCGATGTGTGGACCGCGACCGTCTTGAGGTCGTCGCCAAATGCGTGCTTGAAGGCCCGGATCTCGTCCAGGCCTCTGGTACCGTCGATTACGACGAATTCGCCCCCGACGAACGGGATGGTCCTCTTCGCCCAGATATCCATGCCATACCGCTTCCTCTCCTCGTTCGCGATCGAGCCCACGCTCGCGTCTGAGGGCTCGAGCCCGAACTCCTTGGCCTTCTCCCGCACGATGTCGCCCATACGGACTATCTTGGCGCCCCTCTCCTGGCATATCTTGAGGAACTCCTCCTTGCCTGAACCGGGCATCCCGGTGGTCACGAGAATCCTCATCTTATCATCCCGCCTACGGGCTAGGACTTACAAAAACCTTTGTGGCCAGCGAGATGTCACTTCGGGGACCACCCCAGGCCGGAACCGGCAGAGGACGCTATCTTCTCGAGATCATAGCCGACCTTCGCCCAATACCTCGGGCAGAGCCCCAGACCGAGGCATTCGTCGTACTCCCTGGGGTTCTCGAAAGACCTCTCGAAGTTGGTGGCACCAGTGAGTGGTATCTCCGCAGGCTGCCCGACAACTTCCTCTGCCTCCTCCAATGTGCAAGTCTTGCCCATGCGTTCCATCTGTGACATCACGGCAACCGGTTCCGCACCTGCCTTCGCGCATGTGGCAATCACTTCCGATGCGGTCGAGGCGTCCGCTCCGAGCTGAAACGCCTTCTCAAGAGCCGCCAGATCGTAGTGAAGGTATCCTGGCTCTTTTGAAACCAGTCTCAGCTCCCCTGGGTCCTCGGACGTCTTCAGGAACGTGCGACACGGGAACGGACATCCGTAGCACGCGACATGCCGATGCGCGAGTTTCGCGAAATCATCTCTCGCGGCGATCTCCGAATACGATGCGAGGCCTCTGCTCTTGCCCAGTCTCTCGATGTGCTCCCGTATCAGGAGGAGTGCCTCATCGAAGTGCTGCTCCGGGCTGGCCAGCTCCAGCTCCCCCATGCCCCTGAAAGCGACCGCCGAGACACCTCTCTTGCCGAACTCAGCGGCCATGCCGACCTTGTCTTCGCCGCCCCAGTAGTTCGTCACCAACTGTGAAGACCCTAGCCCAGCGTCGCCCCAGGGCCCTGCGGCGACAACCTGTATCTTCGAGTCGCCCTGATCCGCTCTGATCTTGTCGGTGCGAGCCCACGAATCCATCGAACTCATCTCCTTGGATTCGAGGAACTCGGCCACACCATCCCTTATCCAGAGATATCCAGGGCTCTGTGCGACTCCCTTGATGACGACGAAGTCGAATCCTGACATCTTCAGCTCCGTGCCCAGAAAGCCCAGCAACGGAACGGTCTTTGGCCTCTGCCCGCCGCACCGGACGATGCCGCAGCAGGATGCAGGGACGAGACTGCCGGTGAGCACGCCCGTGCCAAGGACTAGGCAGTCGTTGCCGTGCTGAGCGATGAGACCGTCGGCGACCTTGGTCGCTGAGACCGCCTCCAAGTCTTTAGCCTCGGGGAGTGCCTGCTCGACGGACGTCTTGCTGTGGAGGTCGAACACGATCGCGCGGCCGTTCCTGAGGTTCATCTCATACCTCCAAGGACAGGCAGCCCGTCGGACATATTTTGACGCATCTGGGATCTCCCCCGCAGAGGTCGCAGGGCTCCCTCAGAAGGATTGGCTTGGCGCCCGGACCTCCTGAGCCGGAGGATTGCTGGCCGTACGAGACGCCCTCCGGCCTGCCCAGGACCAGCCCCTCGGACTTGGTCTTCAGCACGAGCCCGAAGTAGTCCGCCTTGTCATCGATGTGGAGTATTATGCTAGAACTCATGGCGGTGAGCACGCCGTCCCTGTTGAGGCTGCATGCGGTCTCGCACAGCCCGCAACAGATGCACCTGATGGGGTCCAGCTTGAGCTTCAGACCATCACCCCGCGCCCTGCGTCAGCGCAGGTTCTCGGCAATCTCGGTCGCCATCCTGTCGCAGTAAACGCACCTGAGCGTTATCGGTTTCTTCGACTCGACGACGAACTCGGTCTCCACCGGCTCATCCTTGTTCGTTATGCAGCCGGGATTGGGACACTTCATTATGCCCTTGATGACCTTGGGGACCTCGACGACGAACTTCTCGGCCACGTTGTAGTCCCTGATTATGTTGATGGTCGCATTGGGCGAGATGAGGGCGATCTTGTCGAGCTCCTTGGGGTCCAGCTCGCGGTCCTCGATCTTGACTATGTCCTTCCACACGGCCTTCTTGCTAGGCACGTGCATCAGCACGCTCACCGTCGACGTGACGTCGTCCTTGACGCCGACTATCCTGAGCACCTTGAGGGCCATCCCGACGGAGATGTGGTCTATGACGGTGCCGTTCCGGATGGGCGTGACCTTGAACTCCTTCACTTCAGACCCCCCAACACCAGGCCAAGGATCGCCATCCTGACGGGCACGCCGTTGAACGCCTGCTCGAAGTACTTCGCGTGCGGAGTCCTATCCACCTCGGGCGCGATCTCTCCCACCCTCGGAAGTGGGTGCATTATGATCATGTCCCTCTTCACGTTCTTGAGGAGGTCGAGGTCTATCCTGTAGGTCCCCGCGACCTTCTGATACTCCGATGGGTCCGGGAACCGCTCCTTCTGTATGCGGGTCACGTAGAGCACGTCCGCATCCGCGACGACGTCCTGGAGCGACGAGTTCATCTTCGGCTTCTGGCCCATCGAATCCACCTGTTTGAGCTGCTCCTTGGGTATCTGCAGGGACGGCGGCGCGACGAACGTCAGCTGAGCGCCGAACATTGCCAGGGCCTCCGAGAGCGAGTGCACAGTCCTGCCGTACTTGAGGTCGCCGACCAGTACGACGTTGATGCCCTCCATGTCCTTCTTCTCCTTCCTTATCGTGAACAGGTCGAGCATCGTCTGCGTCGGATGCTGGCCTGCGCCGTCGCCTGCGTTTATGATGGGCTTGTCTGCGAAGTGCGCGGCGAGCCTGGCCGCTCCGTCCTGCGGATGCCTGAGGGCGATGACGTCGCAGTAGGCGTCGACCATCCTGACCGTGTCCGCGAGCGTCTCCCCCTTCGCCACCGAGGCGCCGGTGGGCTGGTCGAAGCCCAGCACGCGCCCTCCGAGTCTGGTCATCGCCACGTCGAACGACAGCCTCGTCCTCGTCGAAGGCTCAAAGAAGAGCGACCCGAGGACGTATCCCTCCAAGAGGACACTCCTCTCCTCCCCCTTCGCGATAGGCACCATCTTGTCGGCTACCTTCAAGACATGCTCGATCTGCTCCCTCGAAAAATCACGGATGGACACCACGTCCATCCCCTTGAAGCCTGCTGACATCAAGCACCTAATCTTCTGTCAGCATATAAGGTTTTCAGGAACGCTTCCGGTGCGATGGATGATGCTGGAACTCATGCGAGGTCGAAGTCGTCGATCGCCTTGTTCATGTTCTCGAACCAGTCGTCGGCGCACCTGTGGAGCCTGTCCTTCAGCTGTTCAGGCGCCACGGCAGAGTAGACATGATAGTAGCCGCCCCTCTCTATCGACTTGGTGTCCCTGAAAGCTAGGCCTGCGGAGATGAGCTTCTGCAGGGCGCGGTATATCGTGCTCCTGTCCTTCTTGAAGACCGGGGCGAGGTCATCCGCCCTGAGAGGACTCTGCTTGATGAGCTTCTTGTAGATGGTGAGCTCGAAGTCGGTGAGTCCATAGATGCACTTGACTATATCCCTGCATGAGGCCTCCCCGCTCAGTATCTTCTGGGGCTCGACCATATTGCACGGTAGTGCCAATTTTATACTTAACCGTTATGACGAACAGGACGTCCAGATGCCTGCCATTCTGCCACGTGAGAATGTTTATCTAGACGACGGAGAATCGCATATGCGCGGTCTTGCCAGAACCGTAGGAGAGATATCCTTGCAGAGGGACGGAACTCTTGACGCGAGGGGGCTGATGTGCCCCATGCCAATAGTCCAGCTCGCCAGGAGGGTCAAGGAGATGAAGACAGGTCAGGTGCTGGAGCTGTTGGCCGACGACATCGGAGCGAAGGAGGACGTACCTGCATGGTGTTCGAGGACCGGCAACGAGCTAGTCGGAACGGAGGAGGAGGGCAAGATCTTGAAGTTCTACATCAAGATGAAGTGATTCGGCCGAGGAGTTGGAGATACATGACGGACAAACTGTGCATAGTAGTGACCGAAGGGACCTTCGACAAGGCTACGATGTCGCTGATGTTGGCAACGACGGCGGCTGCGACAGGAACGGAGGTGCACGTCTTCTACAGCTTCTTCGGGACGAAGCTGGTCACGAAGAAGGTGAACCCGAAGCTGCCGGGCATGTGGAGGCTGCTCACGGGCATGTTCGTGAAGAGGATGAAGGGCATCGGCCTCGGCAGCTACTTGGAGATGATGCAGCAGGCCAAGGATCTGGGTGTCAGCTTCTACGCGTGCAGCACAACGATGCAGCTGATGGGAGTCAAGGAGACCGACCTTCTGCCCGGGACGAAAGTGCTGGGCGCAGCCGCGTTCCTGAAGCTCGCCTCTGAGTCGCAGACGACCCTGTTCATCGGCTGAGTGGACCACATGGTGCGAATCGCATTCCTCGTTCTGAAATCCCCGACGGAGCAGGACCCTGCCCATCTTATGGGCAGGCTCTCCGGCAAAGACGATGCAAGCGCGATCCTAGTGGAGGACGGCGTCTATCAGGCGATAGTCAGCAGCGCCGCCGAGAAGCTCTCCAGAGCCGCCCATGAGGTCCTTGTCTCGAACGAGGACCTCGAGGCGCGCGGCTACCAGGTCTCGGACCTGAAGATCGGAAAGGCGGTCGGATACGAGGATCTGGTCGACTGCATCATGGAGCGGACCGACAAGACCGTGACAGTGTGAGGCGATGCGATGGCGAAGACACTCACGATACTCTGGAGAACGGGTTCGATGATGGCCATGGATGCCAACATCGCGGTCAAGTTGGCAAGGGCGGCCAAGGCCAAGGGCTACAACGTGCACATGTTCGGATATGGTGAGGGCGTCACGGCGGTCAAGAAAGGGCAGAAGCCGAAGAGATTCCCCAACGTCGGGGACGAGCTCGAGCTTGCGGGCAAGGAGGGCATAGACCAGGCCATATGCGAGACCTGCTACGCGGCCCGGGGGTTCGAACGCGGAGAGGAGGTATCCTGCGCGAAGGTCGGCAGCCTCACCAACGACCTATTCAGGTTCGTGGCTGACAGCGACAGGCTCGTCACGCTGGCGAGGTGACAGGAAATGGCGAAATCCCTCTTGGTGGTGATCACGAAGCCCCCATACGGGCTCGAGGAGGCCTTCGCTGGCCTCAGGCTCGCACTCGCGATGGCAGTGAACGGCATGAAGACGACAGTGCTCATGCTGGAGGATGGCGTCTTCAACTCCGTGGCCACTCAGAAGCCCGAGGCGATCAAGATGCCTTCGAACATCGAGGCGACCAAGGACCTCTACGATTTCGAGGTCCAGGTCTACGTTGTCAAGGAGGACTTGCAGGCCAGAGGCATACCTGAGTCAAGTCTGTTCGAGGGCCTGAAGGCAATCGAGTCCGCGAAGATGAAGGACCTGATTGCCGAACACGACCTGATCACGACCTTCTGAGCTGCAGCCCAAGCGGGGCGGCCTCGGGGTCGACTTCTTTTTGTAGTCGTGCGGTCAATCCCAGCGCGTGCGCTTCGAGATATTGGAGCGGGACGGCCTGGCCAGGGTCGGCCGGCTGGAGATCGGCGACAGGACTCACACGACGCCTGCGATAGGCTTCGTCCAGTCAGATCGATACAGCGCTCCAGAAGGGTCCCTGGGAATATCACTGGTCGGGGAAGGTCCTCCAGGAGATATCCTGGTTGACGAATCCGTCTTCTCAGGCGATGCGCGCGCCCGCACGGAGGAGGCCTTACTAAGGCCTGGCGCGCGCGGCTCACCCTTCTGTGACGACAAGCAGGAGTCAGGCCTGCATATCCCAGGAGAGACAGCACCGATGCTTCTCGACTCGGATGTATTCGTTGACCGTGTCGCGCAGGCCAAGAAGGGAGCGAGCATCCTGCGGCCGATGTACTGCTCGGTCGCGGGTCTTCCAAACAGGCTTGCGTTCCTGGTCTACTGCGGCTTCGACATCTTCGACTCGATCCCGCTGATAATGGCGGCGGAGAACGGTAGCTATCTGACGAGCACTGGTGTCCTGGATTACGAACGTTTGAAGGAGCTTCCGTGCTCGTGCCCTGCCTGCTCCTCAGGCAAGAGGGACAAGAAGGCTCTGCTCGAGCACAACCACGCGGAGGCGCAGAACGAGCTGAGGCTTATCCGGCACTCGATCTCGGAAGGAAGGCTCAGGGAATTGGTCGAGAACAGGATACGGACTGATCCATGGCTAGTGCAGGACCTGCGCCTGATGGACCTCAGGGAGTTCGACTTGCAGGAGCGCCATTCCCCGGTCAAGGGAGCCAGATTCCATGCGGGCTCGAAGGAATCGCTGACCAGGCCGGATGTCCTGAGATGGAGGAGGAGGCTGAAGGAGAGATACATCAAGCCCACCGGGGCCAAGATCCTGCTTCTGATACCGTGCTCAGCGAGAAAACCCTATTCGATGTCGAGAACGCACAGACGTTTCAGGGAGGCGGTACGGGCGAGCGGAAGGGCCTCACTGGTGCACGAAGTGATAGTGACGTCTCCGCTCGGAATCGTGCCCCGCGAGCTGGAGCTGTTCTATCCGGCGCAGGACTACGACATCCCGGTCACAGGGCACTGGGACTCTGACGAGAAGCAGATGGTGAAGGACATGGTAGGGTGGTTGGTGGAGACCCAGGGATACGATTCCATAATCTCCCATCTGGGCGACGAGCGAGAGCCCGTGAGAGAGATACTTGGCGAGCATGTGGACACGTCCGACGGGAGGCCCTCGTCCAACGAAAGCCTCGACAGGCTGACGGCAGCACTCCGGGGACTCGGCCCCGAGGACACCGATTCATCGGTCCAGAGGAGGTGGATCGAAGACATCCGCGCCCTTTGTATCTTCCAGTTCGGGAGAGCGGGCGATGCCCTCTGCGATCGTGCGACCCTCGCCGGAAGATGGCCGAACCTGCGGATCATCAGGGAAGGACAGCAGCTGGGCATGCTGACGGGAGAAAGAGGCATGGTCTCGCTGACCATCAGCGGGGCGAAGCTGCTCGCGCAGCAGGGTTCATACTGCGTGGAGATAGATGACTTCGTCCCCAAGGGCAACCTCTTCGCCGTCGGAGTGGAGAAGGCCAGCCCCGAGATACGCATAGGCGACGACGTGGCAGTGACTCACAGAGGGGATGTCAGGGCGGTCGGCGTGGCAAGGATGACTCCTGAGGAGATGGAGCTGGCCGAGCGAGGGGAGGCCGTACACATAAGGCATGTCGCATGAGAAGGCTCGCCACGTCCAGGACCACTTTCGCGGACCTCCCCATATCATCTTATTGACCCTGGTTTCCCGTAGAGTGTCCGCAGAAGGTGAAGAGAATGGTGGATGCAGACCACTACAGCTGGGAGGAGGTCTACGACCTCCTTGGATGCGAGCCCGAGATCGAGCCCGCAGCTGACTATTGACCCCATCCCAAGATAGGTAGGCGCCATGCTCCCCTACCTATCAACCCGTCTTCCCAATCAATCCGATTGGCCGCGCGACACGCCGGCCATAGGACGATGCGCGAAACAATTATAACGCTTAGTGAATATCCCCACCTGTCAGGGAAGAGGGATGGGATAAGCAGTCACACCTCACGTACGCGTGCGCGAGTGCCTGCGGTCCTAGGGCAGTACCTGAGCCGGGAAATCCGATGTTCGGAGAGAGGAGGAGATACGAGGCTCCTGCCAACCTGTCCGGCGGCACGACCACCGAATCGGCCCTGCGGCTGAACAGACACGTCGGCAGGGTGTTCATTGTCGACGACCAGGACTTCATCCGGGAGCTGTACAAGGATGTCTTCGAATCGAGAGGGTTCACTGTCTTCTCTGCTAGGAGCGGAGAGGAAGCGGTGAGGATATTCCAGACGATGAAGTCCAGGCCGGACGCGATCATCATGGACCACAGGATGCAGGGCAAAGACGGCATCCAGACCACCAAGGAGATACTCCGCATGGCCCCCGGCATGCCCATCATATTCTCTAGCGCGGACGAGTCGGTGAGGGAGCAGGCGCTCGAGGCGGGGGCGGTTTCCTTCTGGGCGAAGCCCTTCCCTGTGAGCCTGCTGGTGGATGCGATGGTGGACCTGCTCAGGGCGAGGCGCACCCAGTAGCTGCATCGGACTAGCTGATCCTGTATCTCAGTATAGCGGCGACTCCTCCTAGCGACTCCAGCCGCTTCCCTGCTTCGTGCATGGAGCTCACGACAACGAACTCCCCTTTCGACTCCTCGACCATCCTCAGCACGCTCTCCGCCGAGTGCGTCCTGACCTTGGTGTCGAGCACGAGCAGCGTCGCGACGGCCCCTGACTGAGCGGCTTCCAAGACCTGCTGATCGCCGTAAGCGAACATGCCTCCCTTGCCTATCTCCGCGAAGAGCTGCTCCATCAGCCTCGTCTCCCTGGCCACCCTGGTCTCCTCGAGGAACTTCCCGCCGACACCTTGCTTCATCAGCTCGTGAATGCCCGCCATGCCCGCCTGACCGGTGTGCTGCACAGAGACGGAGGCGGACAGACCAGGGGCTTTCTCCCTCAGCCTCCGGGCGAGGGCCTCTTTCAGGAACCCGGGACCCAGGATGATGAGAGGCTCTCCCTTCAGCAGCAACTTGAGCTTCTCCACCACGGCGTCCAGGAACTCCTCCTCGTTCGGCTTGGCGTCGTACATCTTCCCTTGCGGATTCCTTGTTATCGTCGCGTGCTCCTTTATTCCGTACTCCCGAACCGTTGCGATGACGGCGTCCGTGTCCTCTATCGAGACCAAGACTACCGATGGGCGCTCCGAAGATGCTACGGCCCGTTTGATGCGGTCGAAATGCTGCGCCTTCCACTCGGGCTTGATCACATTGATGGCCTCGCCCGGGCCGATGACAAGCGTATGGTGCTCGCCGAGGTCCTGGGGACCCTGTTCTATGACGCCAAGCACTCTGAGGACGTCATCGGTCTCGTGGAACTCCACCTTGCGCACCCTGATCCCCAGGCGCATTCGGACCTTGTCGGAACGCTCGGGCCTGAGCTTGTCCGATTTCTCCTCGCCCCTTCTGTAGGTCAGGGCGAAGACCATGTCTCCCTCATCGACAAGGTTGTAGAGGTGCCAGAGGTCGTCCATCGTCTCCGGCATGAGCTTGATCTCATTGGCTTTGGCGTCCTGGTGGAGTATCTTCATCTGTTCCGCCGCACGGATGACCGTGGCCCGATATCAATTCATCGAGCCGCTCAGCCCGCGCGAGAAAGTAATATATGCTCGCCAGTTAATCACAATGCAGCCTGTCAGAGGGAGGGCTAGGCCACCATGGTCGAATACTTGGCGCTAGAAGAGGTCTTGGATGAAATCCGCTCGATCCCTTCCGTATATGAGGCGACCGTCGTCTCGAGAAGCGGCATGCACATCGCGGGGGACTCCCCCAAAGGCGTACACCTGGAGACCTTCGTGGCCATGTCCGCGATACTGTTGGGAGCTGCTGAAACCGCGACCGCCGAACTCAAGGACAAGCTGCAGAATGTCTCCATCGAGCTGACGAGGGGAAGGATGGTTCTGGTGAGCGCTGGGAACAGGGCCCTTCTGGTCCTGACCGCCTCGAAGGACATCTCCGCAGCGGACCTCGCTACAAAGGCAAGGGAATTCGCCGCGAAGATCGAGAGCAAGATCTGAGCGCCGTCATCAGAGCCTTTTGAAATCCCCTCTCAGCCATTCGGCGAGAGTCTCGACGGAGTACACTATCCCCTCCTTCAGGGATCTGCTTCTCCCGCCAATGCTCACGCCTCCCTTCCTGATCGCCTCGAGGACCTCCTGCTCTTCGCCGCCGCCCTCGATGATGCAGTAGGCCTTGCCGATCTGGTCAAGTGAATGCGCATCGCTCCCGGCTGTCATAGGCGAGTGCTTCTCCTCGGCCACTCTTCTGGCCAGGGCGTTGCTGCGCCTCGATGAACCTCCATTCAGAACCTCGATGGCGTCGAAGGGGGCGTCCCTTGCCATCTTCAGCCCGATGCCGGACGGGAACCTCTTAGGGTGAGCTGCCACCGCAACTCCGCCCAGGGCGTGTATCCTCTCGATTGTCTCGGCAACCGGGAGGCCTCTGGGGACCAGCTCGCCCACGCCGTATGCGAGGATGTGGCCTTCCTGCGCGGAGACCTCGACTCCCCTCACAGCGACGAGCCCCTGATCCTTGGCGAGCTCGTACGCCTGCAAGGAACCTTCGATGGAGTTGTGGTCCGTGACAGCGAACCCGCCGAGGCCCAGCTTGACGCATCTGCCCAGCACATCCTTCGGCGGGCCGGACGCGTCCCTCGAGTATGATGTATGAATGTGCATGTCTATCTTCATCGTATCTTCGCACCGGCTGGGATGTCGGTGTCAAAGACGATCCTGACGTCTTCAGGACCGTGCAACACCAAGGCCTTGTCCCCTTTCACGAATGCCGCGTACCGCTTGCCCACGTCTGGCCTGACCTCAGCGCACCTTACCCTCCTCGAACCGAGATCCAGCATCGCTGGGTCACCCCCAAGGCCGGTACCAGCCCTCATATCCAGCTTCTGGAACTCCTTGAAACTCAGCTGTCTCTTCCCTGGGTCCATGCCACTTGAGATCTGAGTCCCTGCGGGGAGATCTCTCTCTGGCGTCAGGAGGGCCAGCTTCTTGTCCTCCTCCGCTGCCAGAAGCATACCCTGAGACTTGACCCCCCTTATGGTCGCGGGCTCGAGGTTGGTGACGACGACCAAGGTCTTCGTCTTCAGCTGCTCCGAGGTGTAGAACTCCTTGAGGCCGCTTATCATTGTGATGGGCCTCCCGATGTCGACTTCCATCAAGTACAGCTTGTCCGCATTCGGATGCGCGGACACATCGATCACTTTGCCGATTCTGAGGTCGAGGGCGGCGAACTCCTGGAAATCTCCCTCCGACTTCACATCCACCTTCGCGAACTGCGGAGCGGGTTTATCCATCTTCTCTCCTTCCTTCAGCGGCATCTCGATGCCCTTCCATCCCGTCTCCTCTATCGTGCCCTCAAGTCTCAGCTGCTTCCAGATGCTCTCGGAGGAGAACGGCAGGAAAGGCCAGGCCATCACGGCCAGGGCCTTCGAGATCAAGAGGCTGATGTGGAGGACCGTACCACACCTTGTCCTGTCCGTGCCGACCAACGACCATGGGGCGACCGCATCGAAGTACTGGTTGCCCAGCTGGGCCAGGTCCATGATCGTCTTCATGGCCCGCTTGAATTCGCAGCCCGAGAGCGCCTCCCTGACTTCGACGGCCGATTCCGACACCCTCGCCAACGCGGCCTTGTCCCTTTCGTCAAGGGCACCTTTGGCGGGGATCTCGCCGAAGTTCTTGAATGTGAAAGAAAGGGTTCTATGAAGGAAGTTGCCGTAGGTGGCCACGAGCTCGTTGTTGGTCCTTGCCGCGAAGTCCTCCCAAGAGAACTCCGAATCCTTCATCTCCGGCATGTTGGCGGCCAGGTAGTACCTGACTATGTCAGGCCGGAACTTGACAAGCATGTCGGGGATGTCGATGCTCACGCCCATGCTCTTCGAGAACTTCTGCCCTTCCAGCGTCATGAACTGGTTCGCGGGCACATCGTAAGGCAGGTTCAGGCCGCCATATCCCAGAAGCATCGCGGGCCAGATTATGGTGTGGAAGACGATGTTGTCCTTCCCCAGGAAGTAGTAGCTCTTGCACTCTGGATCGGTCCAGAACCTCCTCCAGTCTTCGGCCCTGTTCTCCAGCTTCGCCCATTCGACTGATGCGGACAGGTACCCGATGACTGCCTCGAACCAGACGTATATCCTCTTGTCCTCGAACCCCTTGACAGGGACGGGCACCCCCCACGAGATGTCCCGCGTGATCGGCCTGTCGGCAAGGCCTTCCTTCAACACGTTCAGCGTAAACGCGCGCACGTGCGGGCGCCAATGTCCGTTCGCCTCGGCATACCGTATGAGCTGCTCGGTGAAGTGAGAGAGCTTCAGGAAGAAGTGCTCGGTCTCCTTGAGTTCGGGCACCTCCCCGCAGAGCTGACACTTGGCGTCCATCAGCTCCTCGGCGTTCAAGTCCTTTCCGCAGGAATCGCACTGGTCGCCCCTGGCACGCTCATAGCCGCAGTGAGGGCACTTGCCCTCGACATACCTGTCCGGAAGGAAGCGGCCGCACCTGCCGCAGTAGAACTGCGGTGTGGACTTCTTTTCGAGATGGCCCTTCTCGAGGAGCCTGACAAAGACGTCCTGAGTGACCTGCTCGTGGTTGTGCGTGTGCGTGCTAGTGTAGAGATCGAAGGCTATGCCCAGATCTGATATGGCCTTCGAGTTCAGGGCATGGTATCTGTCTGCGATGGTCTCGGGAGGTACCTTCTCCTTGTCCGCACTGACCGTTATGGGAGCGCCATGCATGTCCGACCCCGACACCATGAGCACCTCGTTCCCCACGAGGCGGTTGAACCTCGCGAAGATGTCGGCGGGGAGCAACGATCCCGTCACATGTCCGACATGTACGGGCCCGTTCGCATAGGGCCATGCGCAGCACACAAGCACTCGGGACATCTTGAACAGCCGCCCACCATAGAGCGTGGCGCACTTAAATGTAGCGCGCTCCAGCCCCTACCTGCCAGAAGCCAGAAGGCACAACGAATATCAACGATGACTACGATTATCGCCCCATGGCCTCCCTCACCGTCGAGAGCCTTCGGGGAGATTTGGAGCCCTTCGAGAGCGAGCTGATGGAGGAGTTTTACCGCAACTACGCTGGGCTCAAGGAGGACATGTCCACCGCCGCCATCTACAGCAAGTACAGCCATCTATTCTCGGCCGAATCGGTCGGCGAGGTCAGCAGTGCGGCCGAGGCCGCAGGGGCGGAGGGCTCAGAGGACTTCAGATGGCTGAGCTATCTGCGCTCGTTCTCGACCAACGGATACATGGACAACCTCGTGAAGGACCTGACGGACACGGCACAGACATTCGAGGCGCAGTCCTTGGTGCAGTTCGACGGAGAGCAGGTGCCCTATCGCATGGTGCCCGTGAGGCTCCGGAACGAGGCTGACGCCGACAGGCGCAGGCGGCTCTTCGAAGCGAAGCTCGGGGAGACGGAAAAACTCAACGCCCTGCTCCTGGAAAGGATGGAGAAACTGCACAGCCTCTCGAAGACGCTAGGCTTCAAGAACTACTGCGACCTGTGCTCCTCGCTCAAGGGCATAGACTACCGAGCGCTCGAGTCGCACATGCAGGAGCTGATAAGAAAGACGGATGAGCTCTACGCCCGAGAGATGGAGCAGTTGCTGCGGAGCCGCGCCGGGCTGTCCTTGACTGACGCGTGGAGCTACGACATACCATTCGCGTTCAGGGGCGAGGAGTACGACAAGTACTTCGAGAAGGACAGGCTCACGGAGGCATTCTTCAGGACACTCAGGGGCATGGGTCTGGATCCTGAGAAGTACTCCAACATAGAGGTCGACATGGAGGAGAGGCCAAAGAAATCGCCGAGGGCCTTCTGTGCCCCCATCAAGGTCCCCCGGAGGATCAAGCTGGTGATTATGCCCTCGGGAGGCTGGAGAGACTACGAATCGTTCTTCCACGAGGGCGGGCACGCATGGCATTTCGGGAACACCAGGGAGGATCTGCCAGCCGAGTATCGCTACCTCGGGGACAACTCGGTGACGGAATCCTTCGCGTTCCTGTTCGAATACCTCACCTCCAACCCTCTCTGGCTCAGGGAGGTCCTGGGCATGGAGGAGCCGGCGGTATATGTCAGGTTCGCGCTCGTGAACAAGCTCATGTTCCTGCGCAGGTACGGTTCGAAGCTGATCTACGAGCTGAAGCTGCACAATGCCCATGTCACCCCCGAGTTCCAGGATGTCTACAGGACCACCCTGCAGAAGTCCCTGAGGTTCAGGCACTCGGAGAAGCACTACCTCGAGGACGTGGACGACGCCTTCTACTGCGCCGAGTACCTCAGGGCCTGGATATTGGAGGCTCAGGTGAGAGCGGCACTGCAGGAGAGGTTCGGAGAGGCCTGGTTCAAGAACGACAAGGCAGGCGGCTATCTGAAGGAGCTCTGGTCCTACGGCCAGAAGTTCACAGCAAACGAGATGGTGAAGACCGTCGGATACGCCGACCTCGACATCGAGCCGCTCGCAAGGGAGATCGAGCTGGGCCTGGCCGACCAGAGCTGATAGCTTTTTATGCGCCTCGCGCTTTCTACCGCCGATGAGGATAGCAGTCGTACTCAAGGACCGCTGCCAGCCTAAGAGATGCAGCCTTGAGTGCATACACTACTGTCCGCCCGTGAGGACCGGGGTGGAGGCGATCGCCCTGGGCGAGAACGGGAAGCCCGTGGTGGTCGAGGAGCTGTGCGTCGGCTGCGGGATATGCGTCCACAAGTGCCCCTTCGAGGCCATCAAGATCATCGGCCTCCCGCAGGAGCTCGAGGGCGAGACCGTACACCAGTACGGCAAGAACTCCTTCCGGCTCTACAGGTTGCCCACGCCGAGGAAAGGCCAGGTGATAGGACTACTCGGCCCGAACGGAATCGGCAAGACGACGGCCGTATCGATACTGTCGGGGCAGATCGTTCCCAACCTCGGGGAGCACGAGAGCGCAGGTGATTGGGCCAAGGTCCTCGACAAGTATGCCGGCACCGAGGTTCACGACTACTTCAGGGCTCTCTCGGAGGGAAGGCTGAGGACCGCTGTCAAGCCACAGTACGTCGACAAGCTCCCTGCGGTACACAAGGGCGTCGTGAAGGACCTCCTCAAGAAGGTGGATGATGGAAAGCGCTTGAGGGAGGTGTCCCGGCGTCTGGGCATACATAATGTGATCGAGCGCAACCTGGCAAAGCTGTCTGGTGGGGAGCTGCAACGGGTCGCGATCGCAGCGACGCTCCTGAGGGACGTGGATGTGTACTTCTTCGACGAGCCGTCCTCTTACCTTGACATATACCAGCGGCTCGAAATCGCGAAGATCATCCAAGAGCTCAGCCAGGAGAAGCAGGTGTTCGTGATCGAGCACGACCTGGCCGTCATGGACTTCCTGGCGGACCTGGTCCACATAATGTACGGCGAGGAGGGGGCCTACGGAGTGATAGCGCAGCCGAGACCGGTCAGAACCGCGATCAACGTCTACCTCGATGGATACCTGAGAGAGGAGAACATCCGGTTCAGGGACACCAAGATAAAGTTCGAGAAGCGGCCTCCGAGGACCGACTGGCAGTCTGAGGTGCTCATACGGTTCCCCGCGCTGACCAAACGGTTCAAGAACTTCACGCTCAAGGTGCACGAGGGCGCGATCAAGAAAGGGGAGGTTGTCGGAGCGGTCGGGCCGAACGCGACAGGGAAGACGACCTTCGTCAGGATGTTGGCGGGAGAGGTGTCTCCGACCGCTGGCAAGGTCGAGGGGGAAGCTTCCATCAGCTACAAACCTCAGTACATCAACCCGGAGTTCGAGGGCACGGTCCGCGAGATGCTGTTCCAGAGCATAGGCAGGGATTTCGAGTCCGGCTTCTTCCAGGCGGAGGTCGCCCATCCACTCCACCTCAAGTACCTGATGGACAAGGAGGTGAAGACGCTGTCCGGCGGGGAGCTGCAGAGGGTGGCCATCGCTGAGTGCCTGGGCCGGTCGGCCGACATCTACCTCATCGACGAACCGTCCGCATACCTGGATTCGAACCAGAGAATGGTCGCATCAAAGACCATCAGGCGCGCGATCGAGAAGCTCGGCAAATCGGCCGTCGTCGTAGACCACGACGTGTACATGATAGACCTGATATCGGATTCCCTGATGGTCTTCTCGGGCAAGGCCTCGGTCAGCGGAACGACCGAAGGGCCGATGCGGATGCGTCAGGGAATGAACAGGTTCCTCAAGGATGTGGAGATAACCTTCAGGAGAGACCAGGACTCGGGCAGACCGAGGATCAACAAGAAGGATTCGAGGCTTGATCGCGAACAGAAATCACAAGGCGAGTACTACTACGACTGATCAGGTTTCTGTTCCTCAGCATCGTCATCAAGCCCGTCCTTTCTGAGCTTGTATGCATAGTAGACGACGATGACTACGACCACTGCTATCACAAGCGCGTCCAGTCCGTGGAAGAATTCGACTATGTCCTCCCATCTGGGCCCCAGGGCATACCCGACGTAGGCGAGCATCGCGGTCCACGGAAGGGAGCCGGCGAAGCTGTAGAAGACGAACTTCTTGAAGTCCATCCTCGCGATGCCTGCAGGAAGTGATATGAACGTGCGCACGACCGGCAGGAGACGGGCGATGAAGGTCGCTGCCTCGCCGTACTTCTCGAACCATCTGTCTGCAAGGTCCAGGTGCTTCTTGCGGAGCAGTACATACCTGCCGTACTTGAGTATCAGCGGGCGCCCTGCGTGCTTGCCCACGAAATAGGCCAGGATCGAGCCGAGCGTGCAACCGAAGGCCCCTGCAAGCGTTATGCCAACGAGGGACATGACAGTGCCGTCGTACAGGGGGTCCGTGTCGGCCTGATACACGAGATAGCCCGCGAAGGGCATGACAATCTCGCTCGGGACGGGCATGCACGCGCTCTCGAGGGCCATTAGGAGGGCGATGCCCACGTACCCGAAGTCGGATATCCAATTTAGTATGAGGCTGGTTCCCCATTCGACAATGCTCATTCTGCATCCGTAACCATGGGTGTGGTAAAAAGCCTTGGGTGTTCGGAGGATGGCTGGCAAGCCAGAAGCATACTAGTACATGGAACCTGCTTCCACGCGCTATGAGAGCCTCCGGCGTGCTCGAGAGCTACTCCGCGATGATGGTCCTCGGGCTCGTCATCGGCCTTGTCACGGGTGGGCTCCCCGCCTACACCAAGGAAGTCTCCATGGCATCCCTGGCGATCCTCATGACCTTGTCGCTGTCGACGGTGAGGATCGGCGACGCGCGCGGCAGGGAGCACGTCGACCACTCGCTCAAGGCGCTCATCATCAACTACGGGTTCCTGACAGCCCTGATCCTGCTGATCGGCGCGTTCTTCGAAGATGAATATTGGTGGGGGTGGGTGTTGATGGCCGCTGCCCCGTCCGCCATCTCTGTCGTGCCGTTCACGACCATCCTCGGGGGGAAGACCTCGAAGGCCCTGTTCTCCACCTCGGTCAACTACTTGGCGGCCCTCGTGCTGATGCCCGTCATCACGCTCCTCTTGATAGGTTCCGCAGTGTCCTCGACGAGCCTCGTGACGTCCATTCTGCTCCTGATCGTGCTCCCCATGGCGGCATCAAGGGCGGTGATGAGGCTGCGTCTCAGCAGACCGCTCAACACGTCGCTGACGAACATCTGCTTCGCGGTGCTGATATTCGCCGTGACTGGCGCCAACAGGGATGCCTTCGTTGGAGAGCCGATGCTCGTCGTTGCCATATCGGCTGCGTGTGTCCTGAGGACTTTCGGGACGGGGCTTGGCACGGAATGGCTGACCCGGAGGCTGAGGATGCCGAAGGAGGAGCGGATCACCTATGTCCTGTTCGCCAGCTACAAGAACCTCGGGCTCACAGCGACGCTGGCGATCGCCCTCTTCGAACCGCTCGTCGCAGTCCCGGCAACCATATGCATCGTCTTCGAGGTAGTCTGGGTGATATTCCTCCTCAGATACTACCCCAGGGTGCCGCCCTGAGCAGCTGATATATGTCAGTGGAGGCGCAGAGCAACGTTCGCCCTTTCCCAGAGATGCGACAGATATCCCGCGACATTGCTCTCCGGGGTCAGCGCGACCCACCTGCGATACTGCACCAGGAATATCCCGGAGCAGACCGCGGTGAAGACGACCGATTCGATGACAGCCGAATGGCTGAGCGTTGCACTCTGGAACTCGTCGATCCCGACGTGCACTCCCCAGAACAGGAGCGGCGACATGTAGCGCCATCCCAACGACAGTGGTGCGACAACGAAGAAGCCGATGGGATAGTGCAGGAGCGACTTCCAGGGCAGACCTGATCCGTCATCCCAGGTTGGCCTGAATATGGCCGCCCAGCCGTTGTCTGAGATGTACCTGGGCGCGGCGAAGATGTGATCGGCGTCCAGGAAGACGCCGAATGTGATGGCGATGAACCATTCGTCCCTGTTCAGGCTCAGGAGCAGCCCGATAAGTACGGTGACTGCCAGGTGGGTCGTTGTGAGCGTCAGATCACCTTGGTTCGCATCAGTCTAGACGATGCATGGATGATAACGTCTTCACGGCTATCTCTCGCTTTCGCCGCGAATACCGCGGCTGAGCGCCGGACGGGCTCGTCTGAAAAACCGAGACCGAAGGGGTTTTCGGGGGTTTGTCACAGGAGCGGATCAGTGCCGCCTCTTCCTGAGCACCACGAACAGCAGCATCGCAAGCATGCCCATGACAGGTAGCATCATCGACGGGAACTCGGGTATGATGCCCGCTATGGTCACCTGGACCTCGTCCGTGTCCCAGTTGCCCGCGGCGTCGGTCACGTTGAGAGTGATGTTGTACACTCCCTCGACCCAGAACGTGAAGTTCACGAACTCTCCGTACAGCTCGACCGGGGAGCCAATGTACTCGAAAGTCCAGGTCCAGTTGACGACGCCCACATTGTCCCAAGAGCCGGCCCCGTTCAGCCAGATTTCCACGCCGCCCATCTCAGTCTGATCGCCACCTGCATCTGCGACCGGGTCCGTGACATCCTTCGCGGTCACCTGCATGGTGTCCGAGAACGATTTCTGGCCGGTGGTGTCCTCGACGACGAGCGTGACGTTGTAGATGCCGGGTGCGGAGAACGAGAACTCGGGCATCGAGCCCCACATGTACTCCATGAGCTCCTCTATCGTCCATGTGTAGTTCACGATCCCGATGTCGTCATAGGAGCCGGTGCCATCAAAGTAGACGATCGTGCTGATCGGCACCTCCTGATCGGCACCTGCGTCCGCAACGGGCCTCGCATCTCCGAGTATGTTGATCCAGGTCGTCGCGCTGTCAGAGTGACCTGCACCGTCGTAGACCGTCAGGGTCACCGTGTGGTTGCCCAGGGTCGTGAAGTCGTGGCCCACGACCTCGCCGAACAGCTCCACCGGACCGCCGTCGTCAAAGGTCCATCTGTAGGTCGTTATCCCGACATTGTCGTGCGACATTCCTCCGTCCAGGGTGACCGTGGTGTCGACCACGGCCTCCTGGCCCGGCCCTGCATCCGCTATGGGCGGGTCGTTGTCGACCGTGAACAGTGTGAGGTTGGCGGCTCCTCTGCCACCCCAATCGCTGATGTAGAATAGCGATGCGTAGTCCCCACTGGGCGCGACCCAGTCCGGCACGAACATGAGGTCTACCACACTCCAGTCGCCCATCGGCACCATGTATATGCCCATTATGCCGCCAGTTCCCTCCATGACCTGCATCAGTTGCACGTACGGGGCGATCACGCCCGTCGGATCGTCAGGCGTGGCCGTCTCGAGCCATCCGGAATCGAATGTGAAGAACATGAACTCGCCCGAGGCACCATCGAACCAGGCGGTTCCCCACTCCGGAGCCATCAGGCTCGAGTTCACATAGTCACCCCGCAGGGCGATGTACATGTCAGGGCCCATCCAGTACTCGTAGTACATCAGGTAGAGCTCGGAGACGCCATCGGTCAGCCAACCACACATCGGCTCCGCGCTCCACACGTGGTCGACCTCGTAACTGTCGCCGACCTTGGAGAACGGCAAGTTGTTGTCAGACGGGTCCAGGGGATGGAGGTTACTGGAACGTGCCTCGATGCCGTAGTAGTACGCGATGCCGCCGCCTGAGCCGTTCTTCATGAATTGCCAGAGGGCCATATTCTTCGCATCTAGCTCCTGTGCCGACACATGGATCCAGGTCGGGTTGGTCCAGGACACGTTCTCTGTCGGGCTCTGTGAATATGTCAAGTTCGGGCTCCAAATGTCCTGGTCAAGCACGAAATCCATCCTTATCTCCGTCTCAGCGGAGGCATTGACTGCTGTCTCCACATGCGTGTGGTCGGGTGCAGACACGACCACGATTAGCTCTACCGGAGGGATGTAGATCTCGTATTGGCCAGATAGGTCCGACGCCGTCCCGTTGCGCTCGGAGTAGTCAGGCGGGCCCACGCCAACATCCACCTGGGCATCGAAGATGCCCGCACCAGAGGATGAGTCGTTCACATAGCCGTACATCCTGACCGTGTCCGGGATCTCCCAGGGCATCAGCTCGATGTCGACAACGTTTGGTCCCGGTGATATCGTGACACCGAAGGTCTTGTAGCTGTGCATCGGCGAGTGGACCTCTACCATGTAGTCGCCCGAGACGAGATCCATATCGTAGTCGCCGTTCACATCCGTGTTGTCCCAATTCTCGTAGGCCATGGACGAGTAGTGGACGCTCGCATACTGTATCGGCAAGCCCGAGAACACGTCTGTCACCTTGCCGCTCACAGACGCGTCTATGGCACCGAGTTCGAAGTCTATCCAGAGTTCATCGCCCGGATCGATATCCAGCATCACATACTGCCTGCCGTAGCCCTCGGCCTGCGCGCCGATGACGAGACCACTCCCGTCGAAGGCTTCCAGGGTGTAGGCGCCAGTGGCGTTCGTGAAGGCCATGTTCATGGAACCGTTGACAGGGTCGTACATGTACACCTGGGCAAAGCTGATCGGGAGGCCAGTGTCCTTGTCCGTCACGTTGCCTCTGACAACCGCAGTCGCTGTTCTGAGGGAGGCGTCCACGACCTCATCCTCGCCCGGGAGCACCTCGATGCTTTCCTGCATGTACATCGTGTAGCCCGGCTTGCTCATGGTAATCCTCACCCAGCCGCTCTCGATGTCCATGTAGTACCTGCCATCGGAGTCAGTCCAAGTCAGGTTGCTCGAGCTCTCTTCAGAGGACTCGTTCCATGAGTCCGTCATAATCAGGACACCCTCTATTGGCAGGCCCGAATCAGCGTCAGTGACCGTTCCGGAAATGGTCGCGTCGTCGTCGTACACGAGCGGCATGAGGGTGAGATTAATCCAGTAGGTCTGTCCTGAGACCAAAGGCTCATCCGTGGTGTTGTCCGAGAACGGGTATCCGGGTACGCCGAGCGCTGCGACGCCGCCCCCTGCAATAGAGGGTAGGACGTCGACTGTGAACAAGCCTAGGCCGTCAGTCCTGGTCATGTTCATGTACATCGGGGGGCCTTCGCCCATGTTGGCGGGGTCGGCAGAGTAGACACTCACGATGGTGTCGACCACCGGACCGCTCAGCTCGTCCTTGACATATCCCATGACGGTGACGTCGGTGACTTCGGGAGCGATATCATCAAGAGTGAAGTTGAGGTAGACCGTCTCGTCCGACATGACTCTGACATACTGGAGACCCGCGTAGCAGCTATCGTTGAACGCCATGACCATGTAGTCCAGGCCTCCAGGAACAGCAATCGAGTAGTTGCCTTCGGCATCCGTCCATGCGCTGCTCTCGATGCCTCCGAAGGTCGCCATGCAGAAGACCAGCGACTCTGTCAACGGATTCGTGCCGTCGCTGAGATTACCCTGGATGTAACCCTCAGGGGGAGCGGCAGCGCCATTGGATGGCAGGATGACGAGCATCCCGCATATCATTGATAAGCACACGGCCATCGCAGCAAGCTCTTTCACATGACGTACTCTCTCGTTCAAGACAAAATCCTCCTTTTGGCCTTCACCGAGCGGAATGGGGGGATTCCGGCTGGGTGTTCGTGATTGTACGTCCAAGTGCTGTATATATGTCTGTCGATGCCAGTTGTCCCGGACACAAGTTGGCTCTCATCGGAAGCCTGCCAACTCATCAAACACGGTAACAGAGAGGTACTGAAGAGGGCGTCGTTGGACAGACACGTCCCTCCGATCCTCTGTGTGTTCGGGAGCACGTTGATTCATCTGCAGAGCAACTTGCAGGACGTCACGCGGGGCACGTTCGGTGCTGAGATGAAGGTCGATACTGTCGTTTCGAGAGTTGCATGGAGGGATTGGTCGAGAGAGGCGTTCGATGAGGCAAGGAACCGAGGGAAGCTCGTCCTCCTGGACCTCAGCGCGGACTGGTGCCATTGGTGCCATGTCATGGACAGGACGACCTACTCCGACCCGGATGTCGTCGAGACCATCAACAGCGAGTTCGTGCCTGTGCGCGTCGACATAGACGCGCGCCCGGACATATCGGAAAGATACAATCGCGGAGGATTTCCGACTACCGCTTTCCTTTCCGATCAGGGCGAATCGCTCTGGGGGGCCACCTACGTCCCGCCCAATGACATGAAGAGGATAATGGCCGGCATCCTCTCCGCAAATGCGTCAGGCGAGATCGCGGACGCCCTGGCGAGGAGCAGGAAGATGGGAGACAATGCGCCCCGGCCGACAGAACCTCGCGCCCCTATCGATGCAGACGCCGTCGATGCGGTCTTCGAGGACATCTTCTCCACCTACGATGTGGAGCACGGCGGGTTCGGGCTGTACCCGAAGTTCCCCCATCCCGAAGTGCTTGAGGTCCTGCTGCTGAGGTACCTGACCACCGGTGATGAAGAGGCGTCCAAGGCTGTCCAGCACACGATCGCTCGCATGACGGATGGGCTCTACGACAAGGTGGAGGGAGGGGTGTTCAGGTACTCCGTGACGCGAGATTGGAGGGAGCCACACTACGAGAAGATGCTGGAGACGAATGCAGCCTTCCTCAGGAATCTCACCGCAGCCTACAAGGTCTTCGGATCACCAGAGTACGAGCAGACGGCGTCAGGGATCGCTGGATATCTGCTGAACAAGCTACTGGACAGAGAGACGGGGGGATTCCATGGCAGCCAGGACGCGGACGAGGAATACTACAAGTTGTCAGCGGACATGAGGGCTAGAAGGAAGGAGCCCAAGGTTGTCCGCGCTGTCTACGGAGGCTGGAACGCAGAAGCCGTCTCAGCGCTCGTCGAGGCAGGAACGGTGTTCCGGAACAGAGCATGGCTGGATGCTGCAACCCGCGCATGGAATTATGCCTCGTCTCGTCTTTGGAGCGAGGATATGGAGCTGATAAGGCACGAGGAGGAGAAGGAGCTCTACCTGTTCGAGGACCAGGTGTCATTCCTCGATGCGCTTCTCTCGATGTATTCGCTTACGGGCCGTGCGGATCTCATGGAACTCGGGCATGGGCTCGTCTCCGGCATCGAAAGGCATTTCTCGCATCCTTACGGGGGCTACGCAGATATACTGAATCAGAGAGACGCAGTCGGTGTGCTCGGGGAAAGGAGGCGCTCTCTGGCTGCCAATTCGAAGTACGCTCGCCTGCTGGCCCTCTTCTCGGTGGCCGCCCATGACCAGCAGATTGCGGAACGGCCGAGCAGAATACTGGGGTCCTTCTCCCGGGAGGAGCTGGAGGCGAACGGGCTATTCGCCGCGGAGTCCCTCATCGCTTGGCATGTACTCGAAGAGGGGGCCAAGATGGTCTCGGTAGGCATCGAAGGCGATGCGGAGGTGTTCTCGAACGACCTCTGGATGGCTGCAAAGTCGGTCCACAACCCAGCTGTCCTGTGCGCGGCCGATACAGGGGCGCGTCATAGCCGGAAGGGTGCGGTCGTGTGCACTGGCACCGGTTGCTCGGACATGATCTCCAGCCCTCAGGGCCTGGCGCAGCGGCTCGGAGTCTCGAGGGCCAATCAAGTCTAAATACCCAGCAACATCATAGCATCGGCCCGGGCTTGAAATGGCCAAGAAGGCTAGACTCATCCCGAGGAAGATGCTCTCCAGCGACGAGCGCAT
>JAFGHM010000006.1 GCA_016930135.1 Thermoplasmatota archaeon | reverse complement strand
CCGAACTGCGGCGCGCCGAAAGAGTAAAACCACTTCCCGCGTTTCACTTCTTCGACTTCCAAGGGGTCAGTGCAAGCTATGACTGAGATGCTGTACATGAAGGACATCGACTCCAACTACATCAGGGAGTTCGATGCCAAGGTGCTGGAGAAGGGATTCGACTATGTCGTCCTCGACAGGACTGCCTTCTATCCGCTCGGGGGAGGCCAGCCTTCGGATGTCGGCTGGCTGACCTGGCCTGGGGGCAAGGCCGAGGTCAAGGAGGTCACCAAGAAGGAGGGTGTGAGACATCATCTCGCCCAGAACCCGGATGTGCTCCCTGAGGATGTGCACGGTCTGCTCAACTGGGACAGGAGGTATGCGCACATGAGGATGCACACCGCCCAGCACATCGTCTCCGGGGTCGTGTACGACCTCTACAAGGCGAGGACCGTGGGGAACCAGCTGTACCACGATCGCTCCAGGATAGACTTCGCGCCTGTCAAGTTCACGGACGAGATGATGGCGGAGGTGGAGCGCAAGTGCAACGAGATCCTCGCGACGGGCGCGAAGGTTGAGATCTGCACCGAGAGCAGGGAGGCCATAGAGAAGGATGTGGACGCCCAGAGGGCGAACCTGGACCTGCTTCCGAAGTCTGTGCGCGAACTCAGGGTCGTGAAGGTCGAGCAGTACGATGTCTGTCCCTGCGCGGGCACCCATGTCCGCTCCCTGTCCGAGGTCGGTCGGGTCAAGATAGTCAAGAAGGAGAACAAGGGCAAGGACAGGGAACGCATAACATATGAGCTCGTCCGGCCCCAGTGAGCCGCGGAGGCGCAGTTCTTCTCGAGCAGCGGTGGCCATGTGCTTGGGAGTCCAGCTAAACGCTTAAGTACGGTCTCCCGAGATAGATGCCTGGGGGCAGAAATGGTAGAAGTGGAGACCGCCACGCAGGTGTGCAGGTTCTCGATACAGCTCAGCGCGGCTTTCGCCGTGATAGGCGTCGGTTTGCTCTATCTGGCCATAGCGATATCGAGCGCCTCGCTCGAGATGAAGATACTGTGGGCCAGTGCTCTCTCCATGGGCGTGGCATTTGCGTTCGCGATAGTGTGGACGATGGCAAGGGACTCGATTAAGGCGAGGGAGTTCGAGCTCAGAAGGAGGCGGCCCGTCTAGCCGCTCGGCTGCCTCCTGTTGTTGCTCGCGCTCTTCTCGATATCCTCGGCGGCATCGAGCAGAAGCTCCATCAGGTCGGTCACCTTGATCCCCGGGACGGTCCTGAGCTGCGTCTCGCAGAACGGGCACGAGGTCACGAGCGTGGTCGCTCCGGTCGCCTTCGCCTCGGCTATCCTCTTCGATGCGAGGTCGCGTGAGAGCTTCGGGAACGCGGACTGAAGCCCCGCTCCCGCGCCGCAGCATCTGGATTCGTACCCGCTATTGGGCATCTCCACGAGTTCCGCCACGGCCTTGACTATCTCCCTGGGCTCCTCGAACACGCCTCCGAGGCGGCCCAGGTGGCACGGGTCGTGGTAGGTCATCTTCTCGGAGGACCTGTTCAGTCTCAGCCTGCCGTCCCGGGCAAGGGTCGCGGTCTCCTGGGCGATGTGGGCGACCTCGATCTTCGATCCGTTCATCTCGACCGATTTCTTTAGCGTGACATAGCATCCAGGGCAGGATGTCACAATCTTCTTGATGCCCAGCGACTCGAACTTGCGGACATTCTCCTCCGCGAGCTTCTCGAACTCCTCGGTCTGGCCCACTCTCAACAGCGTGGAGCCGCAACAGGGCTCATCCGTTCCCATGATCGCGAACTTCACGCCCGCCCTCTGCAGCAGGCGGGTGCTTGCCACCAGCCCTCTGTTCAATGCTTTGGTGACCGCGGATGTGCAGCCCGCGAAGAAGAGCACCTCCTGCTGGTTCGGGGCGGCCTTGGGAAGGTTCAGCCCGCGGGTCCACTTGGTCCTTGCGCTCCTTGGCTGGAACCACGGGTTGCCGTAATTCCTGATGCTCAAGAGCAGTGAGGAGTGCTCCTTCATCGGCTCGACGCCCTGCTTGAGCAGGTACTCCCTGAAGGACCGCGTGTGCTCCGTGTTCTTAAGCGCGCACCATCTGTCGCAGTTGCCGCAGAGAGTGCATTCGAAGGTCGCCTGGACCAGCGCAGGGGTGATGTCCAGCTTTCCCTGGAGCACGCCCAGCATGGTCCTGTTCCTCCCCTTCATGGACAGCGTCTTGATCTTCATCGTCTGATAGACGGGGCAGCCCCTCTCGCATAAGCCGCAGGATGTCCCAAAACAGACCTCGAGCTCTTCTCTGAACTCCTCCAGGTTGGTGCTCACTCCTTCCGCACCTCCCTGGGGAACTTCTTGCCAGGGTTCATGATCCCCTTCGGGTCGAAGAGCCTCTTGACCTCCCTCATGTACTTGAGAGAGGATCCATGCTCGACCTCCATGTAGGGCGCCTTCTGGTATGTGTCGCTCATGAACGTGCTCATCGTGCCCTCGAAAGCGACCGCGAGCTTGCTCAGCTCGTCGTGGAACTGCCTGAACCTGCGCACCTCGTCCGGGCTCCTGTAGTCCACGAACACCGCGCACGAGAGCGAGAACCCGATGCTGCTGGGATGCTCAAGGTAGGCGTTCATGCCTATGATCTCAAGGCGGTGCTTCTCCGCCACCTCAACGAACTTGTGATAGAACTCCTCCAGACGGCCGACGGGCACGCCAGGGTCTGCAGCGCCGAACTTCTTCTGCTTCTGGGAGTCGGGCCACTTCTGCCTGAAGGGCTCGAAATCGAGCGTGTACTTCGAAGCCCACCACGCATCTACTATCTCCCTCTGCTCGACCAGCTGCGCCTCGAACTCCTTCGCGATCCTAAGCGCGTGCTCCCTCTGCTGGTCGACGACCTGCGGATCCCCAGCGAACGCGATTGCCAGGAGCGCTTCCGCCCAGGCGGGTATCTCCGGGTCCTTACCATACTTCAGCCTGTAGCTGTGGGTGTAGAAGTTCAGCCTCCGCCTGCAGTTGATGTGCGCGGCCTCGAGACAGAGGCCCGCCTTGAGCAGCCGGCTCAGGTAGTCCACGGCCGCGCCCATGCGAGGGAAGACAAGCATGTCAACCCGTCTCGATGCGGGAATTGGCTCCAGCTTCAGAGTGGCCTCCGTGACGATCCCGAGGGTGCCCTCGCTGCCTGCCAGCAGGTCTTTCAGCTTGTACCCGGAAGAAGTGAAGTGCGCCTTTCTGTGTCCGAGCTCGACCACCTCCCCCGTGCCCGTGACCAGCTCTGCGCTCAGGAGGCAGTTCAGTATCTTGCCGTATCTCACCCCGAACGTGGAGTCGTTGTCGCAGGCAATGGCGGCGCCGACGGTGCTGACCCATTTCGACTCCGGTTGGTGTGGCAGCCAGAGGTCGTAGGCAGAGACGACATCGTTGACCTCCTGGAGGGTCGCGCCGGCCTGAACCCGGATCGTCTGGTTCTTGGGGTCGACCTCCACGACCGAGTTCATGGTGGTGGTGTCGACATAGATTCCGCCATGTATCGGGACCGCGCCTCCGAGCATCCCGGTGAGCCCCCCGCCTGCAGTGACGGGTATCTCGTGTGCATAGGCGACCTTCACGATTCTCTGGACATCGCGCGTTGTCCTCGGAAGGACCACAACATCGGGAGGAACGAACTCGTCTGGTGTTCTCGGGCTCCAGTCAGCACCGTACACGAACCTCTCCGACGGGTCGGTGAGGACCTTCTCCTTGCCGAGCACGGAGACGAGCTCGTCGATGTATGACATGGCCGCGTGGATGTCAGAGGTCTGCGCGTACTAAAAACTGATTGATGTACAGTTGTGAACCGCCGCCTCCGCATCGCCGACCATGGAGAGGTTCAATATCATCGTAGTCCATCGCAGGCTGAAACAAAGGACGGTTGATGCCATGACTGAGCAGTCCCCACAGAACGGTCTGTTGTACGGCCTTGAGATGCCCTCCTCATACACGCAGTTGGAAGAGGCGTCTGTGAAGACGATCGCCGAGAACCTCGAGGGCTACCCCAAGGCGCTCAGGCTGTTCGAGATGCTGCGGGCCGATGAGGAGACCAGTGTCTACAACAGCCTCGCGAACTACATCGCCGTGCGCAAGCTCGGGTACAACGACCACGGCCCCATTCATGCGAGGATCGTGACCGCCAACGGCCTCACGATACTGAAGCTGGTGTTGGATAACGATGAGCTCGTGCCGGACTCCATCAAGGGGCTGGGGCTGTCGGAGGACGACGCGCACCTGATCATCGTCGCTGGGTGCTTCCTGCACGATATCGGGAACGCGATCCACAGGGAGCAGCACGAGATATTCAGCGTCATGCTGGCCAAGGATATCCTGGGGCGGCTCTTGCCATCGATCTATCCCGATGCTCAGACGCGCATCGCGGTGACGGAGCAGATACTCCACGCGCTGTACGCGCACGATGTCGGCGAGAACGCGCTCACGATCGAGAGCGCGATAGTGGTGATCGCCGACGGGTGCGACATCACCAAGGGCAGGGGGAGGCTGGCTTTCGACCTGGGCAAGCACGACATACACTCAGTGTCCGCGCTGTCGATCGAGTCGGTCGAGATCATCAAGGGAAAGACCATGCCGATAGAGATACACGTCAAGATGTCTAACTCCGCGGGCATCTACCAGCTCCAGGAGACGCTCGGGAACAAAGTCGCGAAGAGCCCCTTGAGGGACTACATAGAGATCGTCGCAGAGCTGATACCCTCGAAGGCACCGCCCGAGATGAGGATTCTCGACAGGATAGTCTTCTCCGGCGGGAAGTACAAGAGCGGCTAGAGCGAGAAGAGCGGGATGGAGGCTATCAGCATCGCTAGCGCCACGCTCTGCCTGAGGTTCAGCTTCTCCTTGAGCCTGAGTTTGGCTACCGCTATCGTGAGGACTGGGTACAGGTTGGTGACCGGCGACACAATCGACACGTTGCCGTTCTCGATTGCGAGGTAGAGCGTGATTCCGCCTCCTGCGATGAACAGCATCGAGAGCTCGAGAAGCCATTTGTTGGATTTCGGCATCTCGAACTTGCCCCTCTCCGTCGCGAGCCAGTAGACGATCCAGATGGTGGGGCAGATGAGGGCGTACACCCCGATGAAGTCGGTGTTGCCGATGTCCGTGATGACCCCTTTGGCCATGGCTGCCGAGCTGCCCCAGAAGAACAGGGACATCGAAGCGAAGACTATCCCCAGGAGCTCGGTCTTCTTGTTGCCGTTCCCGTTGTTGGGTATGTACGCGAACAGGAGCATCGCAGACACGACCAGCGCCACGCCGAGACCCTCTCCCGTGCTCATTGTCTCGCCCAGGAACACGAGCGCTAGGACGACGGTCCAGGGGGCATAGGCGCCCGCGATGGTGCCCACGACGCTCACCTTCCCGTGCTTGAGCGACTCGTAGTACGTCACGAAGGCCGCACCCGAGAGCCCCGCTGCCACGGCCGCCTCGAGCAGGAGATTGCCACCGTGGCTCCAGCCGTCACCGAACACGAACCAATACACGGAATACAGGATCAGCACATTAGCCCCGAAGAGCACGAGCATGTTCGCGGATGAGATTTGAGTCCTCGTTTCCTTGGCGAACACCTGCCCGAGACCGTACATGATGATGGTCGCCAAGGAGAAGGGCAACCAGAGGAGCTCCATGGGAACGCTGGATGCTCAGGGCGTAGATAAGGGTTCGCCATCACCTCAGTCCCTTCGCCCTGGCATCCTTCTCGAAAAGGGTCTCTCCACGGTAGTCTATCCTGAGTATCCTGTGGTACGGGATGGTGGCCTCGTCCGTCTCGAAGTAGAATCGGTCCAAGGACCGTATGCAGGTGCCGTCGATCTTCCTCGAGTCTCCAGGCGCTCCCCTGTGTATGTACCAGACGGCGGCGTCGTCTAGCGATTCGCCCTTCGTCCACTTGAGCCTGTTCAGCACCTCTCTCGGGTAGACCATCGTAGACGTCACTCGCCCTGGGAGGATATCATCATTTCGAGTGGAAATGAGAAATGGAATGGTTTTGGGACAGGGTTTCCAGGTCGCCCAGCTCACTTGAGCTTCTCGGCGATCTTGTCCGCCAGCTGCGCTATCCTGTCGAACTCTGCCTGCTTCGGCGGGCCTTTGACATCGATCGCGTCCAGGACCTCGACCTTCATGCCTTCGATGAGCGACGAGACGAACTTCACGGCGCCCCCGGACCATCCGTGCGATGTCAGCAGGGCGACGTATTTCGTCGGCGCCCTGAGCTGCTTCACGAGGAGGGTCGCGTACGCTGCAGACGGATGTATCAGGTTGAGCACGGTAGGTCCACCGACCACGACCACAGGAGTGTCTATGAGCTCCTTCGCGACATGGCCTATGTCCGTTACTGGGAGGTCGAACACGTTGACCGGAATGTTCCTCTTGACGAGCTCCTCGGTCAGGGCCTTCACCATCTTCTCGGTGCTGCCCCACATCGAGACATAGGCGATCATGACCTTCTTCTCCATCTGCTCGGTCGTCCACTTGGCGTATGGGTCCAGGATGACCTTCGGGTCCTTCCAGATGACGCCGTGCGAGGGCGCGATCATTCCGGGGTCGATCCTCTTGACCTTCTCGACGGCGGCCGCCCCCTGCCTCCTGAAAGGCATCATGATCTCCGCGAAGTACAGCTTGGCCATGTCGAGGCTCTTGTCGTTCCCCAGCTCGTGCGCGTAGAACTCGCCGAGCGCGACATGTGACCCGAAGAAGTCGCACGGGAACAGTATCCTGTCCTCCTCGAGATATGTGAATATCGTCTCCGGCCAGTGGAGCCAGGGCGCGTCGACGAAGCTGAGGGTCTTGCCACCGAGGTCCAGCTTTGTGCTCTCGTCCACGACCATGATCCTCTCCGCGGGTATGTCGAAGTACATCATCGCTGCCTCCTTCCCCTTGGCGCTCGCGACGAGCTTCGCGTCCTTCGCGAGGTCGATCATGTGCTTGCAGGCGTGCGCGTGGTCCGGCTCCGCGTGGTTCATTACGACATAATCGATCTTCGACGGGTCGATGTGCTGGGATATCTTCTCCACCAGCTCCTGCTCAAAGCCTGGGTTGACGGTGTCTATGAGAGCCGTCTTCTCCTTTCCCAGCACCAGATAGGCGTTGTAGCTCGTGCCGTACGGCAGCGGTATGAGGCCGTCGAACAGCCTCCTGTTGTGATGCTTCACACCCACCCAGTGCACTCCTGGGGCAATCTCGATCGTTCCCTGTGGTGTGTTCATGAAATACACCTCGATTTCGCGAATGTGCCCGGGGTTCTTAGACTTGTTGCCGTTCACATTCAGTGCAGCCGGAGAGCCCCAATCAGAACGGTTATGATGCCAGAATCAGATATGGAGTGCGAGTGGGTAGTCTGATAGAGGGTAACATCGTCGACGTCAGGCACAAGCGGGTCTTTCCAGGACGGGTCGAGTTCGAGAACGGCCTTGTGAAAAGCGTGGAGGAGGTCTCAGCTAAGTACGACACCTACCTGATACCTGGGCTGATAGACGCGCACATACACATCGAATCGTCGCTGACCGTGCCATCCAGGTTCGCCGAGGCGGTTGTCCCGCACGGCACCACCGCGGTCGTGACGGACCCGCACGAGATAGCGAATGTGCTGGGCATGCAGGGCATCGACTACATGGTCAAGGACTCGAAGACCGTCCCGCTGAGAGTCTACTTCACAGCGCCTTCGTGCGTCCCCGCGACTCCGTTCGAGACTGCGGGGGCGGCGCTAGGCCCCGCGGAGATAGAGCAGCTCCTGAGCAGACCCGAGTTCGTCGCGCTGGGAGAGATGATGAACTACCCAGGCGCGATCCGAAAGGACCCCGAGGTCATCTCCAAGATCGATGTGGCCAAGAAGCTGGCAAAACCGATAGACGGACACGCCCCGATGGTCACTGGCGCGGATCTCAAGGAGTACATCGGCCTGGGGATATCGACCGACCACGAGTGCTCCTCCGCGGAGGAGGCCAGGGAGAAGCATGATCTCGGGATGCGCATAATGGTGCGCCAGGGCAGCGCCTCGAAGAACCTCATCCCTCTGATCCCGTTCGCCAAGCAGAACGAGTTCATTCTCGTGTCGGACGACAAGAACGTCTCGGACCTTCTTGCGGGTCATATCGACAGGACGCTCTCGCTCGCTGTTGCATCGGGCGTTGACCCCCTGCATGCGCTCCGTGCGGCGACCATCAACCCCGCGCTGCACTACGGGCTACCCATAGGTGCGATAGAGCCAGGCCTGGCGGCCGATATCGTGAGGGTCAGGGACCTCAGGAACTTCGAGGCGGAAGAGGTCTACATAGGCGGGGAGCTCGTCGCGGCCAACGGCATCCCCAAGTTCGAAGTGAAGCCGAAGGAGATGGTCAGCCAGTTCATCCTTCAGCGGAGGACGCCCTCAGACTTCGAGATACCCGCCGCGGGCCCGATGGCCGAGGTGCGTGTGATAGGCCTGATCCCGGACGAGCTGACAACGAAGCACCTCACTGCGACGCTCATGGTCGAGAACGGCAAGGTGATGCCCAACCTGGAGCAGGACATAGTGCGAATAGCGGTGGTCAACCGGTACAAGGACGCGCCGGTCAGCAACGGTTTCGTCAAGGGGTTCGGGCTCAAGAGAGGTTCCATCGCTTCCTCCGTAGCGCACGACTCCCACAACATCATCGTCGTGGGCGTGCAGTCCGAGGAGATGGCCGTCGCAGTGAACGCACTGATAGGTGAGAGCGGGGGGTTCTGCGTCAATGCAGACGGGAAGTGCAGCATGCTGAACCTGAGGGTCGCGGGCCTCATGTGCACACGCCCGGTCAGCGAGGTGAAGCGCATGCTGGATTCGCTCGTCCAGAAGGCAAAGGAGATGGGATGTGCGCTCGAGGACCCCTTCATGACGCTCTCCTTCCTCAGCCTCCTGGTCATACCTAGCCTGAAGATCGGCGACAGAGGCCTGTTCGACGTCGAGGACTTCCAGTTCGTCGACGTGATCATCCGTGGACGGTGAGCCGAGGTTCTGTTGCACCAGCGGGTGATGACCGCTAGGCGGCCTCCTCGCCAGCGCAACTCGTTCCATTCGGCTCCGACCGTGCGGCCATCGCTGGCTCGTAGAGGGCCATCATCACGTCATGCTGGAACGCGCCGGGGTCGAACCGTAGACCCCCTGGCCACCTCCATTCCCTTGGAGACGGCTGTGTGCTGCAGGTTCAGGCTGGCGTTGATGTGCCTGTCCAGGCGCCACCCGCACCCGCACTCGAACACCGCGCCCATTCGGGAATCTTGTCTTCTCCCACATATCGGGCACGTTCTGCTGCTGTACCTCGGATCCACCTTCATCAAGGGGATCCCCCTCCACTTGGCCTTGTACTCGATGATGCTGTGGAGCTTCCTCCTGGGCCACAAGCTCAGGCGGCGGTTGAGGTCCTTGTTCTTCTTGTGTTTGATGCCCTTCAGGTCCTCTAGCACTATTGCCGACCTGTTGTCATCGGCGAACCTGAGGACGGCGTCGGCCACCTGGTGGAACCTGTAGTCTATCCTGTTGTGCTCCCTCCTGCCCTCTCTCCTGCACAGCCTCCTAGAGGTGCGCCTGTCACAGGCCTTCTTCCTCTGGAGCTTCTTGCGCCAGTCGTGGTGCCTGACCTGTATTGCCGCGACCTCGAACGATGAGACGAGGTGCTGGGAGTACATGTTCGGGAAGTCGCCTCGGAAACCCCTGTAGGCAAGCTTGTTGAGGGCATTCCTTGAGGTGACGCGTGCCTGGAGGCCTGCCCTTATGGCACAGTCCACGGCAAGCCTGAAGTCCTGGAGGAGGACCTTCGCCTCGGGAGGGAGTTCGGAATCGAGCCGGAAGACCACCCCCTTGACCAGCATCCTGCGATTCACGCCTACCATGGTACGAGTCACATGCCATTACATGTAGCATCCTGATCGGAGCTGGACCTCGATAGATGCCAGATAGGCCTCACCACCCGAATCGTACCAGAACCGTGAGCGGACAAGGTTTATTATGCCCACGACGTTTCCTTGTGACCGCCATGGCACTAGAAGCGCTCAAGGAATCGCTCGTGGAGTCGCCGATAGTCAAGCGCGGCGAGTACGACTACATGGTACACCCCATCACGGACGGCATCCCGAAGGTGGAGCCCAGGGTCCTCAAGGAGATTTCAGACGCGATGGCGGAGATCGGCAACTTCGACTGCGACTTGATAATCACCATAGAGGCGCTCGGGATACCGCTCGCCACCGCGCTGTCACTCAGGACGGGCAAGCCTTTCAACATCGTCCGCAAGAGGATGTATGGCCTGCCAGGCGAGGTCAACCTGTCCCAGGTCACGGGCTACTCCAAGTCGGCCCTGTTCATCAACGGCGTGAAGGCAGGGGACAGGGTCGTGATCGTGGACGATGTCGTGAGCACGGGCGGCACCCTCTGGGCCTTGGTCGAGGCCCTGAAGTCGATGCAGGTCAAGATCGTGGACATATTGGTCGTCATCGAGAAGACGGACAAGAAGCACGAGATCGAGAGGAAGATCGGCCTGCAGATCAAGACCCTCGTCAAGGTCGATGTGGTGGACGGCAAGGTCGTTCTCCTCTGAGGGCTGTTGTGCTAGTAAAGGTCTGTCCGAATATATGATAAACAGATTTTGAATCATTTTTGTGATATAGAGTCGCGACCCGCAGACTAACTGTAGTGCCCGCCCGTATGAGCGGGGAGGTCGCTCTCCGCCCGATGCCCGAGCTCGGTCTCTTGCTCGCGGTGGCCGGCTCCTCAGTCCTAGGATCCTGCCTCGGCTTCTGCGCGGGCCTGGTCCCCGGATTCCACATGAACAACATCGCCGCGGCGACGGCTGCGAATGCCATCGTGGCAGCCTCCGTGTTCGGGCCTCTCTCCGCGCTCACGAACGAGAGCAGCCCCTCCGTTCTCCTGTGCTGCTTCCTCAGCGCCTGTATGGTGGCGCACATGTTCTCCGAGGCGGTGCCATCGACCTATGTCGGCATCCCTTCAGAGGATGTCGTTTCTGTCCTGCCTGCGCATCGCCTCGCGAAGGCTGGAATGGGGAACCTGGCTGTGCTCGCCTCAGCAATAGGGTCTCTCGAGGGCCTCCTCGCGGCCTTGCTGGTCCTCTGCCCGGTGTGCTTCCTGATGTCCCCACCGATCGGCCTCTACGGCTCCATCAGGAGCGTCATGTTCCTCGTGATCGCGGCGTTCTGCTCGGTCCTGTTGCTGTCCGAGGGCTTTCCCAGCCTAGATTTGCGCAAGAAGGTCAAGAACGCGTGGACCAGGGTGCTCTCCGGCGCCGCGGTCTTCGTCACTGCGGGGCTCGTGGGCACGACGGTCCTGACGACCAACTACTTCGCATGCGGTATCCCGGATTTCCCTTGGATGGAGGCCCCGTTCGTGCCGCGGTCCTCCCTTCTGCTGCCGATGTTCGCGGGCCTGTTCGGAGTCCCCGGCCTTCTGCTGAGCCTGCGCTCGAGGACGGTCGCACCCTCTTTCCAGCCGAGTGAGGGCACTCCCGCCTTCGTGCCGAAGCTAAGGGACATCACGACCGGGATGGTCGGAGGGCTGATCGTCGGCTGGATGCCCGGCATGACCTCCGGATCGGCAGCCACTCTCTGCTCGCCCAGCACCTCGGAGCACTCCAGCGTCAACGAAGTCAGGAGCTCGCTGAGGTTCATATGGCTCTACTCAGTCGTGTCGTCTTCGGGAGCCGTCTTCGCCCTTGGAGCCCTCTTCGTCATCTCGAGGGCGAGGAGCGGGACGATGGAGGCGGTGAAGGATCTGCTGGGCCCCCGTGTCCTCGACGGGCCCTGGACCTCGGAGCCGCTGTCCATGGCCTCCATCCTGATAGCGATGCTGCTCGCAGGCTTGTTCTCGTTCGCCGTCCTGACGAGATGCGATGGTTGGCTGATACGGTTCAAGGAACTCCTGTGCTCGAGGCGGCTCGCGATCGCATCCCTCGTGTTCGTGGTGTGTCTGTCGGTCTGGCTCACGGGCAGCAGAGGGGCGTTGCTCATGGCGACCTGCGCGTCGCTCGGACTCATCCCTCCGCTCGTGGGCGTGAGGCGCATTCAGCTGATGGGCTGCCTTCTGGTGCCCGTTGGGATGACCTTCTTCGGGATGATGTTCTGATCACCCACGCTTGAGATAGGTCGAGATGGCCTGGTCGACACGCTTGTCCAGGAAGCTCTGCCTGTAGACCACCAGCACCTTGACGACGCTCTCCTCGTCCGCGACGAAATACATGTTCCTCCCCTCCCTCCGTTCCCTCCTGACGACCTTCTTTCGCAGCAGAGTGGCGAGGTGCGTCGAGAGCGTCGAGGCGGGGATCGAGAGGACAGCCGCCATGCTGCCATGCGTCGCTCCGGGGCTGTTCAGCAGATGCAGGACGATCCTCCTAAGCCCCTCCTGCCTGAGCACGTCGAAGGTCTCGGTGCGTCCCTTGGGAAGCTCGCTGCTGGGGAAGAAGCGTCTGAAATGCCTGTCCTCTTTCGAAAACAACAGTTCGTCGCGCTGAAGCCGTTCGAGGTGATATCTCACCACGCCCAGAGGGAGGGCGGTCATACGCTCTATCCCCCGCAGGTGCACTCCCGGGCAACGTACGACGACTTCGTAGACGGTCTTCCTCGGCTCTGCCTCCGAACATCGCTTCAAACGACGCACCCTTATCTCAGGTGGGTCGCGCTGAGACGGCCGGCATGGGCGCCTGTTCGCCTGCAGCGGCCCGCGCTTGAAAGGACGAGCACGGGCCCGCCCACCTCTGATGTCATGATGAGATATGGCTGCTACTTCAAAAAGCCATCCTGTCCGAAATCGAAGAATGAGGGTTATCAGAGGAGGAAGGCCGCCCCACTCCCCCCGAATTGCAGTACCCGGTTTCGGCGCTGCTACTTGGCCTGGTTACCCGTCCTTTTTGGACGAAGGCCAAGGATCAATACCCAGCGCCTTTGGGCCTCCTGCCCAAGGCGGCCTTCCTTCCTCCTTTATCGTGAGCTGTTCGTCCGTCGTGAGGTTGTCTATATGCCATGCACAAAGGAGCTTCATATCGTCCTCGGGCTCCTCCCACTCGCCCGTGACATTGACCTCGTCACCTACCTCGAGGAAGTCCGTCATGTTGACCCCGAGATACGCCCAGTACCACCACGGGCCGAACTCGACCATGACCTCGTCGTCTATGACGAAAGCGGTCACGAGCTTCGACCCGTCCTCGTCCTGCATCTCGCAGTCTTTGTAGATGAGCTCTGTCACTTCTCCGCTGACGTTGACGAGTTTGTCGCAGGAATCGTCATCGTCGTCTTCGGGCATTTCGGGCGCATCGTCCAAGGCGATCGGAGCGGGGGCCGCTGCTATCGCAACAGCTGTCAAAACGACAAAAGGCAGCGCGAACATCTTGATGCTTATCAAGTCAGTGTCCCCCCTTTGCGCCGTGACCTGTTTGGTCAGCATTGTATATAGGTTTGTCGGCATACTGACTATTTAATGGCACAATCACCGTTATCAATGTTAACGTTGACGTTTCCGCCCGAGTATGTCGGAGAGCCGTTCCCGGTCGTATCCGAAGGGCAGGAGGAGCCCCTCGGCCCCTCTGAGGACGAGTTCTACATAGGCCTCGGCATCGTAATCCTCGTGCCCCGTCGTGAACGGCTCGACCTTCACGCGTCTCCCGGGGTCCCTGCTGCCTCGGTCGCATATCATGAACCTCACGCCCTCGCCGGGGTTCACCTCGAAACCGTCTGCCTCCAGCTGCATGAGCGCGGCAACGCTGTCGTTCAGCTGTCTGTAGTCCCCTAGGGCCTGGGACACCCTCTTGGTCATCATGAGCTTGCTCAGGGGCACCGTCCCGGACCTGACCGCCTCCACATATCCGTCGACTATGTCCAGGGAGGACGGGATCAGCTCGATGAACTGCTGGGAGTCCGACGCCTTCGAGAAGTGCGCGAGGAGGTCGTTCTGCAGGTCCTTGACCAGGCCCGTCGTGTCCTTCCGCCTCAGCTCGATCCCCCTCAGCTTCAGCTTCCCGTCCTCGAACAGGCCGTAGTATCTGTTGAGCACGCCCACGCCGTGCATCCTGCCCGGGAGGAACACGATCCACTTGTACATCCCCTCGGGCTCAAGGGGTATCCCTATGTGCCCGGAGACGTGCTCGCAGAACCTCTCGGGGTCTCCGTCCCCCTTCAGCCAGAGCGAGTCCACTATCCCGTGGAGTATCTCGAACCCGTGGGCCTCGGCGATCTCCGATGCCTGGAGCATGATCTCCCTCCCGTAGGCGTTTATCGCCTCGTGGCATTCGATCCTGCCGAACCTCGCGTTCCTGTAGCCCGTGTACCCGAAGCAGTTGTGCGTGAGCACTCCGCTGGCCAGCACGAACCCGTGGAGAGGCTCGCTCACGCCGAGACAGTACACGGAGTCGCTCGAGGGCCTCGCATGGCCGACGGACTCGACTGTCACAGCCGAGAGGCACCTGCCGGCCGCGGACTCTCTGCTGTACAACGGCAGGAGCTTCGGGAGCAGGTCGCCCTTCCGCAGCATCTCTGCAGGCTCGACCGCGAGATCATCGCCTCTGAGCACGTAGCACGGATGGTCCGGGGTGAGCCTGAGCTTGCCGTCGCACAGGCCTATCTCGACCATCCTCTCGGGCGCGGGGAACCTGAACGCCTTTGACGCGCGTTTGATGGCCGGCTCGAGGAACCTGTCCACTCCGAACAGCTCCAGCCTGTCGGGGACCTCGAACTCGCCGCACGCTCCTCTGGCATACCTGTCGACCAGGTCCTCCACGGGGAGTATGTCGAACCTGCCGTCGATTCTGAACGGCAGTTCGGTCGCCGCGTCCAGGCATGTCACCAGGAGCCATTTCAGTATGTCCACCCTCTCCTTGTAGGCCGCTGATTCGGCCGTGCCTGCCTTAGCGAGCCTCTTGAGCCTGGTCCTGCGCTCGACCACCGGCTTGAGCACGCGAGGTATGAGCCCGATCTGCCTGTCGCATATGCCATAGCCTATGACCGGGACGCGTCTCGAGGGCTCGGGACAGCAGGGGCACATGACCGTCTCGGGAGAGATGTTGAACCTGACCATGATGTTCGGGTAGAGGGATGTGAAGTCGACCTCGAGGACCCGGTCGTGTATGCCCATCACGGGCTCGTAGATGAACCCTCCCCGGTCGGCCACGACGAGATCCTCGGCCGTCTTGAAATTCTCGGGGAGGTTCTTCTTCCACATGATCACGCAGCCGTCCCTGAGCGCCTGGTTGGCCTCCATGGCACTGATGGCGCTCCCGGGCGAGAGCCTGGAGAGCTCCTGGACGGGCACGCCGGATATGCGGGAGAGGTCCGTGAGTCCGTTCAGGCCGCTCTCCATGAACATGAAGGAGCTCGACCTGTCGATGTGCACCCTTCCCCTGAGCTTGTACGAGGGGGGCTTGTACTTGATCTGCCCGTATGTGAAGTACGACTTCCCCCTCCTGTCCGTCCTCTGGTCGTCCTGGTCCCTCCCGAGTCTGAGCGGCGGTAGCCCGAGGCGCTTCGCGAGCTTGAACAGATAGGGAATCGCGAAAGAGTCCCCGTCGTCCGTGTACAGCACATCCGTGTCCTTGGCCCTCAGGCATTCCTGGACGCCTTTTAGGATGTCCTCATCGGAGCCGTCGAAGGAATCATCATCGACCTTCGCGGACAGCAGCTCGTCGTCGAGGGTCGGGATGCCCTTCCTCGCGTCGGTGCGTATGCTCAGGACCGCGGATGTCAGGGGCGGCTGCTCGTAGTCTATCGCGTACGGATCCTCGAGCATCCTCGGCCGAGGCCGGAGCTCGAGCAGGCCCATTGGGAACAGGTCCTTCTCCACGAGGTACCTCTGGCTGAACCTGAGGTCCACGTTGAAGAGCGCGTAGTCCTTGTACCTCCCGCGGTTGTCGATAGTATGCGCTACGTCCTCGACCTTGTCGTAGTCCCTTATGGTCACGCCGAGGACCTCGCGCTCTTGCTCGCCGAGCCAAGTGCGCTTCATCTCGCGCCCGACGGACCCGACGGCGTCCAGGATCGGCAGGGCCTTCTCGAGCTCGTCTAGCCTCTGAGGGGATGAGTGGACGTATATCTTCGGCAGGAACGATCTGTCCACTATCTTCTCAGTGCCTCTCCTCGTGCGCACCCAGTAGACCATCGAGTTCGTCCCGTGGTCCGGGTATATGTCCAGGAGCCAGCCCCTCATCCTCCCCCTTCACCACTCCCCTCATCCTCCGACTCTCCCGCGCGCATCTTCCTCCTGATCTCCAGCAGCTCCTTCTCGTGCTCGAGAAGCATCGAGAGGAGGGCCGACTCGGCAGGATCGAGGCTTATCGCGTATGTGGCCGCGGAGGCGTGCATCCTAGCTCTGTTCACGAGCGCGTCGAAGGCCTCCCTGTCCGCGCTCCTCAGGGCCCTCCTGTAGTCGTTCCACTGCTGTGCCAGGGCCTCAAGGGCCAAGCGGTATGTAGGCACGGTCCTTCCCGTCTGCATCCCCCCTGAACTCGTCCAGAGTGTACTGGTTCCACGGGACGGGGACTAACAGAGTCTGCCTGTCCTTCCCCGGCAACCTGATGAGCATCCCGTTCCGCCTGGTCCTCATCTGTACCACCAGGTCCGCGTGCTCGTAGAGGAGCATAGACAGCTTCGGGCTCGGGCGGGCCATGTGGTGGACGTTGTTGGTCAACACCGATATCGTCTCGTGCTCCCTCGTTATCCTGGATATGTCCTCCGCGCACCGCCTCAGGAGCTGGTGCGACTCCATCCACTTCATGTCCTTGTCGAGGAACATCTCCGTGATGGATGAGACGACCACTGCCGCCGGGGAGCTGAGCTCGACCTGCTCCTCGAGCCTCTCATCTATGAGCGTCACTAACTGGTAGGCGGTGAACGCACGCGAGACGTCGATCCTGGACAGTATCTCGCGCCTGTCCAGCCCCAGCCTCTTGCATAGCGAGCCGATCGAGTACGGGTTTATCGAGTTGCCACCGTCTATCCAGACGACCTCCTCGTCGAACTGCGAGATGGCTCTGACCGAGAGCAGGTGCAGCAGGTCGGTCGAGTACGAGCTGTCGCTGTCGAGGAGCGCGACCTGCCCCGACCGGAAGCCCCCTATGAGCTCGTCGAGCTGCAGCACGGAGGTCTCCAGCACCCGCTCCTGCATGAGCGGCTCGCCGTCGAGCACGTGCGCCGCGGTAGGCTCGAGAACGAAGGGCTTCTGCGAGTTCAATCGGCATCACCGGCATGACATCATCCGCCGTTCGGGAGTTAAACGGGTGCAGGGGGGAGCATGGTGAAACTAGTTAGCCGAATAAAATCCAGCTGGCAGACCCGCCCAGGGAAAGCCCACAAGCAAGTCCTCCACTGGAAATCGCAAGTCAATGTTTAAGTACAGCCAGGGTGCTTTTCGACTAGCAGCCCCCAGTACACATTTTCGCAAGGGATAGAGAACCATGGCCCCCAGGACGTCGTCCAAGAGAGCATCGTCTAGCACTTCTCGGAGGAGCCAACAGGAGAAGGCCGAGTCCGCGGAGGTGCGGCGGTCGAGACGGGCCGCGATGCTGCAGCTCAAGATGGGCAGATTGGCGCACATGATAGGAATAGCCTCGGCCCTGGCGCTCGCACTCACAGCTCTCATCTCCTACGGCCTGATCAACTGGGACTTCCTCAGGATCGAGTGGCTCGTCACGCTCAAGTGGTTCATACCGCTCATCACGGGCGTCGCGGTCGCGGTCGTGGCCCTCTGGGTCAAGTGGGAACCGTACCTCGCGGACCACGAGCAACCACACTTCGTCACGAGCGTGGCGGCTCTTGTGGCGCCCCTGTTCATCATGCTGCTGATAGCCTTGGACGAGTACGGGTATGTCGTGCTCGGCCGGCCGCCTTGGCTGTACTCAGCGTCCCTCCTGGGCATATGCCTCACAGAGGTTTCGCTCGCCATGACCTGGGAGGGCACCAGCAGGCGGAAGACGACCGCCATCCTCGCGGCGGTGTTCCCGATAGCCCTGCTCGTGTTCCCGATCATATTTGAGTTCACGGAAGAGGAGATGGCGAGCATACTGCCCATGGCATATCTCGGCAGCGCGGTCTCGATACACCTGAGCGGGGCGATGCTGCACATAGTCGCGAGCTCCACCTCGCTAATGCAGCGGGAGGTCCTGAGGGCCAGCGACAGCAAGCTGAAGGAACAGCTCATCGACCTGGACAAGAAGAGGGCCGCCCTGAGCTACAGGGAGGACGCCCTTCGGTCCAGGGAGTCGGACTTGGAGACCTACGACAGACGCCTCACGGACGAGATGACCGCTCTGGAGGCGCGGAAGCAACAGCTCGCGGCAATGGAGTCCGAGGCCAACCAGCGCCTGGAGATGCTCAGGGCCGACAGGGAGAAGATCGCGAAGCAGGAGGCTGCCATCGAGAGCCAGCGGGACGCGTTCCAGCTGAAGCTGGGGGCGCTCGAGGCGACGAAGAGGGAGTTCGAGAAGCGCTCCAAGGCGCTCGAGGCCAAGGAGGATGCGATATCTCGCAGGGAGATCGAATCGAACAAACTCCTGATAGATGCGACCGCTAGGGACAGGGATATCAAGCACAGCCTGGCGGAGATCGAGGCGGAGCACAGGGAGCTGGACAGCACCCGCGAGGAGCTGGAGAGGCTCCAGACGGCGCTCGCGGAGAGGGAGAAGCAGCTCGGGCTGAGAGAGAGCAGGCTCGATATGAAGAGCATGGAGGCCGTCTCGGTGACGGAGCAGCTGGGCCAGGTCGCCCAGGAGAAGACCGCCATCCAGAGCCTGCAGGATCAGCTCCTGATGAGGCAGCAGGCACTCGTCGAGAAGGAGATGTCGATCAAGGCCGCGGAGGACGACCTCCGGCAGAAGTCCGAGAAGGCGGAGAGGCTGATCGCCCGTGCCGACAAGCAGATGAGCGACCTCATCGAGAAGGAGGGCGCGGTCGTCGTCCGGGAGAAGGCGTTGGCGGACAGGGAGTCGAAGCTGAGGGCCGAGCTCGAAGGCCTGGACTCGAGATTGGCCGAGATGGACAGCGCAAGGGCGGTCATGGGCGACAGGGAGAGACAGTACGAGGACCTCACCTCGGCGGCGCGTTCGAAGATGTCCGCGGTCACTGTCCAGGAGGAGGAGGTCGCCAGGAAGATGACCGCTCTGGCCAAGCGCGAGGAGAAGATCAAGGAGCTGGAGACGAGGCTGAGGACCGAGCACGACCAGATGAGTTCGAGGCTCAGGCAGCTGCTCGAGAAGGAGAAAGACCTCAAGGCACAGGAGGCCGAGATAGGCCTGAAGCACGCGGAACTGAAGGCTCTCGAGAGAGAGATACTTGAGAGCGCCGAGGAGGTCGACGAGGTCCGCGCTGAGTACGAGGTCCCCGAGGAGGACGAGCGCGAGAAAGCGTTCCAGTTCAGGGAGAAGCGTCTGATGGAGAGGGAGCAGGAGCTCAAGTCCCGCCTGTACCAGCGAGAGAAGGAGCTCGAGAGGCGAGAGGCCGCTCTGAGGGCCCACCTCAGAAAGGATGTAGAGGAGATGGAGGAGGCGGTCGAGGAGGAGTACGCGGGCGAGAAGATCAAGACGGGCATAGAGCGCCTGGACGACCTCCTGATAGGGGGCATGCCCTTCGGCTCGAACGTGCTCTACGTCGGCCCGCCGTTCGTGGGGAAGGAGGTCGCGATGCTGCTGTTCCTCGCGGAAGGCCTTAGGAAGGGCGTCCCCGCGGTCATCGTGACGACTTCGCGGGCTCCCACGGAGATCGCGAAGGAGATGGCGCCGATACTCCCCACCTTCATGGAGTTCGAGAACCTTGGGTTGGTCCACTGGGTGGACGCCTCGGGCATGCCGGCGGACGCCCAGGGAGTGGAGAGGGCGAACGTGCGGCATGTGTCAAAGCCAGGCGACCTCGCAGGGATCCAGCAGGCAGTTGACGATTGCGTCAGGGCCATTCAGAAGCAGAAGCACCTATACTTCAGGCTCGCCTACCTATCGATCTCGATGAGCATCACACAGACGGACGACAAGAGCGCCTTCCAGTTCGTCCAGGCGCTCGCGGGGAGGATGAAGCAGGCCAATGCGGTCTCCGTGTACGCCGTCGAGCGCGGGATGCACACCGAGCAGCAGCTGGAGTCGATCCAGCATCACATGTCCGGGGCTGTGCAGTTCAAGACGGAGAAGCAGAAGAACCTCTTGAGCGTCCAGGGGATAGGGGACGCGCAGACCCGAGCTTGGATAGAGTACAGGCACACCAACAAGGCATTGATGATCGGCGCATTTTCGCTCGAGAGGATAAGATAGCTTATACCACCTTCTTCCTGGGGTGGAGTCGAAGCGCGGGCAGCGCGAGAGGGCGTGGGCGGAATGATACACCTGGGAAACGGCGTTCTCCTCACGATGGACAATCGCTCGTTCAGGTTCGACCCCAGGCGGCTTGAGCCTGGGGACGTGAACATGATATCTCATGCCCACTCCGACCATCTGCCCACCTCCTTCAAGGACATGGCGGCAACATGTTCCCCCATCACCCGGGACTTCGTGAGAGTGCGCCGTCGGAAGGAGATCGAGATACGCTCCGAGGGCGGCGTCCGCTCGCTCGAGGCGGGGCACATCGCGGGATCGAGGATGTTCGCCGTCAAGGGAGACAAGACCGTCCTGTATACGGGCGACTTCTGCACGAGGGACAAGGGGAGCACGAAGGCCGCGAGACCGCACAAGTGCGACATACTCATCACGGAGGCGACCTACGGGAAGCCGCAGTATGTCTTCCCCGAGCACTCCGAGGTCATCGCCGTCGCCAAGGATTGGCTGGAGGACATCGTTGGCAAGAACAGAATCGCGGTCCTGTTCGCATATCCCCTCGGGAAATCCCAAGAGCTGACGGCGTCGTTCCGCGACTTTCCGTTGGCGCTTCACCCGACTATCGCGCAGAACAACAGGCTGCTCCGTTCGCATGGATATGATCTCTGCGATGCGGAGTACGACCCCGAGAGGACCAAGCCCCCGTTCGTATACATCACCTCGGGCATGGGCAAGGATAGGGAGTTCGTCCGGAAGCTCGTGGGCAGAGGGGCGAAGACAGCCGCATTCTCCGGATGGGCTCTCGACAGGGGCTACACCTATCAGTCCGGTGTGGACGAGGCCTTCGTCGTGTCGGATCATTGCGGATGCGACGAGCTGCTCGAGTTCGTGAGAAGGTGCTCCCCGGAGAAGGTCTTCACGCAGCATGGGTTCGCGAAGGAGTTCGCGCACCTCATCAGGCGCGAGCTGGGCATCCCCGCCCAGCCGCTCGTGGCAAGGCAGCACACGCTGGATCACTTCTGCTGAGAGCGCTCCGCCGCGCTCTTCCAGACGGACGCGTATGTCCCGGTCGGCATCAGCACTCTCGAGACGTCGACCGCGAAACCCTCGGACCGCCTCATCATCTCCTCCGAGGTCATGAGCGCCTTACCGAGGCCCACACCCTCGCCGCTCAGTGTCATCAAGGCGACCGTGTCTCCCGCTCGAATGCCCTCGTCCATGGCTACCAGGCCCGGCAGAGCGAGGTTCGCTCCGTGGCATATGGCATCCACCGCGGAGTCCTTCACCTGTACCTTCGGCAGCTGGGCGAGGAGCACCTCCTTCGGCCTGAGCATGCGCTTGAGCTCCTCGGGCCCGCCGGCCTCGAACTCCACCAATGCGTCCTTGAGATCGTGAAGGGACACGGCATCGTCTTCGGTCATCGCACCCGCCCTGGTCCTCCTGAGGTCCTGCATGTGCGCTCCCACGGCCAGCGCGTCTCCGATGTCCACGCACAGGCTCCTTATGTATGTTCCCGCCTCGCAGGACACCTTGAACAGAACGTCCCTTCCGGAGACCTCGAGCAGGTCCAGCGACTCCACTCTGCGCGTCCTGAGCTCGCGCTTGACGGCCGAGCGCATCGGAGGCGTCTGGTAGAGCTCGTCTGTGAACTCCCTGAATACCTCCTCGAGGCGCTTCTGGTCGACGTTGCCGTGCATCTTCATGACGCCAACATACGCCTTCGTGCCGTAGTGCAGCGAATCGACCGCGCGGACCGCGTTCCCAAGGCCGATGGGCAGCACGCCCGTCACCCTCGGGTCCAGGGTGCCTCCGTGTGCAGCCTTGTGGGCGCCGACCATCTGGGCCACCCAGCTAGTCACCTGGTGTGATGTCGGGCCCGAGGGCTTGTCGATGACGACGACTCCGTCCTTGAGGAGTTCGTTGACCGTGCGCTCCTCAGGTCTTCTTCCAAGTCCGGAGCTAGCCGGCCGTTTCGCCTTGACGAGCATCCTGCGCCCCCGTGCTCCTCGCCTTCTGGACTATCGCTTCCGCGGCCTTCGCCGCAGTCAGATCAGACGAGTCGATCCAGAGATCGTATATGGATCTGTCTGTCGGGTCTATCCCGTAGAAAGCGAGATATCTCTTCCTCTCCGACCGCTCTCTGAGCCTTATCTCTCTCAGGACTTCCTCGGGGTCCTTGCCCTCTCTCTGCGCTATCCTCTGCGCCCTGACCTGCTCCGGTGCGTCGAGATAGACCGTGAACACAGGTATCTTCCTGGACTTCAGCATCGCTCCGGACAGTCTGCCCTCGAGCACGATGTCCTCCTTTGTCTGAGCGATCGCGATCATGCGTCTGTCCAGCTCCTTGTCTATCGTCTCGTCCTCCTCCGCGAGCCTCGAGAAGGTGTCCAGCGTCATCCTGCGCTCGATCGCCATCTGCCGGAATATCTGGCCAACCAGAACGAACTCACACCCGAGCAGGTTCGCGACGAGCACGCACACGGTCGTCTTCCCGCTTCCGGGCGGTCCGGAGATCGCGATTCTCATTCACGCAGCCTCTTCGTCCGACTTGCACGAGTCCGCCTCTTCCCCGACCCCGGACTCGAGCTTCCTCAGCCTCTTGGAGAAGCTGAAGTACTTCAGGGTCCTTGTGAGCACCTGGCCGAACGGGAGCGTCATCAGCGAGTACAGCAGGATCCAGTTGGGGAGTATGTTCGAGCTCTTCATGCTGACGTCGAGGGCCCAGGGGACGGAGAACACGGTCGACTCGAGGTCGAGATACACGAAGTTCGCCAACCAGGCGAAGATCGGTATGACCACCAGCATGGTGACGGGCATGAGCTTCATCTGCGTCTGAGAGGCCTTCATCGACTGCGACATGATCTGGGGCTGGAGCTCGTTCAGCTTCTTCAGCTTGTAGGTGTTGTTGCTCTGCCTGGCCTGACGCATCTCCTTCTGGAACGCCGAGGTGATCCTCGCGACCCGTGCCTGTCCGACCCAGTCGACGAAGATGTGCCTGACAGATATGCTGAAGAAGCTCATCAAAAGGCCCGTGAACAGGAGCGTGAGTATCGGCAGCTGGCCGTCGAACCCCACGAGCGGCGTCAGAGGCACACCTACGATCTTGCCCAGGCCCTGCCTCAGGTCGTTGTCGAACATGACGAGCAGGGCTATCATGAACGCGAACAGCATCACCATCTGGTTCGCGAAGTCCGGCTTGGCAGGCTTCGTCGTGCCGGTCGCTCCAGAGCCGGGCATCTCGCTACTCTCCTCCGAAGAACCCTCTGAGGACAGGGTGCATCTCCATCATCTGCTCTCTGCCGATAGCATCGTACAGCTGTATCATGATGCCTACCGCGAGAAGCACTCCCGTTCCGGACGCGTTCCCCACCGTCCCTATCAGATCCGCGCCTGCGGCGAGTCCGCCGACAACAGCTCCCGAGATGACAGTCACGACGGGTATGTACCTCTCGAGCACCCTCTTGAGCACCCTCGGGTCCCTTCTGAACCCGGGTATCTGCATGCCGCTCGACTCGATCTGGGAGGCCACGGCCTCAGCGCCCATGTTGGTCGTCTCTATCCAGAACTTCGCGAACATCACGGAGCCGATGATCATGACGGCCAAATAGACCAGGACATGGATGCTTATCTGCAGCCGGGTCTTGTCGAGGCCCGTGCCCGCAAGATACTGGTCGCTCAGGAGCGGCAGGAGCCAATCTCCAACGCCGCCCACCGTGGACACGTAGTACGCTAGGCCTCCTGCGGCCCGTGTATCGCCCTCGACGTAATACCCCAGCATCCAGTTCTCCCCGAGCAGGGGCACGTTCTGGAACGACGGGTGGCTCCAGAAGAGCATCGAGAACATGCTGACGTTCGCGAGCAGTGCGGCCATCAGGATGACAGGGATGTTGGACGCGTAGATGAGCTTGATCGGGTACCTGCCCCTTGCGCCCCTAGCGCCTCCGTGGGCGAGGGGCAGCTCTATCCTGCTCGACTCCGTGTAGGCGACGAACAAGAAGATGACTATCGTCCCGATGAGCGCGACCATCGGGTTGGGCGACATCAGGAATATGCGTTCATAGCCTACGCTGGACAGCTCACCCGCGCTCATGTGATGGAACAGGTATATCGTCTTCGGGATGGTGCCCGCGGGCGTGTTATCGCTCACGTTCAGTGGCGCTCCTGGCGTCACTCCGTGCCAGTTCAGCGAACCGGTGAAGATCTGCTGGGCCACACCGGCGGCGATGAAGAGCGATATGCCGCTCCCTATGCCCCACTTGGAGACGACCTCGTCCATCAGGAACACGAGGTACGAGCCAACGAACAGCTGCAGCACTATCATGCTTCGGGCCAAGGCGACGCCGTGGTCCGCCCAGACGCCGTCCATGCCGTTGATGAACCTTTCGGACGGCTCCATGAAGCCGTACACCTGGGGCACGGCCTCCACGACGATCATGATGAGCACCAGGAGCTTCTGAGTACCCTGGTAGACGGCCTTGTCCTCGTCGTTCTTGAGATTGAGCTTGATTATCTTCGCGCCCGTGAAGAGCTGCATGATGATGGAGCCGGTGACGATGGGGCCGATGCCGAGGTGCATCAACGAGAACTGCGCGCCCGCGAGGATCGCCCTGTACTGCGCGAACAGGTCGATCCCCTCCTCCTCGTCAAGCCCGTAGATGACGATGTTGGTCATCGCGAAGTACAGGACCAGGATGAGGACGAGCCACATCATCTTCGTCCTGAAGTGCACATGCCCCTCGGGCCGGGTCACGGCCGGAAGCCTGGACGTGATGGGCTTCAGCTTGTAGAGCATGCTTCTCTCTTCTTCTCCCTCAGCCATCAGCACCCTTCCTTTCTAGGCGACCTGGTTCTTCCCGTTCTCTGGCTTTCACTGTTCCTTCACGAGCTTTCCCCCGGCGGCCTTGAGCTTCTTCTCGGCCGACGCGGAGGCCTCAGCGACCTTGATCGTGACAGGCTTCGAGATCCTGCCTGATCCCAGGAGCTTGTCCACTCCCATCTTCGCCAGGTCCACGGTCCACTTCCCATCCTTCTCCTCTGCGAAGCCGTCCTTCGATAGCGCGGGCAGGATCTGCTCGACCTCCGAGAGGTTCATCGTGATCTTGCTCCGCACGACGGACTGCGGCCTCTTGAAACCGTGGTGGCCGAAATGATCAGGGTCGTACTTAACGATGCTCAGCCACTTGTGCTTGTGGAGGCCCGCATTCCCCCTGCCGCCTCTGAGGCCGGCGCCTCTGCCGGCCTTCTTTCCGCGGCCGTGGGTCCTGCTGCCTCTGAACTTGCTCGTCCTGCTGACCATCTACTTCTCCCCCCTGGGCATCTCCAGCATCCGGTCTATCAGTCTCTCGATGTCCTTGCCCCTGTAGCCCAGCGAGCCGCCGTCCACGTACGACTTCCTCGTGCCCTCGTACCCCTTCCTCGGAGGGGGCAGGCGCACGACGGGCTTCAGCCCCTTGACATCCGCCATCTTCGCCTCGCCCTTCTCCAGGGCCTTCGCGAAGGACAGGATCGATGTGAACTTGGAGTTGTCCTTTACGTGGGCGTCCGTCAGCTTGTCGCCGCCCGTGATCTCTCCCCTCTGGAGCAGCATCCTGGCTATCGACTCGTGCCCGAGCTCGCCCCAGGTGACGTAGTCCTTCACGGCCTGGAGCATGCCCTGCGTGGTCTTGTTCTCGGGCAGCACGACACAGTGGTTCACCCTGTTCAGCTTCAGCATGTCCATCGTCTCGACGGCCGTGTGCTGTATCTTCGCATGTCCCCTCACCCGCACGACGACGAAGGCCATCCTACTCAGCCCCCTTGGGCTCGCCCTCGGCCGCCTCCGGCGCCGGCTCTGCGGCCTCCTCGGGCGGCGCGGACTCGAAGGCCGCGACGTGTATCTTGGTCGGGCCTGAGACTATCTGGAGCCTGCTCTTCTGCTCGTCGGTCACGCGCATCGAGGCCGTCTTCTTCAGCGCCTCGAACGCGGCGATCGAGTTGTTTATGGTTGTCTTCGTGTGCCCCTTCGTGAAGCCCCACGCGTCCTTGATGCCCGCCATCCTCAGCACGCTCTTCGCGATGTCGCCTATCGCGAGCCCCGTGCCCCTAGGGGCGGGCTTGAACGTGACGTAGACAGAGCCCGTGTGGCCCGTGACCTCGAACGGGAGCGAGTGCGGTGTGAGGCATCCGCACTGCCACGAACCGCAGCCTCTCTTGACCTCGATCATGTTCAGCTTGGCGACGTCGATCGCGGCCCTGATCGCGGGTCCGACCTCCTTGCCCTTGGTCCTGCCAAGGCCGACGAAGCCGTCCTGGTTGCCGACGACGACCGTGATCGCGAACCTGACCCTCCTTCCGGAGTCGGTCATCCTCTGGACCATGTTGACGTCCAAGACCTCGTCCGCGAGCTCGGGCAGCAGTATGTCCACTATCTCAGGCTCCCTCAGGGGCAGCCTGGTCCTCAGGGCCTCGCTCATGGTGGTTATCTTCCCCTCGGCCACCAGCTTGCCCAGCCTCGTCTTGGGGGTCCAATCAGCCATTGCCCGCACCTCCTATCTTGCTCTTCGCGCCTTCGAACATCGCCGCCGTCCCCTCGCGCATGTGCTTCCCCGTGAGCCTCTCGTCTGAGGGGATCACATCCTCGCCGTGGGGTATCTCGATCCCGGCGTCGAGTATGCCCTTGAGTGCGGCGAACACTACCGCTCCCTTCGTGGGCTCCCTCAGGCCTATGTCCAGCACCGCCTCTTCGACGCCCTTGTCCGCGGCCCTCTTGCCTGCGAGGAGGCCGGTCAGATACGCGCCTGGGGTGCTCTTTCCCGAGCCGGTCCAGCCCATCTTCTCCAGCTCGGTGGAGACCGCGGATGCCAAGACCACGTCCCCTTTGTCCGTGAAGCCGATGAACTGCACCCGGACATGCCTGTTGGACTTCCGGACCACCGCCCTGGGCATGCCGCTCTTGATCAGGGCCGCCCTGTGCCTGTAGTCCGTCCTGCCCTCTCGCCTCCTCCTGAAAGGCACTCTGTATCTGGGTCCTGTGGCCATCTTCATCCCTCCTTCAGGACGCCCTCGGCCCGCATGTGCGACTCGAGGTGAGGCCTGCTCTTGAACACGCCTCCCTTGGCCTGCATGTAGTATCTCCTGTAAGTGGAGCTGTCTATCTTGCCCTCGTCCCTCAGCTCCCTGAGCTTCTTGCGTATCGGCCGGATCGTCTGGATCCAGCGCTCCTTCTTCGGCTTTCGGGCGCCCTTCCTGCCGCGCCTGGAACCGTGCCCGGACTGCCGCCCCTTCTGCCTCTGGGCTATGTTGTGCTTCGCCCTGCCCCTCGAGACGCCCTTCTTCTGCCGGGCGCGTATGGCGCCCGAGTTGATGAGCGTCCTCACATCCGAGCGGGTGATCGCGTCGGCGGCGTCCTCGAGCCTGTTCGAGTCTATCCAGACACGGTTCACGCCGCACTTCAGTATCTCGGCGGCGACCCTCCTCTGGTTCTTCAGGTTCATCGATCATCCGCTCCTGTTGAGGACTCTGATGCCGAGCTCGTCTGCCCTGTCCTCGATGGCTGTCCGCTTCCTCGTGCCGACCGTGTGCCCGACCCTTGCGGCCTCGACCTCGGGCTTGATCTTCTCGAGGTCCTTGACGTTCCAGACCATGACCTCCCTGAACCCCGAGGGGTGCAGGTGCCTCGCGGCCTTGGGCGAGCCGTAGCCTATCGAGACGACGTTCCGCCTGTAGCCGTAGTGCTCCCTCATCTTGGAGTGGTCTCCCTGGGGCTTCCGCCATTTGACCTTCTGGAGCCTCTGCCTCCTGTGCCACTCCTGCCTGAGGAACTCCGGCCTCCTGGCATCTATCTCGGCCTTCTTCCTCAGAGCGCTGAGGGTTTCCTTGGAGAGCTTCGGCTTGAGCTTGACCTTGTAGCCCTCTTCTTCCTCCTCGATCTCGACCTCTTCCTCCTTCTCCTCGGGCTCCTCCTCGGCTTCCTCTTCGGCCTCCTCCTCTTCCTCGGCCTCTTCCTTCTCGGCCTCGGCCTTCTTCTCGGGGGCCGCCTTGACCTTCCTGGTCTTTGACGCTGGCTTCGGCTTCTCCTTCGCCGGCGCCTCTTCCTCCTCGGACACGCGCACCTTCAGGTCCTCCCTCCAGTGCTCGATCGTCTTCGGGCCGACGCCCTTGAGGTGCTCGTGGATCTCCTCGACCCTCTCGTCGCTCGCTAGGGCCTCGGCGAGGTCCTCCGGGCTCATGATCGCGATCTTCGCGAGCTTCGCGATGTATTCCTCCTTGAACATGTGGAGCTTCATGAACTCGTCGTGGTGTTCTGATTTCCTCTCCGTCATCCGGTTCACCTCCCAGGCTTCTCGGTTATGTAGATGCCGTCCTGGAAGATCCTCGGGTCGAAGCCCTTGATCTTCGTGGCCCGCTCGATGTTCGCGGCCGTCTGGCCGACATCCTCGACGTTCGGTCCTTTCAGCGTGACCTGGTCCCCCTTGACCTCGACCTTGGTCGTGCCGAGTATCTTCGTCCTCCTCGGGGACTTCTCTCCCAGGAAGTTCTCGATCACGAAGGCATCGCCCTTGACCGAGGCCTTGATCGGGAAGTGCGCGTACACGATCTTCATCTTGTACTCGAACCCCTCGCTGACCCCTCTGAGCATGTTCCTCACATGCGCTCCGTAAGTGCCCACGAGGGCCTTCTCCTGTTTCCTCGGGAACTCGCTCGAGACGACAACGGACTTGCCTTTGGCCTCGAGCTTGACCCTCGGGTGCAGGAGCTTCTTGGAGACCTCCCCCTGAGGCCCCTTGACCTTCACTATGCCGTTCTGGACCGTCACATGGACCTTGTCGGGGATGTCTATCTCGTCCTTCAGCAAACCTAGCCGCATGAGAGTCACCTCAGTACACGAACGCCAGCAGCCTGCCGCCGACGCCCTCCTTCCTGGCCCCCATGTGCGTCAGCACGCCCCTGGTGGTCGTGAGTATGAGCACGCCGAAGTCCTGCGCCGGCAGGTACCTCGACTCCCACTTCTCCAGCTCGCCCACCTT
>JAFGHM010000051.1 GCA_016930135.1 Thermoplasmatota archaeon | reverse complement strand
TCTCGATCGAGGAGATGGTGGAGATGGTCTCGAAGGAAAGGCCGACGATGACGCTCGGGCTGCTCAGGTACATGCTCAGGGAGAGGAAGAGACATTCTGAGGCGCTCGAGCGCGAGAAGGCCTAGGATAGCACGAGCCAGACCCTTCTCAGAACAACCACGACGAAGAGCACCAGACCTGCGTATATGAAAAGGTCCATCCTCCTGCGTATCTCGCCCGAGAGGAAGCCGTCCGTGAGCTCGCGGACTATCAGGATCCCTATGAGCAGGAGTGTCACCAGGACCTCGATGCCCGCCGAGAGCGCTATCAGCACGGCTATGATGGTCCAGATGAACATGCTGAGGAAGACCTTGTGCGAGATGAGCATACATGTTCCCCGGAGGGCGCAGCACCTGTTACGACTGCGGCGGTATAATATCTGTTCGCAGGCCGACCGGTGCGCCTGACTGGAACTACTGGCTATCGGCACCATCTCTGCAACAGCTTTCATATATCGCTATCAACTTCAGAGAGCAACTAGCCCAGAAGTCCACGGGGCTGCTTGCCTATGGCCGAAGAGAAAAGGAAGCCATTCAAGTTCCACCTGGAAGTCAGGGACAGGCCGGACGACCTCATCGCGTGCATCGCTCTCGCCCTGCTCCTGGTCGCCCTCGTCTTCCTCGCACCCGACAGCACCGCGAGGCAGATACTTGGGCTCGTCTTCGTCCTGTTCCTTCCGGGATATGCCGCCACTGCGGCGCTATTCCCTGAGAACGAGCAGATAGACGGGATAGAGCGCGTCGCACTGAGCTTCGGCCTGAGCATCGCGATCGTGCCACTGATCGGCCTAGGGCTCAACTTCACGCCCTGGGGCATAAGGCTCGACCCGATACTCGCTTCCGTGTCCGGGTTCATAGTCGGGGTGTCGTTGGTCGCTTGGTACAGGAGGGTCAAGCTCCCCGCGGACGAGCGGTTCGCGATAGTCGTCGACTTCGAGGTCGATTTCAGGAGCATGCCCCTCATCGACAAGGTCCTGACCATCGGCATCGCGGTCATGCTCGTCGCCTCAGTCGTCGTGCTCGCATGGGCCATCACCACTCCAAGGGTGGGCGAGAGGTTCACGCAGCTGGCGATCCTCGGTCCGGGAGGGATGGCGACGGACTACCCGAGGAATCTCACTGTAGGGGAGGATGCGCGCGTTCTGCTCTCAGTCAAGTCCTTCGAGCACAGGACTGCGAACTACACGATTGCGATGGTGCTGACGAACATCACGGACAACACGACAGCGGTCGGCTCTTGGTACATAGATTGGGTGGCGGTCCATTCTCTGTCGCCATACCAGGCCATCGCTCAGAACTTCACGCTCGACCATCTGCAGTACTACAACCAGACCTTCGACTTCGACGTAACCGCGCAGGGGCAATGGAAGCTCCAGTTCCTCCTGCTCATAGACGGCCAGCCCGTGAGCCAGGACGCGTATCGTGAAGTGCACCTGTGGCTGTTCGTCACCACTTGATGGCCAGCACGGATGACCGGATCTGCGCAATCGTAATAATTATATACCAAGGCCCTAGTGGCCGTACGAAAGGCCGAGGCAGACGGAGATGAACAAGAAGAAGATAGCAATCATTGGCGGCGGGAACATGGGAGAGGCCCTCGCAAGGGGCATCCTGCAGACGAAATGGGCCACACCAGACCGCATGATGATTGCGGAACCGCTCAAGGAGAGGGTCGACAAGCTCAAGGGCATAGCCCACGGCATCAAGTCATCTCACTCGAACGTGGACGCCGCCGGCTGGGCCGATGTGATACTTCTGTCCATCAAACCGCAGATCATTGCCCACGTCCTCGACGAGATCAAACCGGTCATGAAGGACAGCAAGATGGTCGTGTCCGTCGTGGCAGGCGTGACGACTGCTTACATGGAGAAGAGGCTAGGAGGGAAGGTCCCTGTCATCAGGGCGATGCCCAACATCGCCGCCGTCGTCAGAGAGGCAGCTACTGCCATCTGCCCGGGCAAATACGCAAACGAAGAGCACATGTCCGTCGCGAGGCACATATTCGAGTCCGTGGGCATGGTCGTCGACGTGACGGAGGAGCCGTTGATGGACTCCGTGACAGGCCTCAGCGGCACGGGCCCGATGTACGTGTTCCAGATACTCGAGGGCCTTTCCGATGCGGGCGTGAAGGTCGGTCTGTCTAGGGACATGGCCAACGCCCTCGCCGTCCAGACGCTGATTGGCTCTTCGAAGCTGATCAAGGAGACCAAGGAGCACCCTGCCAAGCTCAAGGACCTCGTGACATCTCCCGGAGGCACGGCCATAAGCGCCCTGCATTCGCTCGAGAAGAACGGCCTCAAAGCGCTCCTGATAGACGCGGTCGAGGTGGCCTCGAAGCGCTCGAGCGAGCTTGGCAGCAAGAAGGAGTGAGGCTCAGCCCTCTTCCAAGGCCTTCCTGGCCTTCTTCGTGTCCCTGGTTCCTAGGGCGATCGCCGCGGGAGTGCCTTTCTTGCCCATGAGAAAGACCGAGTTGATGTTCACGCCTGCCCTTGCGGCCTTCCGGGCGATCTTCGCTATCTCTCCCGGCCTGTCTATCAGGTCCACGACCACAACCTCTGACTCCTCGAAGGCGAGCCCCGCCCTCTCCAGGGCCCTTCTTGTGGAGTTCTCGTCGTCCGTTATGATCTTGATCGCCGGCTTCGGGCCCAACTTGTCCGTGGCCAGACCTCTGATGTTGATCGCGTTCTGCGCCAGGGCCTCGGCCACACGTGCAAGCTCACCGACCTTGTCCTCCACGAAAACACTGAACTGCTTCACACACTCGCCCCTGGCATGTCAATGAGTGACAAGGTGGATATAGATTGCGTTCTCCCGACCGAAAACCACCGCCGATGGAACCGGGCCGAACACTCAATTGGCAAGCCCGTGCTTCTCCTTGAGCTTCTTCAGCCTCGCCCTCAGCTCTGCGATCGTCGGGAAGCTGATGGCCTTCTCCGGGCAGAAACTCCTGCAGCTCGACTTGCCGACGACGCATGCATACGGCTTCACGACGTGCGAGATCTTGCCGTCGAACTTGAACACGCCCTGGGAGCAGAAATCAGCGCATGAGCTGCAGCCCGTGCACTTCTCCGGGTTGATGACCGGGTACCATGGTATCTCCTCGCGTGGGATGCCCTGGTAGCTCATCTCGAGCTGCTCCCTGCGCTGCACTCTGAGCTTCTTGTACTCGACCCAGAGGGCGCTGACGTACTCCTCCTCGGAGCTCCCTGGGACGTAGTTCCTTGCCTTGAGCTCGCTCAGGAGTATCTGCTTGATGGCCTCATCGGGATCGTCGAGGTGACCGAGCGCGAGCTCCATGATGTCCGCGATGCCCGAGATGCCCACCTCGAGCCCGCCCACCACGAGCGAGTTGCTGGGCGGCTTCTTGTAGCAGTCCGATCCCCCGGTCAGCTCTCTTTCACCCCGATGCCCGTAATCCGCGCTGTCCAGTGTCCCCTTACTTGTCCCCTAAGCTGGCTGAGATGCCTCCGGGAACGTCCCGAGTCCTTTTGTTCCTTTCGGCTGTCGGTCGGAGAGATTTCGCAAACGGATGGATGAAGCGGCTCAGGCGAGAGCCAACGCGACGGTCGCTCCGTCAATCGCAGGACTCCATTTGCCTCAGTCGCTCCACACCCTTCCTGAAGCCTGCTCCACCGTTCTCGTGGCCGTTCCATATCTCCACGACGGTCGGAAGATCTGAGCCCACGAGCCAGGAGAAGTCTATCTCGCCCTCTCCTATCTGCAGCCCCTCCTTGTCAGGGGCCTCCGCATCCGAGGCATGAAGGTGCTTGACCGCGCTGCCCAGCCTGCCCATGAACCGCTGACAGTAGCCTGAATCGCCTTCGGGCTTCGAGAGGTAACCGTGGCATATATCCAGCGTGAGGCCGTCCACAAGACCCACGAACCTCTCCATGTCTTCCACCGATACGCAAAGGTTGGAGACCATCCGGTCCGTCTTGTGGAGCCAATAGAACCATGGCATGTTCTCCAGAAGAAGGAGCGATGGGCCCAGCTCCCTGAGCGACTCCTCGAGATTCGCCGCTGGCCGCTCGCGGTCCTCGATCGTATGTCGGATGCCTCCAGGATGTATCACGACGGGCACAGGGCCAAGGCGACGAGCGAGGTCCCTGGCCTCCGAGACGAGGCCCACGCTTCGAGCGCGGATGCCATCGTCGTCCGATGAGAGGTCGACCAACTCCCTGCGCCCTCTGAAGTCCATGAACTCCTGGGCGTGCACGAACTCCACGGGCGGCCAGAGTGCTTTGATTTCCGCCGACAACTTGTCATCGATACGATCCAGGTCTCCCTCGAACAGAAGGAGTTCTGAGAAGTCCGACCCCGGAACCTCGATCCTCGCGTAATCGCGGAGGCTCACCATCACTCCGAGCCTGAGCACGATGACATCACTTGCCTGGGCATGCACATGCTGAATAATATGCCTCCCTAGCGGAGTGATTCTGAGCGAACGATTAATAGTACCCACCCGAGATTATCCCGGCAATCATGTCAGGGCCGGTCATACGGGTCGAGGACCTCGTCAAGAGGTATGATGGAAGGACGGCCGTCCTCGACGGGGTGTCGTTCTCCGTAGAGGAAGGCGAGTTCGTGATCGTCTACGGCAAGTCCGGCTGTGGTAAGACCACGCTTCTGAACATGATCGGGGGCCTCGACAGGCCGACGTCCGGATCGGTCAGGATTGACGGCCAGGACATCTCAGGCCTATCCGAGGACGCGCTTTCGCAACTGCGGCTGCGCAAGATAGGGTTCGTCTTCCAGGACTTCAACCTGCTCACAGACCTGACGGTCAGGGAGAATGTTGCCCTTCCTCTCAGGTTCTCAAAGAAAGGGGACGGGGGCAGGGTGGACAAGCTGCTCCGCGAGTTCGACATCTATCACATTGCAGATGAGCTCGCGAGGAGGATAAGCGGGGGCGAGGCGCAGAGGACCGCGATCGCACGCGCCATGGTGAACGAGCCGAGGATTCTGCTCGCTGACGAGCCGACAGGCAACCTTGACGAGGACAACACCCAGAACATCATGGACATGTTTCACCAGGCCAGGTCTGCGTTCGGAACGACGACCGTCCTGGCCACCCACGACCTCGATCTGGCAGAACGTTCGACCTCCATGATGCTGCTGGAGTCAGGTCGCGCTGAGATGCGGCCGACGAAGACCTGAGAGGCGCTCCACCCTCTCCGGAGTTGCTCTGTACACAAGAATGCATCAGAAGTGCAAAGGTAAATACCGGAGAGCCCGATGCAAGGTGGGGGAATCGAGGTCACCTCAGGCATCGAGTTCGTAGGTGGATTCCTGGCGGCACTTGCGATGACCTACGTGTTAATCCCCTGGCTGATACCGAGGTTGAAGGCCCAGGGGATCGTGGGCAGGGACCTGAACAAGCCGGACGCTCCCGAGGTAGCCGAGATGGGAGGGATAGCTGTTGTCGTCGGGTTCTTCGCGGGAATCAGTGTCCTGTTTGCCCTCGACGGTATAGAATCGACAGACAGGTTCTATGTCTCGCTCTCGGCAGCGCTGGGCGCTGCGTTCGTTGGCATGATGGACGACCTTTTCGAGATGAGACAGAGACACAAAGCATTCCTCCCGTTCGTGATAGCCCTGCCCTTCGCCTTCACGGTCGACCCACACTTCGTGCTGCCCCACGTCCCAATCGTCGGCTCGGTCGACATCAACCTCGGGATTCTGATGCCGTTATCTGCCGCATTCGCGGTCACATGCGCCGCCAATGCCGCCAACATGCTCGAGGGTTTCAACGGGCTAGGCACAGGCCTCGGGATCATCATGGCCATGACGCTCACTATCCTGTGCGTCATCCACGGCAGGTACGACGGGGCCTATCTCCTTGTGCCCATGTTGGGGGCGCTCATCGCCTTCCTCTACTTCAACAAGTACCCCGCAAAGATCTTCCCCGGAGACACGATGATGCTCTTCACCGGGGCCGTCTTGGCCATCGCGGGGATCCTCTCCAACCTCCATGTGCAGACGGTCTTCATCTTCCTCCCCATGATCGCCGAGTTCTTCCTCAAGCTGAAGGGCCGCTTCAGGGCGGAGAACTATGCCTCAAGGGCGGCGACAGGATATCTCGAGTACCACGGCAGGATAGAGTCCCTGACACACATAATCATGAGGAGGTTCAGGGTGAAAGAGGCCGACCTCGTGGCCATGATCTGGGGCATAGAGATGGCGATGTGCGCCCTGGTGATCAGCGTCGACCTCCTACTGTGACGCGGAGGCACACGGAGAGCAGTCGCACATCGTGACGGATTCGAGCCTTCTGAGAGGCTGACTGTGGTCGATTCCGTGAGACTACTCGGCTTCCACGATGGAACGAGCTTCACTTCAGATGAGCACGTATCTTGTTTCTCGTGACCCATGCACCCGTCCTCAGCGGATGGGCTATCATCAGGCTCCTCGCGTTGCATATCATCCAACAGTCCTTCTTGCAGGCCGCGACGATCCTGTCCGTGCGCTCCCTCACCTCCGGGGTGAAGAGGTCGTCCCACCTCCTGACGGAGGCTAAGTTCCCTATCTTGAAGTCCAGGACGTTGCACGGATACACATCTCCTTCGGGCGACATGAAGAAGTACAGGCGCCCCGCCTCGCATCTCCGGGTGAACTTGGACCTGTGCTCGGCGTCCATTATTCCGGCGGTATGGCACGCCCTGAACCAGTCCTTCACAGCGCGCGACCGCAGCTGACGGTCGACTATGACGGGGAGCTCGGCCCTGACGCCGTCGAGCAACTTGGAGGATACGTTATCCGATTTCTTGAAGTAGACGTCCGAGTCGTGGGCGAGCGTCATCGTGAACTCGACCCCCAGCCTCCTTGATAGGTCGAGCACGCGGCCCACTTCGCTGTAGTTGCCCTCTATGAGGGTCATGGCGATCCTGAGGTCCTCGAACCCCTTCTCCCTCAGCTTCTCGACGGTGGAGACCGCCCTATCGAATATGCCTGGGACACCGCGGATGCTGTCGTGGGTTCCATCGATCCCGTCGATCGACACCCCCGCCCCCAGATTTGGATGGAATCTCCGTATCTCCTCCATCTCCGACACGATGGTGTCTGTTAGCATCCCGTTGGTCGAGAACACGAACCTGGCTCTCGGGACGACGGAGTCTATCGCCTTCACAACCTCCACGAGATCCTTCCTCAGAAACGGCTCGCCCCCGGTTATGTTGATGGTCCTCAAGGAGCTCGGTAGCTTCAGGTACTCGGCCACGGGCAGGAGGCTCTTGGAGGGGTTCTTCCAGATGTTGCACATCTGGCAACGAGCGTTGCAGGCATAGGTGACGGCGATGAACGCTTCTCGGGGCCTCACGGAACTCCCACTGAACATGAGCATATATATGCCTTTTGTGCGGCGGGCAGATGTGCCAGCCGCGACGGACGTTGTAGAAACTTATAGATGACAGTATCTCGCTACTGCATCAGCCAGGGATGCAATTGAGGGTTCTCGTTCTCACCCCGGAGTTCGTACCAGTCTACGGCGGCGTAGGAAACTACGTCGTTCAGATCGCGAAGAACATGCCTCCCGACGTCGAGCTGCATATAGTCTCCCCCAGGCACGTCCTCGGAGACCGCCAGGAGACGAAGGAGGCCTCGGAGGAGAGCGAATCCCTCCCAGAGAACATAAGAGTGACCCACCTCGGCAAGGCGGAAGACACCTTCTTCCACAACTTCGCATTCCAGCTGAACTGCAGCCAGTTCGTGCCGGAGGTCGTCAGAAAGGAGCGCATAGACCTCGTGCACTCCCAGAGCGCCATGCCCGACTACTTCGTGTCCCCGAAGAGGCTGGGAGTGCCGATGGTGACGACGATGCACACGACCGTCGAAGGACATTACCAGGCTCTCAGGGGGAGCGGCCATGAGAGCCTCAGCGCTTCCGAGAGGTTCGTCCTCATGTTCGGCCCCACGCTCGGTCTGATGGAGAGGAGGTACTACACGAACCGGAGACACTACATCACCGTATCCGACTGGGCTAAAAAGGCGATGACGACGAGCCAGGGCATAGACGCGGAGAGGATAAGGGTCATCAGGATAGGCGTGGACCCTCTGGTGTTCAGCCCCTCCAAGGCACGAGAGGCCGCGACAATCTTCCCGAAGCTGGCCGGCCTTCAGGTACCGAAGGTCCTCTACCTCTCCAGGCTCGCGGCCCGAAAGGGCATACACACGTTCCTCAAGGCCGCATCAATCGCCCTTGGAAAGGTCGACGCCCACTTCGTCATCGCGGGTGCGGGTGGCAGGCCCGACATCAGCCTTCCGGACCGGAGCTACACGTTCCTGGGGTATGTGCCTAGGCACATGCCGCCATACCTGTACGCCCTGTCCGATATCTTCACCCTGCCCTCATCCTACGAGAACTTCCCGGCGTGCATCCTCGAGGCCATGGCCTCGGGGAGCGCGGTGATATCTACTCCGGTCGGCGGGATCCCGGAGATGATACAGGACGGCGTGAACGGGCTGTTGGTGCAGCCCAACGACGTCGGAGCTCTAGCCGGCGCGATCGTCCGCCTCATAGAGGACGATGCGTCAAGGCGGGCGATGAGCTCCAAAGGAATGAAGTACGCGGTTGGCAGTTATAGCTGGAGAGACGCGGCACTCAAGACCAGAGACTACTACGAGGACATCGCATGACCTGCATTGACAGGTGTATGGGAGCCTAGGCCGACATGGAGACCCTCAGATTCCTTCTCGTGACGACACACTTCCCCCCCTTCAAAATGGGTGGGGACGCGAACTTCGTTGGATATCTAGCCGAGGCACTTGCGGCCCGGGGACACGAGGTACATGTCGCCTACGCCCCGTCCGTGTACAGGATCCTCCGAGGAGAGCCCGATGAGAAGATCAAGCGAGAGGATGAGATGGACGTGATCAGGCATGAGTTCTCTCCCGGGTCCGCCAGGCTCAGCCTGCTGCTCAATCTAGGACTCGGGACCGATCTGCGCTCGGCGGATTGGGTCGACTCGGTGATAAGAAAGGTGAAGCCGGACGTGGTCCACTGGCACAACACGAAGGGATTTGTGGCGAGGCCGTGGACGGTCGATTCTGCAAAGACGCTCTATACTGCGCACGACTACAACACCATATGCCCGAGATCCAACCTGCTCAGGCCGGGCGAGAGGATATGTGACGGGCCGAGGTTCTGTCAGCTCTGCCTCCTCAGGTGGAGGAAGCCACCTCAGCTGTGGAGGATTGGTCGAAGAGCCGTGATGGACCTGCCGGAGGACCTCAAGGTGCTCTGCCCGAGCGAGTACATGGCCAGCCGCCTGCGCAAGCAGGGAGTGAACGTGCATTCCGTGCTACGGCTGTTCGTGCGCGATCCGGGTGCAGAGCGTGCTCGGGCGGCCAGCCCAGAGGACCTCCTGCTGTTCGTCGGTATCATGGAGAGGAGGAAGGGCCCTCAGACGCTACTGAAGGCCTTCATCGAGAGCAGGAAGGAACAGGGTTTCAGCCTCAAGATAGTCGGAGACGGCCCTCTCAGGCGCGAGCTCATGGATATGGTGACCAGCAGCGGTACCTCGGACCGGGTTTCCATCCCCGGCTTCCTCCCGAGGGCGGACATCGAGGACCTGCTCCAGAAGGCCTCCATGATGGCCGTGCCCTCTGAATGGCCCGAGAACGCCCCTCTGACGACCCTCGAGGCCCTCTCGTTCGGCGTGCCCGTGATCGGGACGAGACTCGGCGGGCTGCCGGAGATACTCACGGAGGACACGGGCTCGGTCCTCTTTGATGCAGGCGACGTCGCTCAGCTCCGAAGCATCTTGATCGATTTATGGCGAGAAAGAGACCATCTCGGAGAGAGGCGGCGGAAGGCAAGGAAGGCCTATGATTCGAGGTTCAGCCCCGACGCACACGTGTCGGGATACCTGAAGATCGCGCTCGAATAGACAGATGCCAGTCGGATGGCCCAACTCCTCGCCACTGTCCCTCCCCGACCGGGGGAATGGCCCGTACGGATTCACTCCTCAGGAGGCCAGACGAACGGCCCATATGTGTAGAACTGACCTATCCCGGACGCCAGGAAAACGAGCATGCGGTCGTCAGCCGGACCACCGATGTAGAAGACATTCGCCGCCTTGAGGGTCAGGCTGTAGTTCGTCTCAGGCACGACTGCCAAGCCTCTCGGAAAATCGTTCACGCCGACTGTCGTCCAGCGGTCCTCCACTATGTACAGGACCCATGGGGAGAGGGTCTGGTTTGTGATGAGTATTTCGGGCATATCGTTGTCTCTCCAGACGCCAATCAACGCCGAGCTGACATAGGCGATCCGTTCGTCCGAGACGATCCTCGTGGTGAGATTCACGTCAGAGAGCCACATCAGCGCGTCCACCTCGAAGGGCTGAGTGTCGTGCCTGACACCAAGGAGTGTCTCGCTCTCGTACCCGAACGGGAACGTGGCAGTCGCAACGACCGCAATCGCGATGCCGATCACAGCATACTTCCTGGGGCTCTTCTTCCTTAGAACCATGAGCCCGAACCCGACGCCCAGGAAAAGCGGGATGTCTAGGAAGTCGAAGCTCCTGAAGGTGACCTTGTGTGAGGAATACGACATGCCCGACAGAAAGGCAGCTCCGATGAGGGCGATTGGAGCCAGCAACAGGCAGAGCTGTATCGTCCTGTGGCTCAGGCAGCGCTCGACGATCATCTCCGATCCGTACCATGCGAAGGTCACGATCAGCGCAGTCGCGCCGACCAGCAAGAGGTACCACTCCACAGGCGCCGATGGCGAGTAGGGAAACAGATACCCCGAGTAGTCGAGGAGCAGAAGTATGACGACGGCGGCGCCAACGACAGGGGCGAGTGTCATCCGCCAGTGGCTTCTACGGGAAAGCACCGCGGCCACAACCACGAACAGCAACAGGAAGAAGACGGGCATCAGGGCCAACAGCCTCTCGGAATAGAGCTCCTGCAGAGCCCCGAAGGATATCAGGAAGTAGTAGGCCAAGGCCCAGCCTCCGGGCACAGCCACTGTTAAGGCATCCAACACGTGCCTCCTCTTGAGGGCCCTGTTCCTGAGGGCCACATACCAACCCCACAACACAGCCAATGCCAGGGTCAAGAGGGTCACCACGGCGACGAGGTGATGCGTGATGGGCAGCACCATCAGCAGGACGAAGAGCAGGGCCCTGGTGCCCGGCCTCGATCTCCCGATGAACGCGATGAGGACCAGGACCATGAATGACAGGGCCAGAGCCTCCTTCCAGACAGACCCCGTCGTGTAGACGAAGGTCCCGAAGACGATGCCCAGAAAGGCCGTGGTGACGCCTCCGAGGAACGAGCCGCAGACATGCCGGCCAAGGGCATACATGCCAAGGACGATCAACACGGAGAGCATTGCGATGATCAGCTGCCCGCAGTCCAATGGTGAGACGCCGAGCGCCGAGGAGATGTAGGCCAGGAATATGTTGAAGATCGGTATGCTGCTGCTGTGGGTGATCAGGTCCGAATCCTGGTAGATCTCGACATATCCCGTCTCGAGTATGTTGGTGGCGATGGCATATTCGGTAATGGAGTCGTTGTTGAAAGGATAGGGGCTGATGTACAGAGGATAGAGGCGGGACATCAGAGCTGCCAGTGCTAACACGGCGAGGGCGAGCGTCTGCGGTTTTGATATCCTGAGAATCGAGAATGAAGCCACCATGGCACCATGTCTTCCATAGGAGCGTTTTTCCAGTTGGCCATTCGTATGCACATGTGGTTATTAACAGTTGCTGGCACGCGAATACATAGAAGCCACAGTGCGCCGGCACACGCAGGTCATGGACCGGTGGACGACAAACCGGCTCACATCAGCTCCGCCGACGCTCCACTGCGCTGTCTAGGATGTCCAAGAACATCTGCCTGCACCTGCCCCTTGATAGATTCGCCAGGCCCACAGCCCTCGCTCTGTCCCGAGAATCCCAACCCGCAAGGGCGCGCAGGGCTTCGCTTGAGATCGCATCTGCATGCGTGTCGGGAGGGATGACGAGCCCGATACCGTGCTCCTTCACGAGCGCGCTGGCATCGCCTACGTTCGCCGATATAATCACTGGTAGGCCGCAGAGCAGATACTCCGCGAACTTGGTGGGAGAGGCTACTCTGTGGACGATGGACTGCCTTCTCAGCAGGATCGCGCAGTCACCCGCACAGAGGTATTCGGGCATGAGCGGCCTGGGGACGCTCAGAATCAGGACCTTGTCTGCAATCGATGGCGCAATCTTGCGTCTTGCTCTCTCCACTGAACCAGGGTCCGGCGCAAGGACCATGAGTCGGACAGAGGACGTATCCCGCAAGCTGCTGAAGAAGAAAATGGGGTCGAATTCGTCCCGCCGCTCGGGGACGAGGCCTGCGTAGGCAAGCAGTACCTCATCATCCCGCACACCGAGCGACCTTCTCACGTCCTCTCGAGACCGGCCTTGACAGCCGAAAGTCCTCTCGTCGGCGAAACACGGAAGGACATGAGCCCTCAAGGCCACCCCCGCCCTGCTCTTGACCTCGCCGAGATGAGCATTTGACACGCAGACGACAGTTCCCGCCCGTCTAAGTACGAACCTCTCGACCGTTTTCCAGAACCTGACCCTCCCGGGGTGACGCCTCATCTCTGGGTACGCCTCCAGATACTCGTCCACCTCGACCCCGTGGAGGTCGACCGCCGTTGGCACCCCGAAGAGCCTGCCCAGCAGCACTACCAGAGCTCCCAGCTCGTTGTTGTGACCGTAGACCAGGTCGAACCGCCTGGTCATCATCAGGGGTGCGACTATAAGCATCAGGAGCAAGGAGTTGAGCAGGAAGGAGAGCTCATACAAAAGAGGAAGGCCGCCGTGGGGTATCTTCGGGAACGCCAATCCCCTGAGTCCTTCGACGGCTGATTCCTCACGAATCGTGCTCACGGCCGGTCCGATGGCCTCGATGTTGCTCATGTTGCAGCGAGAGATCATGCACACGCGGGTCCACGGAGACCCACGTAGGCAGCCAATCTCCTCAGTCACCCGGGTGCGCACACCACCATACCGGCTGACGTCATCGACGAGGTAGAGGATACTCCTCTGCCTGATCTCCGAACCGCTGATTGCCGAAGACGGGTTGCTCTTGGCCGGAAAGCCTTCCAGACCGGGCGACATCATCTACTCCCTCATTATGGCAAGGCGACGTAGTACAGTGATACCCTGGCACTCAGGTATACCATGTAGCTAGGCAGAGAACGGCTATCTTCGCTGCTGGGGTCGTCCCAAGCCGCGTCCTTGAGTTCACCCGGCAGCTCCGCGGCTCTGGAGAAATACTGAGCTACTAGAGTGGACGGCCAATTGTTGTCGATTATCACGACGAGCGTGGAATGGCTCTCGAAGTAGGTCGAGGAACGACCATAGTGAACTCCCTGAATCATAAGAGAATAGATGTTGTTGTCGATACTGACCTCCCTGTCATACCGCAACAGTCTGTAAATGTCCGGGGGGAACTCCTTAACGAAGAGGGACACGTTTCCAGCTAGATCTTCCGCGTCGATGTCGCCTGCCAGAACAGCGCCGACCCCTGAACCGAGAACAGGTGCGTTCGTGATAGAGGCCATCTGTGACGAGTAGACCATGGAGTTGGAGATGACAAATGCGCCCTCTAACAGAGAGTATTCGAGGTATGTCGCGTCGCACACCATCTGATGAGACACCTCGACTGCATCGCCCGTGACGTATGTCTTCCCGTTCCACCTGTCGACGCTCCACACCGGCAGCAAGATGGAACTTGCAGCAAGGAGCACGACCAATGCGGCTGAGAACACCTTGGCCCTGCGCCGCGCAGACGCGAACCAGCTCCCGACCCAGCACACCCCCAGGATAACCACGAAAGGGGCGATCAACATAGATATGTAGAGCGAGAGGCCGAGAAGTGGGACGAACGTGATGAGCACCGCAAACGGATACATGTTCTTCGGGCTCAGAGGGGCCCGTCTGATGAAGTATGGGATACCGAGCACGGCGATCGGGAGTATGAAGCCGATCTGATTGGTGTAGCTCGCGGCCATGTTCAGCACTATCGAGACCGAGGCCGGCTCCAAGTCGAACAGCGATGTCTCTGTGAACGATTGATCCAGGGCGCGAACGAAAGCGGATATGTATCCAAACGAGACTGCTGCGATTGCGCAGGCCAACGCAATGTAGACCGCATTGGAAAGCCTCCGCCTCCTGACCGACATCAGCCTCCTGATGTAGCCGGAAACACCCGACGTCATGACCAGCGCGAACCCGAAGAAGACATAGAGCAGGGCCATGTGGTGAAGGGAGAAGCAGCAGACTCCCATCAGGGCGGCGATGAACAACAGGCGGTTGTTGCCCATGGTGGATCCACGGAACGCGGCCAAGATGCTAAGGATCATAATGACGACGAGTATGCCTCTCGCACTCCCAACCCAATATGTGGTGTCTACGAACCTCGAGCCCGTGATTACCAGCAAGGTCGCGAGTAGCACCAATGGCGAACCGTGCAGGAACTCCCTTGCCAGGCAGAATGCGCCGAGGCACATGATCAGCCCGAGGGACATTCCGAGGACGAGGACGGACAGCTCGACGGAAAGGCCCGTCATGCTGGAGATGTCTGCGATGAGGAAGGGTGCTCCCGAGGGGTACGAGAACGGATAGTAGCCGACGTAAGACAGAGGGTTGAACGTCCACATTGCACGCCCCTCATCGAGTATCGACTGCGAGAGGCGGTGGACGAAGTACGAGTCCGCCTGATACCGTTCGTGGTCGAGAATCGGATAGCGCAATGCGATCGAGAGCAGGACGAAGGCCGCGAGGAGAATCAGAACGGTGCGCTTCGAGAATACCGTCAAAAGCAACCACTCTCTGAACTGATGGCCAGGTAAACGCCGATTCATGGCATTCTGACTATTAATTGGCTTCGGCCGCAGGTCCGTTTCGGATGCCGTGCTTCGAGGTGTAGCCCAGAAGCAGGTACCAGAACACGGCAGACCAAGACAGGAAGATGATCCACCCGACGTTCTCATGCGCCCAGATCAGCGCCTTTATGCCTTCGTAGTACCCGATGATGCCGATGATCACCATGCGCAGCAGGTTGCCAAGGAACGCTATCACCAGCCCTACGGCAAGGACCACGGCGAGGATCCGCGCGGGAAGGCGCTCGAAGGTCAGGACGAACGAGAAGAAGGCCGCGAGGAATATCGAGAACGAGTAGAGACCCGCGCAGTATGCGGATATCCCGAGGGGCTGGACGGTGCCGTCCTGGAAGACGATCGAGACCATGTTCCCGCTCGATGAGGCGTCTATCCCGATGAGGTTGAGTATGCCTGCGAAGGGTCTTGCCAGCATGTACTCGACGTACCAGTTCCCGATCGATGAGCCCGCTTCCGACCTCGTGGACATGACAGCCTGCGGGACCACAAGGAACATCACAACGAGCGCTATGAACAGCAGTGCGAACGCCGCCTCGACCTTGTATTTCCTCACCGCGAACGGGTACGCGATCAAGATTACGCCGAGCAGAATCGAGAGAGTGTCCAGGTCACCGAGGCTCGCCCGGGGTGAGTAGAAGACGTTCCAGGCCAACACTGCCACTATTATGAGCAGACCAGCCGCGATGAAGGCGACAGCTCCTCCGACCTTCGAATAGACGAAATCCATCAGCTTCAGCCCGGGGGTGTCTGTGATCTGAGGGGGTGGAGCACGGATCTTCCGTCTCTCTGGAGCCTCCTCTTCCTTCCCAGGGTAGAGCACCAGAAGAAGGAATATGCCGAGGGCGATGGACAGGATGCCCGCGAAGATCCCTGCCTTCGAGAAGAGGAGAATGACGGAAACGCCCTCGAACAGGAGGACTACGGCCAGGATCTGCAGGAGCTTCCTCATAGGGGTGCCTGGGGGAAGGGTCCTGTCAAAGAACCCGATGAATGCCTCCCAGCTGAACGCCATGCCGTGCAAGTAGTCTCTCCCGATGGATAAATGTAACCCTGAACAGTCGTTCACAGGCGCTGTTCCGGAAGGAGATTAATACAGAACAACAACTTCGGGTGCGCCGAGGCAAGGTGTGAGCAACAGGTCGCTGTGGGGGCTATCAGGCCTCACAAGAGCCGGCCAAGACGGTGCGCGGGCTACGGCGAGGTTCTATTCGAGGACCGGCAAGGACGAGAGGCGACTCGTAAAGGCCTCGTTCTATGCGGGCGTCACGGGCGGAATACTGTGGTATGTGCTCATCTACTACTGGGGCGCCCTGGGCTTCGAATCCGAGGAGATAGGCTACATGGGCGGGATTGGTTCCGCCGTGGCCGTCATCGCCTATCTCGTTGGCGGATACATGGCTGATAGGCTGGGCAGGAAGAGGCTGCTTCTGATCGGGTTGGTCAGCACCGCAGCCGGCCTGACCCTGCTCCTTTCGGAGAGGGACCTGGTGATCTTCACGGTCGCCTACAGCCTGACCAGCCTCGGAGGATCCTTCGCATGGCCGTCCCTGGTCGCGCTGATGGCAACAAAGACCGTGCAGTCGGAGATGAAGTTCTTCTACGGCATCCAGGGCTTTGTCAACCAGATCGGGCTCACCATCGCGACCTTCCTAGGCATCTTCGGCCCGCCCTTCCTCGACGACGGCTACGGCGTCGACCTCACGACCGGCTTCAGATATGTTTTCATCGCGACCGCTGTGTGCGCATTCGTGCCGATCCTCTATGTCATGAAGGTGGCCGAGCCGAGGGTGCCCTCCGAGTCGCTCACAGTACGGATGGACAGGAGGACTGCGAGACATCTCATTGTCTACTGCGCCCAGAACGCGATGATAGGCGCAGGTGCTGCGCTCGTCATACCGTGGTTCCCCCTGATATTCAAGGACGGCATGGGCGCATCCGACACTTGGGTCGCGATGATCATAACCCTGTCCAACGCGGTCATCGCGGTCGGGTGGTTCATCGTGCCCAAGTTCGCGGAGATCAGGGGCAGCGTGGCGCTCATTGCGGTCTGCCAGGTCGCGTCCGTGGCTTTCATGCTGGCGATACCATACTCGCCGCTGCTGATAGGCGTTGCGTTCCTGTATACCATGAGGTCGTTCCTGATGCTCGTGCCACAGCCGGTCCTGAACGCATACCTGATGAGCATCGCCTCCGAGAGGATACGCGCCTCGTTCCTGGCGATCAGCCAGGTGTCCTGGCAGCTGGCCTTCGCCTCATCCTACGCGATAGCGGGGCAGCTCTGGAACAGCGACTATTCGAAGGTGCTCCCGTTCTACATAGGGGGCGCCCTCTATGTGCTCGCAACCCTGGTGTTCTACCTCTACTTCAGGAAAGTCGGGGAGAGCGACAGAGATGTGCAGGCTCGCGCTGTAGCGCGAGGACCGTCAGGGTCGTGACCGAATGCCACGGTCCGGAGAGGGAATCTCTGGTCCGAGAAGACGCGTCGTTGAGGAGGGTATTCTCAGAACTCAGAACCTGCAGGCGAACGGCTAGATGCCGGACCTCACTGCTCGCGCGGGAGGGTGACTGCGCGGTCCGAGAGGTTGCCTTTGAGACGCAGCGCCTCTTCCAGAAGCTGGGACAGCCATTCCTCTTCCCAGTAGCGGATCCTCGCGTCGCAAGTCATCGACTCTCCGGAAACCATGCCAATCGAACCTCCTGCGGACGTATACTATGTGATCCGTCATATATCAATATTATTTGAGTAACTCTGGTCATTTGACCGCAATTCCGCCGCCGAACAGTCGATTCGTCCGGTTCGCAAGGCCAATGCTGCAAGGTATTTATGAACAGAAGTAGTTTAGAGCACGATAGGATGGCAGCTAGGGAACAGTCTGGCGCGGTCGAGCTCGATGAGTTGGACATTGACATCATCAGGAGTCTCAATGACAACGCCAGGAAGAGCTTCAGAGACATAGCGAAGGAGCTGCACGTTTCCCTCACCACCATATCGAACAGGGTCAGGGCGATGGAGAGGGCCGGGGTCATCCAGGGCTACATACCGGTGATAGATGCCACCAAGCTCGGGTACGACATCATGGTGGTGATAGGGATCAAGGTCATCCACGGGAAGATAGTGGTGACCGAGCGCGACCTCGCGAAGGAGCCCGGGGTGTTCGCGGTCTTCGACTCGACGGGCGAGTGGGACGCGATACTAATGGCCAGGTTCCACAACAGGGAGGAGCTGAACAGGTTTGTGAAGAAGGTCCTGGACCATGAGAACGTCGACAGGACTTACACTCAGGTCGTACTCAACGTCACGAGGGACGAGAAGCGCGTGCTCGTGTAGAGGGCGGTCAGTGGAGTTTATGTATCGGACTTCCCTATGACGTGCCGACGAGCGAGCGGGCCCACTGACTCGGCCGTCCAGGGGAGGGTTGAATGAGTCGTTCTCGCGGTTACATGATGCCGATTCTGTGCTTCGCCATCTTCACGGCATCATCATGGGCCATGGCCGCTCCTGTTGGCGCGGACGAGGAGGTGGAGGTGAGTTTCGATTTCTATCCGCGCGTCTCCGCCTACGCTCCTGGTAGCAACTTCTCGCTGAACTTCACTGTCACGAATGTCCTCGCCGACTTGTCTGCCTTCGAACAAGAGAACGACATCGAGGTCTTCCGGATCTCCGCATGGTTCTCCTGGATGGCTCCTACCACCTGGGAGTCTGAGGAAGTCGATGCGGAATCCCTCTGGCTGCTCCCGGGCGAATCGCAGACATTCTCACTGAACATCACAGTCCCATCAGGCATCGCAGAAGCGACCTACGGCTACATGCTCAAGGTCGAGTACCGATGGAAGAATTCATGGGGTGTGAGCACGCCGGCGCCATGGACCTCGACCACCTACAGGGACTTCGTTGTGAAGAAGGAATCCGATGGCGGCTGGGATCTCTGGATCGTCGCCTTGGCGGGCTTGGCGCTGGTCTTGGCGGTGGGAGCGATCGGAGCTCTGCTCTACCACACATCCAGGAGGCGAAAGCCCGAGGGCCTTCACATGGCGGATGCTTCTGCCCTGGGCCTCGCCGGGATCCCGCCGACGGCGGCCGTGTACCCAATCATACGCGCCGCCCCTGGCGAACGGTTCCCGATAGAGAAAGGTGTCATCTACCTCGTGAAAGAGAAGCGGCCGAGCATAGGCTTCGCGATGTTCAAGGAGGCCGTCGCGAACGGCGCCAAGGGGATGCTCGTCGCGAGGGAGCACCCGGACAAGCTGAAGCAGATCCATGATTTCGACGCTGCGAAGATCATGTGGCTCACCAGGAGGGTCGGAGTGGACCATATCGACCCCACCGAGCTCAGCCTGCTGAGCCTGGAGATATCGAGGTTCGTGGAGAAGTCCGGGAAGTCCGTGGTGTTGATAGAGGGGTTGGAGTACGTCATAACCCAGAACAACTTCGAGTCCGTCCTCAGGTTCGTGAACCACCTCCACGACTTCGTCCTCGCACACGACTGCGCCGTTGTGATCATAATCGACCCCCGGGTCCTGAGCACGAGGGAGCTCGCCCTCCTGGAGCGGAGCGCGAGGATAGTCGAGGCGGCGGAGCCCGTGGAAACCCGTCTGGACGCATTCGCCGAGGAGCTGGACAGCTGAGCTGGTGACGCGAACTGACAAACTTCTAAATGCGGGAAGACCATTTCCAGCCTGAGGGATGGCCAGAACCTACTGGCCCGGATGCGCTCTTCGCCCGATGGGATGCGGGGCGTACTCTGCGACATGGCAAAGGCGAATCCGCAGTTGGCGGAGGACCTTGCGGTCTTGACCTCGGGGGGACGGAGATTGGCCAAGGGCAGGCTTGGCTCTGCGCTAGTCGCAGTGGCCCTGGTGATTGCAGCAGCGGCTCTGCTGCTCGTCCCCGCGAACCAGGATCTCGTGGAGTACCTGATAGAGAAGGACCCCTGCGAGTCCGCTGCCTTGGCCTTCGAGTGGTCCCATGGGCCTTCGATGCTGCAGCCCCGAGCGCATCCAGCTGTCGTCGTGCTGGGAGACGGGAAGATAGCCGCGATCGGGGGGATCACCGCTGTGGGACCGACCTCTACGACGGAGGTGCTCGACCCCGAGACATGGTCGTGGAGACCAGGCCCGAGCATGCTGTCAAAGAGGGTCGGGCACACTGCGCACTTGCTCGCAGACGGGAGAGTGTGCGTCATCGGGGGCGACACCGGGGCGGGAGCGACTGCGTCCGTTGAGCTGCTCGACCTCTCCGCGGGCTTCTCCACGTGGCTGCCCGACATGTTCTTCGCCAGGGCCGGCCACTCCTCCGTCGTTCTTCCCGACGGGAGGATACTGGTTACCGGGGGGACCGATTGGGTCACGGGGGTCTGGCGGGAGGCCGAGGTCTACGACCCGTCTTCCCGCATCTGGTCTCCTGCGGGGAGCATGAGCCGGGCCAGGCTCTTCTCGTGTGCCGAGCGTATCTCCGGGACCGAGGTGCTCCTCATCGGCGGCGACACTGATGGCACGAGCGAGATCTTCGATGCGAGCACGGCCTCCTGGGGCTCGGTTGCGAGCATGTCTTCGAAGCGCTCGAGAGCGTCCTCTGCGGCCCTGGCCGATGGGAGTGTGATGGTCGTCGGAGGTCTCTTGGGCGACCAGCCTCTCCGTTCATCAGAGATGTTCGACCCCGCCTCCAGGAGCTGGGTCTCAACTGCAGAGATGGGGCAACCGAGGGCGGGCTTCTCGCTGGTGATGCTTCCGAGCAACGAGCTGCTGGCTTCTGGGTCGTACAGCAAGCTCGGGACAGATGCGACCTGCGAGGTCTTTAGCCCGAGGAACTCGACCTGGTACGGGGTCGACCCCATGGATGTGGGCCGGGGGGCGCACGGGTGCGCACTCGGGCCGGGGGGATCGGTATTGATCTTCGGAGGATACAGCGGTGACTCGCTCACGTCCACAATGGAGATCTTCGCGGAGATGCCTCCAGAGGCGCCAGAGTACTGCCAGCCGATCGACCTGCTCCCGCTGGTGCTCTCCGCGGACGAGCTGCCCGGGCACTCGCAGCGTGGGCTGATCGTCAAGCTGCATGCAGCGCAGGCGAAGTACAATATCAGCGACTTCCAGACCTGCATCAACATCATGAACGCCTTCCACAATCAGGTCTGCGCCTTCGCGCAGAGCGACCATATGACGGTCGAGCACGCGCTCGCATTGTACGAGGCATATGCATCCGTTGTTAAGTGCCTAGGAGGGACCCCTCTGCCGCCCCCTCCCGACATGACACCATGATGGTTTTCCACGGCTGTAGGACGTGGGAATCGCACCGAGTTTTCGCGGGTTCCGCGGTTTATTCTGCGTCTGACAGCGATGTCTGACGCGGATAACTGCTGTCAGACAGCCCTCCGGCGACGGCTCCGTTAAATACGAGATGAAGACATAATGCACGCTCACTCGGATGGGATGCACGACGAGAGGAGGTGATT
>JAFGHM010000050.1 GCA_016930135.1 Thermoplasmatota archaeon | reverse complement strand
GGGAGGGGCTATTACCGGAATTGATACCGAGGCCAGGGCAAGGTATTTGTAGGGCCAGCTTTCAAGGCCGTGCCCCTGGGTACGTGTCCGTAGCGTCTTGGGGCAACGAATACTGCATAACCAAAAGGTATCATGCCAAATGGTACGTTGACTAGGTGCCGGCTGCCGCTGCGTGAATCCTTAATATAGCGCTATTTCGCTCTCTTCCACCTAGTGGGGGTTCACGCATGGATCGAAGGAGATCCGAAGTCTCCAGTGGGAAAGAGGATAGGTGCTCTGCTCTTCTCAATCGTGGTTCAGGCCCACCTCTGATTGATGGGACTGGCCTGGTCGAGGAGGAGGGCGGTGCAAGTGACGATGTCAACGACCGCGGGACGGGGACGGGGGCGATCATAGCTGCATTCGTCATCGCTGGCCTTCTTGTCATTGGATCGCTGAACATCTTCATGACTCTCGAGGTCGGAGACGATGGGTACTTCAACACGCCACCTGTCGCGAACTCCTCTCTGGTGCCTCATGACCCGATCCGCATAGACAACGACGGCGAGTTCGCAACCACGGCGTCAATGGAGGGGTGGCAGGGAAACGGGAGCGAAGGCAACCCCTACCTAATCGGCGGCTACGAGATTGATGCCTCCGGAGACAAAGAGGGCATCATGATGGGTAATACAACCGTCTACTTCGTCATCGCGGACTGCTACATAAGCGGGTCGTCCGACTCCGGGATCAAGCTCCTGAATGCTCGGAACGGCCTCATCGAGAACGTCGTCTGCTATTCCTGCGGCTACCACGGCATCTACCTCTACTCCGCGACCGACAACGCGGTCGTCAACGTCTCCTGCTCCGGGAACTCCATCGACGGCATCGGGATCACAGACTCGCCAGGCAACTCGCTAGCCGAGTGCAACTGCTCTCACAACAGCGGAGACGGCATATCGATCTACTCCTCGAGCTGGACGGAGCTGGTCGATGTGTTCTTCCTCGAGAACGGGCAGAATGGCGTGAGGATGGATCTCTCGGACGACTGCTCGATCATCAGCTGCGAATTCAACAGATGCACTTCCGATGGAGTGTACTGCGTAGACTGTGCGAACGCCACGGTGTCCTGGAACTATATGGCGTCCGACCGCTTGGTGGCCACCCGCGCCAACGGCCTCATAGTGGCGAACAACACCGGCTACTCGTCGAAGATATCCGCGACCTCGTGCAACCAGAGCTGCTTCTGCGACAACTATCTGTCTGTCGGCGCCGGCGGCAGCATGATATATCTCTATCGCAGCGATGGCGTGCGCATCCGCAACAACACCTGTGCTGGCGCATATGCATCCGGCGCGGCTACCGCTGCAGTGTATGTGTGGGAATGCTCGAATGTCACCTTGGATGAGAACGAGTGCAACCCAGCACCGGGGGCAATGTACTCCCGGATAGGATACGACCCGTGCCATGGTATCTGGGCGCGCTCGACGACGAACGTCATTGTGACGGACAACATCTGTTGTCAGAACCTCGGCGCAGGGATAGCCATCGACTCGTGTGAGAACGCTAGCGTCCTGGGCAACTCGTGTTCCTTCAACGATTGGAGGAACCCCGGCATATGGATATCCTGGAGCCCGGCCGCAGAGGTCAGGGGCAACAACTGCTCCGACAACTACGGTGACGGGATGTTCGTGACCGAGTGCGATTCCTCTGTCATCGTGGAGAACGTGTGCAGCAACAACGACTACGGGGGGATCTGTGTCTATTCGTCGGAAGGAGCCATCCTGTCGGACAACAACTGCTCCGGAACCGGCGAGAACGGGATCAAGCTCCGCTCTCTCCAGGGATGCCTGATAACCGGCAACATGCTCTTCGGGAACCGCTGGGCAGGCATAGAGCTCAACTCCACCTCCAACTGCACGCTCAGGGACAACCTCATGGGACATGACGGCGTCGTCATTGTCGGGACTTCTCTCTCGAACTGGAACACACACGACATCGACACCAGCAACCTCGTCAACGACAACCCCGCGAGATACATCAAGAACCAGACCGGAGGCACCGTTCTCGAGGGTGCGGGACAGGTCATTCTGGCGAACTGCGTCGACGTCGAGGTCCGCGACCAGGTCCTCGTCAACGCATCCATGGGCCTGCAGCTGGGGTACTCTCACAACAACGACATCTTCGACAACATGGTGATGTACAACGATTTCTTCGGGATCCATCTGTACGCCTCGGACGGGAACGAGATATGGATGAACGGCATCGCCTACAACATCTACTACGGGGTCAAGATCACGTCGGGCACAGGGAACAGGGTGTGGAACAACACCTTCGTGGACAACAACGGCGTCGGGAGCACCTACCACGCCCAGGCGTACACCGTCGTCGGCAACTTCTGGAACTCGAGCACGCACGGCAACTGCTGGAGCGATTGGCCGGGGCCCGACAGCAACTACGACGGAATCGTGGACGTCCCGTACGATGTCGACCCGAGCCCGTACAGCGAATACTACGACTACTACCCGCTTGTGGCGCAGCCTGTGTTCGTCCCTGAGTTCTCTGGAGTGCCTGTCCTCGCGCTCGCATCGCTGCTGGTGATGGCGTATGTGCTGGTCATGAGAGGACCAAGATCGCCGCGAAGGAGCCGCTAGTCAACGGAGGATTCGACGACACGGGATTCTAGGCTCGTTCGTGAAGCATCACTGCTTCGGAAACCTCTCTGTTGTCAACTGGGACTCAACAGAGCCCTTCACGGCAGCCCCTCCATCCGGTCCCTTGCTCCTCATCCTGGCGATCTTCAGGAGGACGATGAGGATTGTGGCTGCCACGACCGCGATTGCGGGCAACAAGGCCCAGTCTTCAAGCGAGAGGGCTCCTGTCCCGGCCGCCTTTTCGACAGTGAGAGTCTTGGCCTCCTCGACGTTGCCCGCAACGTCGACTGCATGGAACTCGACCGAGTGCCTCCCCGAGCCGCGAAAGGGTCTCTATGATGCGGACGGCATTGGCGACACGCCTTACGAAACCGACAGCGGTGGGGTCGACAGGTACCCGTGGATGACGACGGACATGGTGTACATCCCGGAGTTCGGACGAGCGCTCATTCCGGCGCTCTTGGTGATATGCGTCCTTCCGGTAGTACTCAGCCGCCTTCGCCGCGCACGGGTGACCTGAGGACGGACCAAAGGGGATGCCATCGACAATCTTATACGACGGGCGGGTGCATGATGGGCTTGATGGACGAACCAGACGCTGAGGTCCGGAGCCCATGGACGTGCGACATCTGCAGAAAAGAGATGCCCTTCGGCGAGATCGAGCGACACAAGAAGGAAGCGCACAGGGAGTATCTTGAGCTCCAGAGGGAGAAGTCCCGCGAATCCGGACGCGCCTTCCTTAGAATGGGGATACCGGCATGGGCGGTGATCTCAGCCGCGGCTCTCGTGCTTCTCCAGCTAGCGCCTGAGCATGCACTCTATTGGGTCATCGCGACCATGTTCCTTCTGGTGCTGAGCATCTTCTATGCGCTGTGGCGTTCGGCCGACGTCATGAGGCCCGTAGAAGATGCCCTCCGCGAAGTGGAGCGGGAGTGCGACGTCTGTGGCGAACGAATCAAGAACAAGGATTGGCTGGAGCACACGCGAGCACTTCACCCTGAGGTCGGTCGCATGATGGCCAGGGGAGTGGTGTTGATGGCGGCCGTCACAGTGGCAATCACGGGAGGAGCATGCTTCGTGCTGGCCGTCTACACCCGCGTGTTGGATGACATAGGCGGTTACTACATCGTGTTCCTGTGCGGTGTCGGCGCAGCCGTTCTATCCATCCTCGTAGTGGGCCTGTGCTGGGCTCCGAGGGAGGATGCGAAGATCCGGAAGGCCTGGAAGGAGTCACGCGGCAATCCCCATGCCAGCCTGCGACCCGAACAGACGCGCAACAGGCCTTGAGCACGGGGCCCTCAAGGCCAGGATTCGCTCGCTGCTGTTCGAAGCAGGGGCGGTCATGGAGCATTTACTGGTACGACCTGGTAGGACGGAAGGGGGCACATGCCCAGACCCGGGATTGCACTTGTCGTGGTGCTCCTGATCTCCTTCTCCCTGCCAATCGTGCTCGGGCGAATGAGGCGCTCGCGCAGATAGCCAATGATCTCGAATGCGGATCGAGCTACATTCGCCCGACAGGTTTGTGTCGGAGGCGTACGATGGACAGGCTGCAGGTAAGTCCCGGGTGAGGAAAAGTGTACCAGGCGGTGCACGCTGAACAATCCCCCCGGGGGCTGCACGTTCTCACCAGTAGACCTCTCCGTGGACCATGGAGTGGCTACATCGGCCCAGAAAAGCTAGATAGCGTCGTGGTCATTCGATTGACCGGAGCCAATCTTCAACCGAAGGTTGGCTTGCATCAACAGACTATAAGCCTCTATTGTCCTTTTCCTCATCCCCGATTCTGACTGCTTGGTGCCCACATCGGCTGGAGCTGCTACTCGGTGAGGTCCACTGGGATTCCTGGCACGTGTTTGAGCAAGGACTGACAAATCCCCCTGCCGCGATCGCCGTGAAGCGCGGCACTGTCCCTCGTATGCAACAGGATGGCGTGCTAGCCTACATGTAATGATATCTCCTTTGGCAACTCATCTAGATTCTGGACCGTGCGCAAATGCTTCGCTTTTGTGGATGAGTCGGGAGACCTTGGATTCAGCAAGGGCTCCTCGCGCCACATCACCCTGGCCGCAGTCGTCGTAGAGGAGAGTTCTCGGCTGGAACGAATCCCGCAGAAGTTGCGGAGAAGGCGACTGAAGAAGAACCTGCTCCGAAAGCCTGAATTGAAGTTCCACAACTCGAGCCCTGAGTTCAGAAAGGCGGTACTGAAGAGGATCGTGGCATTGAACGACGCGCGGATCGTCTGCGTGACTGTCGACAAGGCGAACGCGAAGGAGGGAGACAAGAGCCACAGAGAAGACATCTACATACGCGCTTCAGGTGAGCTTGTTCACGAGATTGCCCGGCTCGTCAGAGTCCGTGACGAAATGACGATTGTCTTCGATGCGAGACCTTGCAACCGGGACTTCGGGACTGGGTTCGACAGGAGCATCCGAGCACACGCGGTCGATGGATATCGAGAAGTAGGCCGCATCCCACCAGAGGTAAGAATCAGAAGATCAAGCTCCCTAAACTCGAGAGGCTTGCAGGTTGCGGACTTTGTGGCAGGGGCGGTTCGAAGGATGCACGAGGTCGGAGATGCCAGCTATCATGCAATCATTGCGCCGATACTCGCAATGGAAAAGCTAATCCAACTATGAGACGGCAAAGGTTGCAGACCCTGGCCGGAGTCTTTACCATGCGCCTCATGGCGCATATATACCGGCCAGGACTTACCTGCATGCTTCTCATCGAGACCATCGGCAATAAGCCTTTTG
>JAFGHM010000049.1 GCA_016930135.1 Thermoplasmatota archaeon | reverse complement strand
TCCATCTAGCACACCCCGCCTTTCCACTGACACCTGCCCTTGATCCAGTCCTCACTCGTCTTCCCCGGAGGGGTCATGGGCAGGACGTCCTCCTCTGGGTCGATTATGAAGTCCAGTAGGAAAGGCACCTCCGACTTGGCCGCCCGGACGATCGCCTCGGCGACCTCGGAGGGCTTCTCGACTCTCATGGCTTCCGCTCCATAGGCCTCTGCCAGCTTCACGAAGTCCGGGGTGCCTGCTGTGAACTGCGTGGCCTTGTACCTGGACCCGTAGAAGAGCTTCTGCCACTGCTTGACCATGCCGAGCCAGCCGTTGTTGAGCAGGCTCACCACGACGGGGATATCGTTCTCCACCGCCGTCGCGAACTCGTGCGAGACCATCTGAAGGCTGCCGTCCCCTGCGATGTCGACCACGACGCTCTCGGGCTTCGCGACCTTCGCCCCCAATGCTGCTGGGAACCCGAACCCCATGGTCCCGAGGCCCCCGGAGGTGATGAATATCCTCTTGCCGTAGCACTTGAAGAAGTGGGCGGCCCACATCTGGTTCTGGCCGACTTCAGTCGTCACTATCGCGTCATCCGGCAGGTTCTTCGAGAGCTCGTAGATGACCTTCTGCGGCTTGATAGGGCTCGACTTGATGTTGTAATCGCATGAGCACTCCCGGTTCAGTTCGACAATCCTCTCGCGCCAGGTCGCTGCCTTGCTCCTCTTCGTGAGACCCGCTATCAGAGCGTTGACGACCGTCCAGGCGTCCCCTACAAGGCCTACACGGCCCTTGACGTTCTTGCCTATCTCGGACGAGTCGATGTCCACGTGGACGACCTTCGTCTTCGCGCCGAAATCGCTCAGCTTGCCGGTCACGCGGTCGCTGAACCTGGTGCCTATCGCCAAGAGGACATCGCAGTTGTTGAGGGCGTAGTTCGCCACCTGCCTGCCGTGCATTCCGCACACCCCGAGCACCATGGGATGGTTCTCTGGGACCGACCCCTTGGCCATCAGCGTGGTCACGACCGGGGCCATCAGCATCTCCGAGAGACGCATGATGTCGGGGCCCGCCCGGGACCAGGTCACTCCTCCCCCGACCATGATGGTCGGCCTCTCCGCCTTCTCCAGGAGCTTGATCGCGTCGAGGAGGTCCGACAGGTTCCTCCTGGGCTTGGGCACCTTCACGTCCTTGTCCATCTGCTCGTCGGTGATCTCGGACTGGAATATGTCGGTCGGTATGTCGACATGGACCGGGCCATAGCGGCCCGTCGTGGCTATCATGAACGCCTTCTTTATCGTCTCAGGTAGTGTCTTCGGGTCCGTAATCCTGAAGTTGTGCTTGGTGACGGGCATCATGAGGCTGAATGAGTCCGCCTCCTGGAAGGCATCGTTGCCCAGGACATGGGTGGCCACCTGGCCTGTGATCGCGACCATCGGAGACGAATCCATGAAGGCGGTGGCCACGCCCGTTACTAGGTTCGTAGCGCCGGGGCCGGAAGTAGCGATGCACACCCCGGGCTTCTTTGAGACCCTCGCGTAGCCGTCGGCCATGTGACCTGCGCACTGCTCGTGCCTCGCCAGAATGTGCCTGATATCCGACTGCACAAGCTCGTCGTAGAACGGAAGCAGGACGCCGCCAGGAATGCCGAACATCACGTCTACCTTCTGCTCCTCAAGCAGTTGCACAGCAGCCCTAGCTCCTTTCATCACTTACACACTCCTCAATCCCGCCCGCATGGACACCCACCCATTGCCTTGTGTCCGTTACGGGCGCAAGATCCGCAGGTCGACAAGGACCCCTAGAACGACTAGAATGGGCATCGGTCCACCTTGTCCAGCGGGCTCTCGCATCGAATGCGCAATCTCCCCGCCGATATTAATAACTTGGCCGCCAGGGATTTCCTCCGCCAGGTGATGCACACATGCGTACAATGAATGTGGGTCACCGGGAGGACAGTCTCCCGCTCAGTATCGCCACGAAGACGTGGTTCTTCGAATCAAGCCTCCCGATCGCCGCGACGGTCCCTGCGGACGCCGGGAGCACCTTGAGTCCTTCCTCTTCCTCTATCAGTTGCGAGGCGGCGACTAGCTCGTGGTCGGGCATCTCCATCGCGGTCCCGCCCGAATCGAGGACCGCGGATATCGCTTCTTCAGGTTCCGCGAGGTAGTTGCCCGCGAGCGGCTCGTTTATCTCTGTAATCTGGAGGTCAGGCACATCAAGGGGCTCTCTCTGTCCCATCACAAGGCCGTGGACGGCTGAGTTGTTGTTCGACACGCCGAGCATCCTCGTCTTCATCCCGATGGAGCGGAACCCCCGCCAAATCCCGCCTATGAGGGTGCCGTTGCCGACGGGGACCGCGACCCAGTCAGGCTGTCTTCCCATCTCCTGCGCTATCTCCTTGGCGATGAACGTGTATGCGTAGACTCCGAGTTCCTTGTTGGCGCCCCCCGGGTTCGCATTGTACCAGCCCTTCGTAACAGCGTCGAGAAGGGACTTCCTGAGTGCCGCTTCGTAATCGCCCTCGACGTCGACCACGATCCCGCCCATTGATTCTATCTCCGCCCTCCTCGGAGCTGCGAAGTCCTTCGGGATGTAGATGTGGGAGCGCATGTCCAGTTTCTCAGCGACATATGTCAGTGCCGCACCGTAGTTCCCGCAGCTCACAGCCGTCACCGCCTTCTTGCCGGCATTGCGCGCATCTAGGCAGTGCAGAAGGGCAGACCTGTCTTTGTGGGTGCCAGAGGGGTTCTCGCCCTCCAGCTTCAGCTGCAGCCTTCGCACGCCCAGGACTTTCTCAAGCTTCTGAGCCCTGACGAGGGGAGTAGCACCGATCCTGAGGGACTTCATCTGTCTCTCGAACTCTCTTATCAGCTCAAGCGGGATCAATCTCGGCTTCCCTCCGGAAGGGGTTTCGCGCTGTGCGCCTGCATCTCGGTGTCGTGGATTGCCGGTCCGTCGTGTGCCCTCAGTCAAGGCCCTGGGACTTGATGTCTTCGTCGGCGGACCTGACTATGGATTCGAAGGACTTCATTACATCGGAGGCGACGGGTGTGACCTGATGCTCCTTGAGTATATTCTCCACCTTCGCCCTTGCCCTGTCCACTACGGACTTCCTCCCGTCCGCCTCCCAGGCCTCTCCGGTACGCCTATCGGTCAGGTCGGTCATGAAGTGCTCTCTGTGCAGCCACTGCATTGTGTGCCTCTCCGCCAGGAAGCTACCTCCAGGGCCGACCTTCTTTATCAGGTCGACCGCCATGTGGTCGTCGTCTACAGCGACGCCCTGGGCGAGCCTCGCCATTATCCTCGCCATCTCGTCGTCGATGGCCATCTGCTCGTATGAGAGCATGGTGACATCGTCAAGCAAGCCGAGCCCCGCGACCATGTCGCAGCCCGCGTAGAACTGCGGCAGCCCGCTGGATATCTTCTCGTAGCAGGCCTGCGGCCCAGGCACCTTCGCCGAAGTGACTATGCCACCGCAAAGGATGGCGAAGCCATAGTGATGCGCCAGCTCTCCTGCTCCGGCCGATATCAGAGCCCTCTCGGGACCGCCTCCGGCCCATGTCATCGTCTTCATGTCGAAAGCGGCTCCCCCTGTCCCGTACATGAACGGAGAGCCTGGCGCGGCCAGCTGTGCCATCGTGAGGCCCGCGAGGACCTCTGCGTTGTTCACTATGATCGAGCCCGCCAGCGTGACCGGGCCCGTTATGCCAGCCTGCGGCATCCCGTAGAATGAAATGGGCACGCCTGCGCGCGCGAGCGCAAGGGCCCCCTCGGTCGAACCACCGTCGAGCTGCAGCGGCGAGAACGGACAATGCATCGACGAGAATATCGGGCGCCTCCTCAAGGCCTTCTCGTCTCCTGCGAGCGCGCTGCCGATCTCCACCAGCCACTTGGCCTCCCTCCGGTGGCTTGTGGTCTCGACCTGCACGTGCTTCTCGATACTGCTGAGAGCGACCTTGAGGTCAACGACATGTCTGAGGTAATCCGGTATGTCCTGCGAGCTGACGCAAGGCCAGAATATGTGCGCCGAGTCCAATGCATCAGCGACCTTGCCGACCATGGCCAGATCAGCGCTGGTCGACATGCGCCTTTTGCCAGTCTGGAAATCCATCACGCTGGTGCCGTTCCCGTCGGTGGTGCAATAGGTCCTCCTCCCGTCAAGCACGACGTCGTATTTCGGGTTCCTCGCGCAAAGCGTCAGGTTCTTCTTCGCCTTTCTGACGGCCTCCTCCACGACGTTCCCGGGTATCTTCGCCGTGCTTGTATTGTGATCTACCGTGCAGCCAGCATCCTCCAGGAGCTTCAAGCACTCCCCGCTGAACACCTTGATACCCGCGTTCTCAAGAATGTCTAGCGTCCCCCAGTGCAACGACTTCAGGTCGTTCGCGTCGAACATGCGGAACGTGACCTTCCCCTTTGGGAATCCTATCATCTCATCGCTCTCCCCAGTTCCCGCCCGACGCGGCAGCATCCGAACCGCTCGGCTCGGGTCTCGAACCTGGATTCAGCAACAAGTATATTAGTTGTGGGGAACGGGCACTTGCGGTCTGAGCTGTCGTCTGCGCCCACCAACACGATCCTTCGTTGGGCTTCGAGGCTTTGGCACGAGGCCCTCCCATCTCCAAAAGGCTTTAATCGAGAGACGCGTATCGCCGCGTGTCCAGTACCACCAAGCGGGGGTAGCCAAGCTCGGTCAACGGCGCCAGATTGAGGGTCTGGTCTCGCAGGAGTCCCTGAGTTCAAATCTCAGCCCCCGCACCTACCCACTTCTCTGTCGCCCCGGGCCCGTTCGTGACCTTCTGGGAGTCCAAACAGACGCTATCGTTCGGAAAACGAGATATATTCAGGAGGCAAATCATCGCTCCGGGAACCCCCGAACCCTGATTGCGATGCTCTCGATCACACATTTAGTAGTCAGCCTTCTTCTCATCCAGCTGCTCGGTCTGGACAGGAACGATGCTTTCATCGCCCTGGTCTTCGGCGTGTTCATAGATCTGGACCACCTGTTCGGCCTGAGACAGTACACGGAAGCGAGAGGCATGGCTGCCTTGTTGGACTTTGACTCCCTGATGAATCCGGGCGGACAATGGAAGTCCATGTTCCACAGCCCGATGGCAGTGGGCATCATCGCGCCTCTCTCCCTGGGCTCGAGGCTGGGGATACCGATCCTCTTCTGGGGAGTTCACCTGCTCATGGACTTCGCGGAGGACGCTTACCTGGGGCTGTTCTCCGCTCCCGAGGCGATGCTCCTAGCGCTCACCGGCCTGGCCCTCGTCTCGATAAGATACGCCAGAAGCATCGAGTCGGAGACCGCGATGGGGCTGCTCACATATCTGCGGAGCGAGTTCTCGGGCCTGAGGAACGTTCTCCGGCCGTCGGTCTGGTGACGATCCTGAGCAGTCCTCATTTGAGCGCGGCGACCACGAGATCCGAGAACGAGCGCGAGCCGTGCCTCCCACCGATGTCGACTGTGAGGTGGCCTGAGGCGTACACCTCCGAGACCGCCCTCCGGACCCGTTCGGCCGCATCCGGCATTCCCAGGTGCTCCAGCATCATCGCACCCGCGAGGATGGTGGCGGTGGGGTTCGCGACCCCCTTGCCAGCTATGTCAGGGGCGGAGCCGTGTGCCGGCTCG
>JAFGHM010000005.1 GCA_016930135.1 Thermoplasmatota archaeon | reverse complement strand
CTTCAGGCTGATACTCTACTACCCGCAGGAGATCGGAAGGAACATCGACGAGGTGCTCAGGGCTGTGAAGGCCCTGCAGACAGCTGACAACAACAAGGTCGCTGTGCCCGCGAACTGGCCCAACAACGCCATCCTGAAGGACAGGGTCATAATACCGCCTGCAAGTGACGAGAAGACAGCCAAGGAGAGGCTGAAGAGCTACGAGTGCTACGACTGGTGGTTCTGCCACAAGAAGCTCTGATCTGTCGGTCGATATCGGAGCGGGCCAGAGCGACCGGAGGTCATAGAGTATAGCTGGCCCCGGCCAATCCCTCCGAGGCCCTATCTCCGAATGCCTTCAGCAGCTCCGTCTTTGCCTGGGTGCAGTGGCATGGGACCAGGAGTTCCAGGTCCTTCGGCACATCGTCCGCGCGCGCTCCATGGAATCCTCCGATGAGCGCGGTCGGCTTGGCGATCTCGGAAGCCCTTGCCATTATTGCCCTCAATCCCGGGTGAGCGCAGCCTGTTAGCACCGCAGCCTTCTCGCCGGAGCGGACAACCAGGGACTGCTCCTTGATATCGGATCCGAGTGCTCCCGTGCTGATTACACCGGTGGCGATCTCGTAAGGCCCTTCGACCTCTGTGACGATCGCGTGCCTCACGATCTCCCTCTTGAGATTCTGCGAGAACGCTTCAGGGAGGTAGACCTCGATCGGCTTTGCGGGGGTCGTCTGAGACAGCAGCTCCGTCAGACCAGATATGTGGTCCCAGTGCATGTGGGACAGCACGACCTTGTCTATCGCCGCTGCGTGCACGCCAAGGCGCGCAAGGTTCCTGATCAGAACGTGTCCGTCCCAGCCACAGTCGAACAAGACCATGCTGTCAGATGTGTGTATGAGCGCCGAGAACCCCCATCCCGTCTCGAACCCCTGGACCGCGACGGAGTCGTACACGATCGACACCCTTGCTCTCTCACCTGTCATGGGGGCCCTCCGAGGCTGCCGTATCGTCGCCAGTGCTGACGATGTCCATGAGCGCGTTCCACGAATCCACTATGCTCTTCCTGGCCTCTCCTTTACCGGATTCGACGACTGTCTTGCCCAAGGCCATCGATGCGACCACCTCATCGTCGTAAGGTATCTTACCCGCGCATTGCACCCCCTTGTCTGCTGCTGTCCTGTCTATCTCCTCCGCCATGCGTGCGTTGATGTCGGCCCTGTTGATGACGTAGCAGGTCTTGCACCTGAAGGACTCCGCCAGGTTAAGGGCTCTCGTGAAATCGCTAGCCCCGGACTTCGTGGGCTCGGTCACAAGTAACACCAGGTTCGCTCCCGAGAGGGCCGATATTGCGGCGCATCCGATCCCTGGAGGTCCGTCGACGATGACCAGCTTCGCACCAGTGTTCCTTGCTAGCATCCTCGCCTTCTGCTTGACCAGAGCAACCAGCTTTCCTGAGTTCTCCCCTCCTGGTTCGAGCAGCGCGTGCACCATGGTCCCGTACCTTGTCGAGGAGATGAACCAGTCCCCGCCTTTGCGCTCGACCATCGAGATCGCCCCCTCAGGACAGGCTCGGGCGCAGACGCCACACCCTTCGCACTCGTCGACCGAGATCGCGACCTTCCTGAGGCTCGAATTGCCTATCCACTTGATCGCCTCGAACCGGCAGAGAGGGACGCACTCACCGCAGTTGACGCATTTGGCTCCATCGATAGATGCAGCTTTCATGCTGGGAAAGGGCCCCGATTCCTTGACCTCGGGTGCCATCAGCAGGTGCAGATTGGGTGCGTCGACATCGCAGTCCGCAAGAATCGCTTCTTTGGCCAGGGCGGCGTAGTTGGCCACGAGCATCGTCTTCCCCGTGCCGCCCTTTCCGCTCAGGACCACTATCTCTTTCATCGCCTGGAAGCCTCCTCCAGCACTCGCTTCAGGAGCCCTTCGAAGGTCTTCCTGTGCGCCGGGTCGGTCACGATCATCCGTCCCTCTGAGTAGTTTCTGGCAATCTGCATGTCATGCCGCAGTTGCCCTACGACTGGTATGCCCTTGCTTCTGCAATACTCATGGATGTCCGGGCCGGGTAGGCCGTGCTTGTTGACGAAGACCGCGTGCGGTATCCTGAGCTTCCTGACCACCTCGAGTGCGAGCTTCAGGTCGTGGAAGCCGAACGGTGTTGGCTCGGTCACCAGCACGCAGAAGTCGGTCCCGCGCATGCTCTCGACCGCAGGACAAGCGGTTCCGGGAGGGCAGTCGACGATGGCCAGGATGTCCTTCGGTATCCTCTTCTTGACCTGGCGTATGAGAGGCACGGGCGCTGGCTCCCCTATCCTCATCCTGCCATAGAGCAGCTTCTGGCAGCCGTTCGCCTGGACGGATATGATTTCCCCCATGGCCCTGCCTTTCTCCGTGATAGCGCCCTCGGGGCAGAACATGCTGCACGCCCCGCACCCGTGGCAGAGCTCCTCGAAGGTCATTATCGTCTTAGGGAGAGCGACGATCGCATGATACTCGCACACCTCCGCACATGTGCCGCACCTCGTGCACTTCTCCTCGTCAATCACAGGCACGGGCCGGAAGACCTGCTCGCTCCTCTGCTCGCCCTCCACGAAGATGTAGCAGTTCGGCTCCTCGACATCGAGGTCCACCAGCAGCGATGACTGAGTGACGGCGGCCAGGTTGGTCGCCACAAGGGTCTTGCCAGTGCCGCCCTTGCCGCTCGCTACGCTTATTCTCAACCGTGCTCACCCTGTTCATAGACTGAATTCACGCTCAGACCACGCCGTCCGCCGGCGCCATCCGTCCGCGTCAGTGCCGGTGCTCCCGGCACGCGTTCACGTCCGAAGCCCTCTCTAGCTTGCCCTGTCTCCACAGCTCCACGGCTTCCCTGACCGTTCCCCGAGCTCCCACGAAGACCTCGACCCCGTAGGACTCGAACATCCCGATCGCTCTCGGCCCCAGCTCTGAGCACACGAGCACCTCGGAGCCAGTACTGATTATGTGCTCGGGGGGCTTGCCCATGCCCCCCATGTGCTCGCTGGCATTCGGCACGACGACTACGGAGTTCGTGTCCATATCGACTACCGTGAAAGTCGGCGCTCTCCCGAAGTGTTCGCAGACGATATCCTCGAGCCCTCCGCGGCCGTTGGTTGGTATGCATACTTTCAATCAATCAACTCCTCTTCTTCCGATCATCCTTCGACTGTGAGAACCGCTGCCTCCAGCCTTCTCTGACTATGTCCGTGGAGCCACATGAGAAGCACTTCTCAGGCGGCTCGTTGAGAGCCATCTGCAGGCCGCAGTTCCTGCACCGGAATCTCAAGAACCTCATGCTCTTGCGCCCTCCTTGGCCCTCTGCCTGGACTCGTAGTTCCTTATGGCGCCCTTCAGTGCTACCACGGCAAGCGAGGCGCAGTGGACATGCTCTTCCGGGAGGCCGTTCAGCAGGTGGATGAGGCTGGCAGGCTTCACGGCCTTCGCTCCCTCAACCGACATCCCCTTGACGAACCTGGTCAGCCTGCTCCCGCAGGCGATCGTTGCGCCGCAGCCGTCTGTGAAGAACGTGCACCTCTCGATTACGCCATCCTTGATCTTCAGATAGATCTCCATGCTGTCCCCACAGATGCCGTCACCGACGCCTTCGCCGTCCGCATCCTGCATGCGCCCTATGTTGGATGGGTTCCGGAACTCCTCGATAACCTCCCTCGAGTATATCTTCGCGTCGTTCTCCTCGAGCATCCTGATGACGTTCTCCGCCAGGAGGTCCAGCTCCTTCGTCAGATCCCTGCGGTCGCTCACGCCGTCGGTCATCACTACAACCATCCGCCTCCGCGGCCCATCCCCTGCCCCCTTCCGGCTCCTCTTCCGCCGTGGTGTCCAGGGGCGGTCGGCGACCCAATCTCTTTCATCAGCCCCTTTCGATAGCCGTCGAGCGCAGCCTCGCAGGAGCCATTGACTCCCACGAACACGCGCACGCCGGCAGCGCTGAGCACCCTGAAGGCGTTCGGGCCCATGTCGCCTGTGATGACGACTCCCGCTCCTTTCGTGACGATGTCTTGGGCCGCCTGGATGCCCGCACCGTTCCCCAGGAGCCTGGCGTCGTTGGGGGCGGCCTCCGTCGCTCCCGTCGCCTCGTCCACGAATATGAAATACGCGCACCTTCCGAACCTCGGATCCGCCGGATCGCTCAGTCTCGGCCCGGTCGATGTCAGACATATCCTCTTGCCGTTCATCAGCTCTCCTCCCTGCACTTCCTGCCTATCATTGGCGACCCACATTTCGGGCACTTCGTCTCGGAGCACGGTACGCCACGGTGCTTGTGCGGGAACTCCTTCTCGCACTTCGGGCAGTAGCATATGCTCGAACCAAACTCGAGTTCTCCTTCCATCTACATCACCTCATCTTTGCCCACGGCCGGACATGTCCCGTCCTCTGCCCTGGTCGTACGCAGCCCTGCCCGCTCCGAAGCCACCTCCGGCCGTTCTCTTGCCACGGTCGGCGTCGGTCCTGTGTATGTTGGGGCTTCTGCACTTGGGGCACGCGAGAGGTCTTCCAGTGCCGTAGGGCTCCTCCCATTCGTTGCCGCACGCGTAGCATTTGAAAACCCTGTTACCTGACATGTCATGCGCCTCCATAATCCCCTGCCGGTCGTCACTTCCTCTTCTCGACCGAGCTGACGATCTTGTTCGCGATCTCCTCGAACTTCTTCGAGACACCGTCCTCACTGGCGAGCACGAAGGGTTTCCCGTCGTCCCCGCTCCTGGAGACACCGAGGCTCAGGGGCAGCTTGCCCAGGAAAGGCACTGAGAGGTCCTGTGCCGCCTTCTCGGCCATCCCGTTCCCAAAGACATCGATCTGCTTGCCGCAGTGGGGGCATTCCAGCCCGCTCATGTTCTCCACGAGGCCTATCACCCTCAGGCCGACGGTCTTTGCGAAGTTGATCGACTTTCTCACGCTCAACAGCGCGACGTCCTGAGGCGTCGTGACGATTACCGCTCCGTCCGGCGCGGGCAGGAGCTGAGCGATACTGAGAGGCTCGTCCCCGGTTCCCGGTGGAAGGTCCACGACCAGGTAGTCCAGCTCTCCCCACTCGACTTCCTCCAGGAATTGCTTGATGGCACCCATCTTGATCGGTCCCCTCCAGATCACCGGTGCGTCCCTGTTCATCAGGAGGAACGCGATCGAGATGACCTTGATGCCGGGAGGCACCAACATGGGCACGATCTTGCCGTTCTCGCCAACGGTCAAAGGCAGGTTGGGTATGCCCAGCAACTTGGGTACGCTCGGCCCGTGCATGTCCGCGTCAAGCAGGCCGACCTTCAGCCCTCTCCGGGCCAGGTCGAATGCGAGGTTCACGGCCACCGTCGATTTGCCCACACCTCCCTTGCCGCTCATGACGACGAGCTTGTGCTTGACCTTCGCGAGGTTCTCCTTGACGACCGAAGACGGTCCTGCCTTCGGTGCGGAGGGTATGTTCTTTTGCACGTTTTGGCTTTCTGTTGCCATCGAGACATCCTCCTCTAGCAGGTGAAGACCCTGTCGGCGTCCACGGTCCCGGCTGCGAAGTCCATCAGGTTGATGAACTCCACGTCTTCGAGGTAGTTCTTCTTCGAGATGTGCCTCGACTCCATGCATGGGATGCACACCTGGACCTTCCCTCCTCCCCTGATGAACCCCTCCATCAGCTCGTCCACGGGGGCCATGCCCTCGATCTTGGGCAGCTTCTTCGCGAAGCCCTTCCTCGCCAACTCGACCGCGTCGCCCGCGAGGAACACCTTGGTCTTGATGCCGATCGCCTGAGCGGCGCCGGCACATGCGAAGGTCATGGTAGCCTTCTCTGGGTGGTCCGCTCCGTGCGTTCCGATCACTATGAACGACTTCTTCGTGTAGTCTGTCTTCCTGGCCATCTTCACGCCTCAACGGTGGACTTATCCCCCAGAGGCTAAGCCAATGACGGCAAACAGGTTAGCCGCGGGACAGGCTGTGTTCGTCCGATCAGGTGTGAAGTCCAGCCAGGAGGTCATCCCTGCGTCAGGCCGAACTTCGTCTCGAGGTAGTAGTCGCTGTAGACCGCACCGATCGGGTTGTGGGCAAGCACCCGGTCCTTCACGACCAGCACGGTCACCGGCGCGTGCGAGTGCTTTGTGAATATCATGTCATGGCCTATGCACAGCCCCACCACTATGTTCATCTCGGTCCCGCACTGTTGGAGCCTAAGAGCCTGCCCGACCGGATTGCAGACAGCCTCTATGCCAGAGCCTCCATGCAGCTTCTTGACGCCCAGCTTGGCCTTGTCCATGCCGCATATCTTGCAGCAGGCGCTGTGGACCTCGAACCCGTGCTTCGTCAGTATTCGGTCTATCGTCTCAGCCTCACGCGAGAGGCCCACGCAGAAGGCAATGCCGAGCTTGTTCATGCCCATCCGCTTCGCGTACAGCATGATCTCCTCCAGTCTGGTGAGCTTCATGTAATGGTCCGCCTCGATGTCACCCGAGACGGCCATCGACCGCAGCTCCCGATCAGTGTAGCCCTTCATAGCCGCACCAGCCAGTCCGAAGCAGTCCTTGCCTTCGTAGCAGTCCTTCGCCTTGCATCGGGCGCATTCAATAGCCATGTGATTCACTTCCTTGTCCTGTAGAAGCTCTTGCCTCGGTATCCCGTCCTCACCATCTTGGATGATTCCACCAGTCCGTTCAGCAGCGCGAGCGCCTCTCTCTCGGAGGCACCTGCATCTGTGAGCGCCGAAACCACCTGTCCCTCAGTGAGAGGGTGCATCGATGCGATGCCAAGGAGCTCTTCGACACGGATGCTGACTATCTCGGTCACGGCCATCCCCTCAGGTCTCGTGAAGTCGACCGCTCTCGGGAGTATGCTCAGTGCGCGGGCAACTGCGTGCTCGGCTGGTGGCCTCACCCAGCTCTGTGTCGGTGCTCGCACGGGCGCGGTCAAGTGGACACCGTCAACCCGCATGCTATCCAGGGTCCTGCCGATCTCCTGCAGACTTGCCTCAGTGTCGTTCATGCCCCCTACGAGCATCACCTCCGGCAGGAACCTGCCCTCGAACCGCTCAGAGAACATCCTGAGCCCCCTGACAACCTCGTCGAAGACGACCTTCGGGTGCGGATGGTGCACCCTCTTGAAAAGTCGCTCATTCCCGGCTGCGACTGTGGGCATGACGACGTCGAAGCCCATCGCCTCGTCCATGACTTCCGGCCTGGAGAACAGCGCGCCGCTTGTCAGCAACGCGGTCCTGCCCGGCCAGATCTTCTTGACCGCTTCGAGGCACTGCCCGAGATTGGCAGCTAGGGTCGGCTCGCCGCAGCCGAGAAATGTGACGAAGTCGGGGCGAGTGCGCGTCCTTCCGAGAGTGCGCCCCACCGCCCTCGCCACGGATTCAGAATCGATATAGGCCTTCCTGACGACGGTCCTGTCGGGCGTCGGCCCGAGCTGGCAGTAGACACAAGAATATGCGCAGGTCTTGCACGGCACGGTGTTGACACCCAAGGATTGCCCGAGGCGTCTCGAGACGATCGGCCCGAAGGCTATGTCCTCGGCACAGGCGAGCTTCCGTTCTGACCCCAGAGCCTTCGCGGCGTCTGCCATGCTTCACCCAGATGGGGTTCCGTATAAGCCTTGCATGGCGAACCGGTTAGCCCAGCCTCGCAGGAGCCTACGGGAGCCCTCCGACATGGTTCGCGATGACCTTCCTCTGGGCCCTCCTCAACATGATGTCGAGCGTGGCCTTCGATATCTCCAATCTCTTCGCCAGCTTCGCGAGGTCGATCTTCTTCGGTATGTCGAAGTAGCCCAGTTCGTAAGCAATCTGCAGGACTCTCTCCTGGGCCCTGGTGAGTTCCGAAGAGGTTCTGAGGAGCGAGACCTTCTTCAGGTCGACAGAGCAGCCGAGTTTCGTCACCTTGTCGTGTAGCAGCCTCAGTGCAGCAGCGTTGGGCGCGAGGATGTTCCACATGATGGTCCCGTCGCCGATGGACATTGCGGAGTCAAGGAAACAGCCCGATTCGGCCACGAGCCTGCAGACGACGCATGTGTTCGTCTCGACAGTGCCTATGAACCTGCCCGGTCCGGCCGATGTGAGCTGCACGCGGCACTTGGGCTCGGCCGAGCGTATCTTCTCCACCAGGTCCGTGCCGGTCGTCCCGTCGACCGTGTCTATCTGGACCAGGCTCTGCCCACCGGAGCCCTCACGGGGGACGCACTTGATCACCCGGATGGAGAGGTCGCAGGAGGTCGCAAGGTCGCCGATCCAGTTGCCAGGTATGCGCACGACCATCGTGGCTGCCCTCATGTGCCGGACCTCCTGCAGCTCCGTCTGCCGCCTCTAGCCGCGTCCCGCCCGTTCGATACCGCCACGTGCCCTTGGGTGGACTCGATGCGGAGCGCATGCGCGTTGACCAGGCTATCAGCAACCTTGGACCTGGCCGAGCTGAGTATACGGTTGAAGGTGGGCTGAGACACGTTCATCATGTGCGCACCCTCTGTCTGAGAGATCCCCAGCAAATCCGCGATTCTTAGGGCCTCAAGTTCATCCAGGCCGAGGTCGAGGCAGTCCAGATCGCTCATCGGCACTCCCTGTGGCTTGAAGAACCTGTGGGCCGGGTCGAATGCGACGTTCCTGCATCTCTTTGGCCTGGGCATCGAAATGAATAAAGATTCATTACTATTTGAGTATTTTCCCTTTGAACGCGGTCTTGTGGGTTCCTAGGCTGCGCCCGAATGCTCAGGGATGTGGCGACCATTCAAGGCTACCCCGCGGAGGGCCTGACATTATCAGAAGTGATAGAATTGCGGTAAAGCCGCGGATGTCTGGCTAGCGGAAAAGGGGCGACTGGACGACACCGAAAAATCAAATAGGGACCAAGTGCTAGTTGTTTTAATAGTCAGTTATCACAACGAGGGGGGAGGAATCTGTCTCCTTCTGCGAACAGTGCTCACCACGACCACAAAGCCGAGAATCTGAAACAGAAGTCGACCAGTGGCAATGATGGGGTAGTGAAGGCCATGGCTCACGGAGCGAGTGCCTTTCAGGCGAGCAACGTCCCGCACGAATCCGGGGGCATACTGTTCGATCGAGCAGGGAGACAGAATGTGCTCGGGCGCATGGGCACCGACGAGACGCTCGAGAGTCTCCACAGGGTTCTGGAGCACCAGGCCTTTAATCCGCAGGTCCTCTCCGTGCCCGTCGTGACCTTCGCTCCATCACCTACAAGGACCAGGATCCGCGTTCTGAAGGCGCAGACGAAGAGCGTGCCGAAAGCCGCTAAGCGAAGGAACAACAGCGCCAGTTCCTCCGCGGTCAAGAAGGGCATTGCCAATGCCCAGCACCTCGCGGTGCTTGCCGGCACGCTCGGAACCGACCTCTCCCAAACGAGAGAGAGGCTGGCCTTCGCGAAGCGGGCTATCCGAAAGGGGGAGATTGGAAGAGCGAGCTACGCTGTCCACAAGGTGAACTCTACGCTTCGGGACGCCATCTCGTCTGAGTGTGAGTTGAGGTACGCTGCGATTTCTAGAAGGATCATCCGCACTGCCCATGCAGGCGGGAACGTCGCCGGTGCGAAGAGCGCTTTGTCCCAATCCAAGCAGAAGATCGGGGCAGGAGAGATGAGGGAGGCGGTGGCCCAGCTGTTCGAATCAGAGAAGATGCTGAGGGATTCCCAGGCAGAACTCGTGCTCCGCATACTCTACGACTCCAAGAGCAGGTTCATGATTGCGAACAGGGCAGGGCTGAATATCGGTCCTGCGGTCGAACTTGTGAACGAATCCCGGAGGAAGCTCAGGGATGGCGAGATCGAGAAGGCGATATTGCTTGCAAAAAGAGGCGTCATGGCCATCAACGCTGTCCTGGGAACTCACGAGAAAGCCAGTAGCACGCTCCTGATGTGTAACAGGGCGATAGGAGCTGCCGAGAGCGTGGGTGTTGACGTCGCCTCCGCGAGGGAGCGCTTCGAGGCCGTCACGAAGCAGTTCAAGGAGGGTAAGTATGACCTGTGCGTCCACGCTTCCAGGGAGATAATCTCGGACATGAAGCAGGCCGCACACGACAGAGCGGCCGAGGCGACCGCACTCGCCGACAGGGCAGCCAAGCTGGCCCGGGATATTGGCATAGCGATTCCCGACTCTGAGGACTACATCTCCATGGCAAGGGAAGCCCTGGCGAAGGACAACTTCGCGAAGTGCATCGAGCTCACCAACCTGAGCATGTTCAGGACTAATTCGATGCTCGCTGGGGAGATCGGCAAGAGAGTGAGGAACATCGACCAATTCGCGAAGGGCATAACCGGCGATCTATCGAGCATGACCGAGGTCGAGAAGGCCATCGCCGCCTCGAAGGAGAGGAGCCTTGAGACCGTCAGGAAATACGCGAACATGACCGAGGAGCTGGTGGAGCAGGCGTACGACAGCGCAGTGTCCTACACGCGCGTCACGCAGGACGTGGTCAAGCAGGCCTGTCAAGACTTCCTTGGACCTGAGGGCACGTCGCCCGAGCTGACCGCGAAAGACGTCGAGATTACGAGCGATGAGCCGCAGATGTCTCCGGCCGCGATATCCGTGAAGAACGACAGCCAGAGGCTGCGGATAGTCGACCTCTACCTCCGGGGCAGGATCACAGACGTGGAGTTGGACAGGCTGCTTCTGATGCTGGATTCGGGCACTGATAAAGCAGAGCTCATCTGATCCATCCCGGCTATTTCTCAGACCGAGCTTCTTCCGCAATGCACGTGTCGATTCTGTGCGATGGAGTGGGCCCAACCGGATTCGAACCGGTGAACTTCTGCGTGTCAAGCAGACGTCATAACCACTAGACCATGGGCCCCTGGTGCGGCGACATAAGGCGAGGCCGTCTATAACCCTTTCTGTTTCTCCGATGACATGCCAGATTGGTCGGCGCTTGCTTTATTGCCCGCCTCATCCCTTGTGCTCGAGCAGACATGACATCTAGGGATATAGTCGTCTATGCAGGGAGGGGCTCCTCGCACTCATGGACTTGGCTCGCAGACCTGTTCGAGTCGAAGGGCATCTTCAGAGTCAGGTTCCTGGACTCGTCCGAGTTCGTTCTCCACTTAGGAGACCAAGCCTCGATGGTCATCATCTCAGGCGGAGACGGATTCGCCATCGCGGACGAGCTGAGGGGCAAAGGCTTCGAAAGGCTGCGGGAGTTCATCTCCTTCGGCGGAAGATACGTGGGCATCTGCGCAGGAGCATATCTCCCTCTGCCATCCACTATCGACCCATTCTTAGAGTTCAACCTATCCAGCACGCGGATTGAGAACATAGGATTCCATGGTCAGGATCCTCCGAATGTGCCTTCCCGGATCGCGGTCAGATACGGCTCGTGCTCGATCGTGCATCCGATAAGGGGCGAGCTGGTCCTGGATGCGGACGGGTGCACACTCCTCGCACCTCTTTATGGTGGCCCGATCTTCAAGGAGCCCGCAGAGGACCATGTGCTCCTGAGGTACAGGGGCCTCACGGAGAACACGGAAGTGCAGATGAGCAGGCGTTTGGTCGACTATGTGCTTCCAGGGAGGCCCGCCGCGATAAGATCTCGGTTTGGAAAGGGCGAACTTCTGCTATTAGGACCCCACCTGGAACACCCAAAATACCCGGAGGCCAACACGCAGTTCCTTAAGTTATTGGGGCTCAGACCCTCCGCTCTCCCGAGGTCAGAGGGCGTGCGCGATACCCAGTCGCTAGAGTCCGCTATAGCGGACCTCAAGGTGGCGATAGTCGGCCTCGAGAACAGGTCTTTCATCGTCGGCAAGAAGCTCTGGGATGCCGGCAGGTACCTCGAACTCGTGAGGGCGATAGAGGCGAGGACATGGACCTTGAGCGATGATCTTGCCGAGGAGATCGCCACCGCTCTTTGGCGGGTGAGAGAGGCTGTGATCGCTATGAATGTCGGCATCGAGTCAGAGGCGGACGAGACGACGCAGCTGCTCGTCGAGACCGCGAGAGCGTGCGTCGACGACCATTTCCAGTCCCTTGTCAGAGGCAGATGACTATATATCCGCCAGCATGATTCCAGCAACGATGCCAGAAGGCCGATACCTGAAGGACAAGGCATGGCTGTACTTCCCCTTCTTCGCGGTCGTCATCCTGGTATCTGCTGTCATCCTTCTGCTTCCTTACGAGACGGTGTATGTCCGTGAGCGGGTTTATCTCGAGATGTTCCTCGTCACTGTCGTGGTGTGCGTTGCGGTCTTCTTCATCGGCACGCTGTACAACGTGCTCCTGTGGGCCCACGGGAAGGGGCTCTCAGGATCACCGGAGAGGAGGGTCCTCGGCTGGCTCGGCAGGTGCATTCGCTTGGTCTTCAGCAGGAGGTTCGCGAAGCTTGTCGTGGTGTTCTTGCGCGACGCCATGTATCTCTCCAAGCTCAAGGACAGGAGCGTCACCAGGTGGCTGATGCACCTCCTTATCCTGGGCGGCTTCGCCGTCATGTTCGTCCTCGACCTTGTAGTCACTTTCTCGCTCGACTTCCTCAAGTACGAGCCGATGATCAGCGAGGACGGATGGGCGAAGCTCTGGCTCAGGGACTTCGGGTTCGACCTCGTGGGCGCGATGATGCTCGCGGGGCTGCTGATAGCCGCCGTGAGGCGGTTTATCCAGAGGCCCAAGATGGTCAGGACGGAGCTTCCCGATGCCGCCTCCATTCTCTTCCTGCTAGCGGTCGTCCTTGGAGGGTTCATTCTTGAGGGGATGGGCATCGCTGGCGGGATCCCGGACCACGGGAGGAACGTGGAGTACTCTTTCTTGGGATACGCATTCTCGCTCGCGATGCCTGCATCCGCGGGCGAGTGGTACGACCACGCGTGGCTGGTCCACGCCATCATGAGCGCCCTCCTGATCGCCTACATACCATTCAGCAAGCTCTTCCACATGATCGCCACCCCGATAGCAATCGAGGTCGACAGGCTCATGTCTAAGGAGGTGAGGACGGCTTGAAGAAGCTCGACATATCGAAGCTGGACGTCCTCGCCATGATGCAGTTCGATGCGTGCACTCGCTGTGGCGAGTGCACGGCCACATGTCCGACGGGCGGGGAGGCGCAGGATGTCGAACTCGTGACCCCGAGGGGCAAGATACTGAAGCTCCGGGACTTTTACAGGAGGCAATACGGGCTCCGAGCGAAGATACTCGGCCCGAAGGAGATCCCGGAGGAGGAGCTCAAGGAGCTCACATCGCGCGCGTACGAGTGCACTATATGCGGGCAGTGCAGGGCTGTGTGTCCGGCGCACTTGGACACCATCCCGATGTGGGAGAACATGCGGGAATTCCTGGTGGCCAACGGGCTCGCGCCTCTGCCCGCGCACGAGTCGATCATCAAGAGCGTCGAGAACTACGGCAATCCATGGATGCAGCCGAGGGTGCAGAGATCCCGGTGGGCCAAGAGGCTGGACAAGGAGGTCAAGATCAAGGACGTGCTCAAGGAAAGCTGCGAGGTCCTGTACTTCGTCGGGTGCACCGCAGCCTATGACCCGAACATAAGGGACATGGCCATCAACACAGCCAAGGTGTTGGCGAAGGCGAAGGTGGACTTCGGAACGCTTGGGAACGAAGAAGCCTGTTGCGGCTCCACTCTTCTCAGGACCGGCTTGGTCGAGGAAGCCAGGAAGACCGCCAACAAGAACATAGCGATGTTCGAGGAGGCCGCGCCTTCCCTGATAGTCACGAGCTGCGCCGGGTGCTACAAGACCCTCAAGCAGGACTACCCGAAGATAGGCAAGGTGGATGCGAGGATTGCCCACATCACCGAATACGTTCTGGAGCTCATCGACTCTGGCAGACTCAAGTTAGATGGCAGGGTCGATGGGAGAGTGACTTTCCACGACCCGTGCCACCTAGGAAGGCACAACAAACTCTACGACCAGCCCAGGAGGATACTCGAGTCGATACCTGGCCTCGAGCTGGTCGAGATGGAGAGGAACAGGGAGGATGCCAGATGCTGTGGCGCGGGAGGCGGCGTGAAGACAGCGTTCCCTGACCTGGCTCAGAAGATATCGTCGATGAGGGTCGAGGACGCGGAGAGGACGGGAGCCGCCATCCTGACGACCTCGTGCCCGTTCTGCTACCAGAGCCTGAAAGCGACCATCGAGGCCAAAGGTTCGAAGCTACGGATGATGGACATCATGGAGCTCGTGGCCATCGCGGCTGATGCTGCATAGCCGTATCCGCCTCGGGGAATCCAGAGCAAGCTTCTTAGCTGCTGTGGCCCCTCCATCAATCGGTCAGAATGCAACCACCTCACGCCCCAGGTTCAGGTCCGCCGGAACCCGCTGCTCCGTCGCCTTCTCTTCCGGTCTTTCCTGCGAATACGAGGCCCTCGATCACAGAGAAGCACAGGATAGGTCACCCTGTTCTGGCGGTGCCCCTGGGAATGTTCATTGCCATACTCACGCTCATCGCGGCGATGGCGTACTTCGAATACGGCATGTGGCAGATGGGAGTGGGAATCATCTTCGCCGGTTGCATAGGAGTGCTCTTGGTCTGGTATCTGGCTGCTCTTGAGGAGAGGGAGATCACAAGAGAATACTCAGCTGGGTGGGAGTTCAATGCGACTGCTTTCGCCAAGCCTCTCCTTGGGTTCCTCGTGAGCCTCTTCATGTTGCTCGAGGGCATTGCGCTGATGGGAGTATCGAACTCGGCCTTGGAGCAGACCGTCTATTTGTTCTTCCTGGTTCTCGCCATCGTCTCGTTCGGCTGGATGATCATCTCGCTCAGGGGCTGAGTCAGTGCAGCTGGTCGGTGTGTCCCGTTCCGACCGGGAGCACTGCAGGCCCCTTCCTCGGCTCGTATGCGAGCGCGCTCAGCAGCAGGAACGGTATGCAGAGCAGGAAACAAATCTGCGCCGTCACACCCAGATAGAGCAGCGTCATCAGCATGGCTATCGACACCGTTCTGCCTATGCTCAGAAGATACTCCCTACCTATGACGGAATCGTTCTTTGCATCCTCCAGCTTGTCGGTCAGTATCGCGAACAGGAAGACCGGGAACATGAAGCAGGCGAACTCGAGCAGGCCCATGCCGATCGCGTACTCACTGATCGAGGATGCGGCTGCCACGAGCACCACGCACGGTATGGTGCTGAGCGCGCTGACCTGGACGAAGAAGCGCCGGTTCTGTATCCTGTCAGAGACCTTGCCAAGGATGATAGCCATCACACCAGCGCTTAGCCCGAACAAGGAGAACAGCGCCCCTATCTCGATTTCGTCCTGGGAGAACCACCATGCCATGATCACGTAGTCGGTCCAGAAGATCCCCTCGAAGCCGCCCTCGCCCAGGAGTGCGATGACGTTCCGCCTGCCGATGGCGTCGAGCCTTATGCGCATCCTTTGGTCCTTCGGTATGTACTTCCTGTAGGCCGCGACAACCACTGCGGTCATCACGATGATGAATATGCCGAGACCGAACAGCACCTGGTAATTCCCGAAGCCTATTACAAGACCGCCGAGGAACGGCGCGAAGAAGGTCGCCAGCGGCCACACGAAGAAGAGCGCACCATAGATGACTCCCCGGTCGCCCTTCTCGGTCATCTGCGCCATCAGTATGTTGAAGGGCGTCCAGAAGAGCGGGTAGAACATGCCGAAGGCGAGGCCGACCACGATCATGAGCATCCAGCCCTCCTTGACTGTCAGGAGGAACGAGTACTCGCCTATGAGGAAGCACAGGCTGGCGATCATGATGTTCCGCGGGTCGATGCTCGGGCTCCGGGACATCCAGAGGCTGACGAATATGGATATTGCGAACCCGATCCCCAGGTACAGGGGCCCGGACCAGAGGGGCATCTCGAGCACCTTGAACAGGTAGACCATGTTGAACGAGCCAGCGAACGTGTTGCCGAACGCGAGCATCATCTCTATGATCATCAGCCCAGCGAACGCCCGCCTGTCCATGTTGGCGAATCAGCGAGGTCCGCTTAAACCTTCTCAGCATCACTTCTTGGGCATCATCGCGCTGAACATCCTCTGCTTCTGGTGCCCGCCCGGCCCCCCTCGCCTCTTCCTGGCCTCCTGGATGCACGTGTCGTCGTCGCACACGTAGGCGCAGAACAAGAACCTCGTCGCGGGCTTGCCACAGATCTCGCACTTCTCGTCCGTCTTCATCTCTTTCCACCCGACGCAGATACATCTTTACGAAGCTTTCGCCTCACGACCCTCGACTTCTCTGACACGAGCCTCTTGCCCACCTTTGACTCCTGAAGCACGGAGTAGAACTCGAGATCTGCACCGCATTCCATGCACACAGTACCCTTTCTCGGAAGCTTGGCGTCGCACACAGGGCACAGGCCGATGGCCATCAGCCTTGAGTCGGAGCGTTTCTGCCCGCCCGTGAGCGGGCGCGTCTCGACCGCGTTTGTGCTTCTTGGGACCTGGGGCACTTCGAGGGCCTCCCCCACGGATCTGACCAATCTCGGAGCCACCCATGTGAAAGCCCGCGAGCTGTGTGCCCTCGAGAAAGCCAGCAGGCGCTCATTCAAGTCGCTTTCCTTGCCTGCCTTGTCGAGGCCGTATATGGTGCAGAGTATCCGAAGGTCGTCCAGGTCCGTGAACAGGGCCAAGTCCGATTCGGAGATGACCTCCACATTGTATCTCTTGTACAGTACGTAGAAGTAGAACAGCAGGATGATCATGCCTGAGGCGATCACGACGGCTTCCGGATAGCCGAAGGCCACAAGAGCTATCATCGCCACGAAGTCCGTCAGGACCACCAGGAACGAGAAGACCACCCAAGCTTGCTTGGGGCTCATCTCACGCACCAGCTGAGATTCCAGGTCCGGGACGCCGGCGCATCATTCGCCTCCTCCAGGGGCTGTACGCTCTATCTCCATGGAGAAGTCAATCGACTTCACCGAGTGCGTGAGCCAGCCGAGCGATATGATGTCCGCGCCCTCGGCGTATCTCTCGATCTCTTCCGGTCTGATCCCTCCCGAGGCCTCTATAAGTACCTCCGGGTTGATGCCCTTCAGCTCGGCAGCCGCAGTCTTGACCTTCTCGGGCCCGAAGTTGTCGAGCATGATTATGTCCGCCCCCTCCTGGGCCGCCACTCGGGCATCTTCCAGCGTCTCGACCTCGATCTCGACCTTCTTCGTGAAGCTGCCTCTCCTCGCGCGCCTCAGCGCCTCCGCGACCCCTCCGGCTATCCGTATGTGGTTGTCCTTGATGAGCACCGCATCGTACAGCCCAGACCTGTGAGGGTCCCCTCCCCCCAGCATCACGGCCTTCTTCTCGAACTCCCGGAAGCCCGGTGTGGTCTTCCTGGTAGCCGCGACCCTGACCTCCGGGTTGACCTCCCTCGCCTTCTTCGCGAGGCGGTTCACGAGCGTCGCGATCCCGCTCATTCGCATGATGAAGTTGAGAGCGAGCCTCTCACCTGCAAGTATCGCCTTCGCGGTGCCGACGACTTCGAGGACCACATCCCCCCTCCTCGCCTCTGAGCCGTCCTCCGCCATCTTGACGGTCTTGGCGCCCAGCTCCTCGAACACGGCGGAAGCCTCCTCGAGTCCGGCGACCACGCAGTCCTCCTTGCACAAGACCTTGCCGCGGGCCAGCTCGTCCGGTGGGATGACCAGGTCTGAGGTGATGTCCCCTGAGCCCAGGTCCTCTTTGAGGTATTCCTGTATCCTCGCCCTCATGCACCCTCTGGGAGTGCTTCCTGGCATAACAAAGTTTTGGAGAAGCCTGAAGTGCCCTTATAGGTTGAACTTCTCGCCGTTCCTGGGCAGGAGCACCTCGAACCCATCCGCCCTGAGATCGCCCGCCAGAATCTCCCTCTGGTCTCCGTGCATGAGGACTATCTTCTCGGGGTCGCACCCCTTCGCGAATGCGAGCAGCTCGTCGTGTCCCGCGTGCGCCGAGAAGTCGAACTTCAACACCTCGCACTGCACTCGCTCCGTGACGCCCCTGAAGTCCATGGTCCCCGTCTCGAGCAGCTTCCGGCCGTTGCAGCCCTCGACCTGGTATCCCGTGAGAAGGATCGCGCTCTTCGGGTCGTCCCTGATGGCCTCTATGTAGCTCACGACAGGGCCCCCATCGAGCATCCCGCTGGTCGTGAGTATTATGTCCCCTTTGAGCGCCCGCGAACGCGCGTGCACGCTTCTGACCTCCCGCGTCTTCCTGAAGGCCTGCCTGAGCCGCTTGGCGGACTTGACGTACTCCGGGTACCTGAGGTATATCTTGTTGACCTTCCTCCCCATCCCGTCGAGCCAGAACTCGTACCTGCTGTCCTTGAGCAGGAGCATGAGCTCCTGGGTCCTGCCGACGGCGAAGGACGGTATGATACAGGTGCCCCCCCTGTTCGTGACCTCCTCTATCTTCTTGAGGAGGGAGTACTCGGTCTTCAGCCTCGAGGGGTGGTTCCTGCCAGAGTAGGTCGACTCCATGATCAGGTTGTCGCACTTGACCGGCTTTGCCCCTTGGACGAGGCGTGTCTCCAGAGTGTGTATGTCCCCCGTCACGAGCGTGGTCTTCCTGTCCACGAGCTCGTACATCGTGGCGCCTGGTATGTGCCCTCCGGGGTGGGCCACCACCTGCGTGTCCCCAGCATCGACGGTGTCCCCGAACATGATGTCAGAGAACCTCCTCTTCGCGATCTTTATGTCCTCCGAGGTGTAGGGCTCAGGGTATCCCTCGGCCGCTCCTATCTTGACGCTGTCCTCCATGAGCAGCACGCCCACTTCGCGCGAGACGCCGGTGCTCGTTATGTCTATGTCATACCTGGCGGTCAGCCAGGGTATCATCCCGCAGTGGTCCAGGTGCGAGTGGGTCAGGAACATGAAGTCGATCGGCGGCGCGGGCGCGGGGTACTGGGGCGGGTCAGTGGCCGTCATGCCGTAGTCGAAGAGCATCCGCTGGTCGCGGCACTTGAGAAGTATGCCCAGCCTGCCGACCTCGTGCCCTCCGCCGAGGAACTCCCCTTCTATCGCCATCTTGACAGGCCAATGGCGCAGACTATAATATCCTTGCGCCCTAGCTAGTCAGCCCTCTCCGACCACCTGGACCGCCAACTCCCTCGTTCTCGGCTTGTTGTCGAACTCCATGAATACGATCTGCTGCCAGGTGCCCAGCAGCAGCCTCCCGTCCGCGACCGGCACGGTCAGGGAGGGCCCCACGAAGGACGCCCTGATGTGCGAGTGCCCGTTGCCGTCCCCCCATCGCCTGTGATGCTTGTAGTCAGCCTCCTTGGGGTAGAGCCTGTCCATAGCCTCCTGCATGTCCGCGACGAGGCCGGGTTCGTGCTCCACGGTCGTCACGGCCGCGGTCGAGCCCACCACGAACACGCACGCAAGGCCCTCCTTGACCTTGGACCTGGTGACTACCTCCTGCACCTTCGCCGTCACATCTATGATCTCATCCTTCGCAGCCGTCCTCAAAGAGATTCTGTCGCGCTCGGTTGACATCTGCAACCTCCAAGTCGTGTAATGTTGTCAAAATCGATAACAGTTATCCGCTTCCCGGTGACGCTTCGAATGCCATTCGATGGAAGCCTCTTACAGCGATGGTACATACCATCGCTGCCCTCGCGTCGCATAGCAAGAGATATATATCCACGTTTTGCAATGTTGCCTCTCATACATGGGCTCTGACCACTGGTACTATGGAAGGCCCTTCAGGGGCCACAACACGGACAAGAGGGTCTGGTTGGAATCGACATTCCGGGTGGAGTTCATCAAGAACGGCATGGAGAAGGCCGGCAGCATAAACCGGCTGGCGCGTGAACTCGGCTATCGGTCGAGGATCCATCCCGGATGGAGTGTCAGGCAGATCCTGGTGGGAGAGCAGCCCTTCCCGTTCGAGAAGCTGCTCAAGCTGTCGGACTTCCTCGGATATCCCATCGAGGACGTGCTCACGCACAGGACGGAGCCGGAGAGGATCACATTGAACAGCACGAACGAGGCCCTCCGGAAGCATGGCCTCTGGTGCTACCACATAGCGAGGATGAGGATCCGATAGGCCCGCGATACCTCTTGGATGCGTCGTTCTCGTTCTCTTGTTTCGATTCCCCTTCAGGGCCTGGCCATGCAGGGCACTCCGTCATAAACCATATATATGGACATGGCGGTAGCGTCATCCATGGCTCTGGGGGGTTTCGAGCTAGGACTCGCGTTCCTGATAATCGGCTTTCTGATGCTGCTAGCTGAGGCCTCGTCCCCGGGCGCGTTCATACTAGTTCCGGCGACGGTCCTCATGGTCCTGGGGACCATAGGGATCATCGCCCCTGAAGTGCTCCTCAGCTGGTGGTCGCCCGTGGTCGCGGGCCTCATCGTCATACCGATGACCTACGTCTCGATGAAGATGTACCAGAAGCTGGCGCCCCCGGCGCCGCCTGAGACCACCGTGGCGTCCTCCCTGGTCGGTCAGATTGGCGTCGTCGAGATCGAGGTGGTCCCGAACAGCCTCAAGGGCAAGGTCAGGATAGATCACGACACCTGGAGCGCCACCGCCGACAAGGCGTTGCCGGCCGGAACGCCTGTGAAAGTGGTCGCCAGCGAGGGCGTGCATGTAACCGTCGAGGAGGTACAGTGAGGCCCACTGGGCCTTAGGCCTTCGGCGTCGTATGTGAAGGAGGAGGGAGAGATATGGTAAGTGCAAGTGCGATAGTAGCGCTGGTAGTCCTGGGCATAATCGTCATCCTTGCCGTGATGTCCAGCGGGATCAAGATCGTGAGGCCCTACGAGCAGGCCATATACATGCGGCTCGGGAGGTATGTGAGGATTCTCGATCAGGGGTTCAACCTCGTCGCCCCGATGATAAACGAGGTCGTGAAGATAGACCTCAGGACTCAGGTGCTCGATGTTCCCAGGCAGGAGGTCATCACCAAGGACAACTCGCCCACGAACGTGGACGCGATCATATACATCAAGGTTATCGACCCGAAGAAGGCCTTCTTCCAGGTCACGAACTACAGGACCGCGACCATCTACCTCGCGCAGACAACCCTGAGGTCCATCATCGGCGACATGGAGCTCGACGAGATCCTGTCAAACAGGCAGAAGATCAACCTCCACCTGAGGGATGTGCTCGACGAGGCCACAGACAAGTGGGGCGTCAAGGTCGAGGGCGTCGAGATCAGGGAGGTCGACCCGGCGGGCAAGGTCAAGGACTCGATGGAGGAGCAGACCTCGGCCGAGAGGCTGAGGAGAGCCGCGATCCTCAAGGCCGACGGGTCCAAGAGGGCAGCCATCCTGAACGCCGAGGGAGAGAAGAGGGCCAGGATCCTCGCGGCCGAGGGGCTGAGACAGGCCAAGATACTGGAGGCCGAGGGCGAGAGGCTCGCCATCATCCTGCGGTCTCAGGGCGATGCGCAGAAGCTTCGCATACTCAGTGTCGGCGCGAGCCCGCTGGACTCGAAGGCCCTGACGGTCCTGTCGCTCGACACGATGAAGTCCATCGGCGACGGCCAGGCCACGAAGATCATCTTCCCGTTCGAGCTCACGAAGCTGATCGAGGGCGCGAGCGAGTACCTCGGCGTGGGTAGGCTGACTCCCCAGAGGGATGTAACGAAGCCGGAGGACATCGAGCGCGCAGTCGGGAAGGCGGACGAGATCCTGGGGCCGATCCCCACCCCGGAGGAACTGCACGCGGAGTTGAAGCAGCTCGAGAAGGCGATGGAGGCCGACAGGATAGAGGCCGAGGAGATCGCCAAGCTGTCGCAGAAGACCGAGAAGAAGGAGTAGGTTCCTGCTCGGAAGAGGAAAACCCTCAAACCCCTTATCCCTGTTTCTGTGATGTGTTTTCAACCGTCTGAGAAGGCGCTCGTTGGGCCGAGAGCCCGGCTTGGCCAGAGTGCTCCTGGCTTCATCGCGCCTTCGACATCAATGCGGCCGCGGCATCCTGGGCCTTTCTGAGGAGCTTCTTCTCGTCGACGGTGGTCGCCTTCCAGTTGCTTATGACGAATCTGCCTTCGACCATCGTGTCTCTGACTGAGTGGCTCGGTCCCGCGTAGATCAGGTTTGCGACAGCATTCTCAGGCGTGGTCGGCGTCATCGCAGGGGTGTTGCAGTCGATGACGACCAGGTCCGCCTTCTTACCGACCTCTATCGACCCCAGCTGCTTCTCAGCGCCGAGGCATTTGGCCCCGTCGATCGTGGCCAGGTCAAGGCACTTCTGCGCGTTGAGGACCGAGGCGTCCCACCTGTGCGACTTGTGCAGAAGGGAACAGAACTTCATCTCGAGGAACATGTCGAGGCCGTTGTTGCTTGAGCAACCGTCTGTGCCCAAGCCGACCGTCACGCCCTCGGCGAACATCTCCGGCAAGGGCGCGACGCCTCCGCTCGCGAGCTTCATGTTGGATGTGGGGCAGTGGGCCACGGCCACTCCTGCGTTCGCGAGCTGCCTGACCTCGCTCATCGTGAGCCAGACGCCGTGCGCGGCCACGTCGCCCTTCGACAGGAACCCGATGTCTGCGAGGTATTCGACCGGTCTCTTCCCGGTCTTCCTCTGGTGCTCGTAGACCTCGTACCTTGTCTCGGACAGGTGATAGTGGCAGAATGTGCCCTCCCTCGCGGCGAGCTCTTTTGCCTGGGCGAGGGTCTCTCTGCCGCACACGTACACGCCCTGCGGAGCGACCACGGGCTTGACCAGCGGCTTGCCCTTGTACGCTTTGACGAACGCCTCGCAATTCTTGATCGGCTTGCCCTTCTGGGTCGTCAGCTCCTCGTCCAGCACCGCCCAGCCAAGGTACGCCCTCAGGCCGCCCTCCTCCGCGCTCTTCGCTATCGCGTCCTCGGAGTAGTAGAGGTCCAAGAAAGTCGTGGTGCCCGACCTCGCCATCTCGAGGCATCCGAGGGCCGCTCCGACCTCTATGTCCTCCGGTATCCTCTTCGAGTCTATGGCGAAGGTCTTCTCCAGGAAGCCCTCGAGCCCGACATCATCCGCGACGCTCCTCATGAGCGTCATAGCGACATGGGTGTGGCAGTTGATGAGGCCGGGGATGACGATGCACCCCGAAGCGTCCACGACCTCATCGGGCCTGCTCTTGACGTGCCCGACGGCGGCGATCTTGCCTCCGTCGACGAGCACATCGCCCTTGAGAACCTCACGCTTCCAGTTCTGGGTGACTACGAGGCCGTTCTTGATGAGAATGCTCAAGTCCGCCCCCTCCTGGCTCCGGAAGGGTATTAAGGGCACCTGTCATTAAGGTTTGGCAGGCATGGCTAGGATAACTTTTCTCGGAACTGGTGGGGGCAGATTCGCGACCATATACCAAGCCCGGGCGACGGGCGGGATATACTTCGAGGACGGAAGGAACCTTCATGTGGACCCCGGACCTGGAGCGCTCGTCAGGATGCGTTCGGTGGGCATCGACCCGGTCACGACGGACGCGATACTGATCTCCCACTGCCACCCCGACCATTATCTTGATGCAGAGATATTAATAGAGGCCATGACGGAGGGTGGCACCAGAAGACAGGGCATACTCCTTGGCAGCCAAAGCGTCATCGAGGGCAACGGCGACTTCGGCCCCGCGATATCGGACTACCACCTCGCGAAGCCCAAGGTGGTCAAGGTCATGCATCCTTTCAACAAGGTCAGCATCAAGCCCTACGAGATATCGGCGACGCCGTCTGCGCACTCCGACACAAGCTCGGTAGGATTCAGGATACTGACGACTGCCGGCCTCGTGTCCTACGTCTCCGACACGCAGCTCGTAGAACAGGTCATCAAGGCGCACAGGAACTGCAGAGTCATGATCGCATGTGTCACCCGCCCGCTCGGGCAGAGGATACCGCACCACCTCAGCACGGAGGACGCGGGGTATCTGATAGAGAAGGTGAAGCCCGAGCTCGCTGTGATAACCCACTTCGGCATGCGCTTGATACAGGAGAACCCGGAGACGCAGGCCAAGTGGATTGAGGAGAGGTCGGGCGTGAAGACCGTTGCCGCCCGGGACTTCATGATGTTGGATCTGAGAAAGGACTCTGTCGCGGTCACCGACAGGATAAAGAAACCCGGGAAGTGATCAGGGCATCTCGGCCGGCTTCGGGCATCTGACTGCGCCAGGCGCGGCTTCGCGGGGCCCATTGGCCACCTTCTCTCTCATGCGTTCGCAACCGTCGCAGGCCAAGAGTTTCCCTCTGAATATGTCACAGTCCTTCTCGGTGCACATGCGTCCCATCCCACTTCTGTGACGCAATCATCCTGCGGCGTAATAAACGTTCATGGCTGCGCGCAGTGGAACCGTCGGTTCGAGTGAAAGCACAGCTATTGCGCAACCGTTATCTAAGCCCGGGTTTCTGGAGGGGTCACATGGCAGATACGCTCGCCGAGTCGGAGTTCCTGCGCATAAAGGCCCACATGAGTGCCCATGACATGACTCTCGCACTTGTCAGAACGCAGCACGCTCCAGGCGGGCTCACGCCTCTTCTCGAGGATGCAGAGAGCAGGCTCGGGGTGAAGCGGTCTAGGATATACTCTTCCCCTATGTCGGATTTCTACATCGCCGAAATGAGCTCGGGTGACAAGGTGCTCGTGATGCTCTTCATGGCAGGCACTAGCACCGAACTCGTGAGCGTCTCTTTGACGGACGAGGTCGCACTGAAGGACATCGAGGACAGCATACGCTATTCGAACTTCTACTCCGAAATCATGCGCCACGGGATGTAGATATCGGACTCCTGGGTCCGACTTCGCGGGGTATGCTGGAAACGCCTAAATAGAACATGCAGGTAAGGTATTCTCGGTGTCTTAGGTCGGCGGCTCAACTTTCCTCCTAAGAAAGACAAGATTTTAACAATCCCCACCACGCCGACCTCTCAGACACTATTTTCTCGCGAACGCTCGTCCCTGCCCCACAATCTTCTTTATTAGGTCTCCGTAACATCCGTGCATGTGGCAGTGAGCATGTCCATCGAGGCCGAGGTTCTAGCAAGGATCAAGCCGACGGCAGCGGAGGACCGGAAGGTCCTCGCAGTCGCCGAGGAGCTGTCCAAGAAGGTCGTCTCCACGAGCAGGAAGATCAAGGCGCATGTCGAGCCGATGCTCGTGGGGTCCGTCGCAAAGGGCACTCATCTCAAGGGCCCGGACATCGACCTCTTCATGCTGTTCCCAGAGAGCACAGCCGTGGAGGAACTCAGGAACGCAGGCCTGGAGATAGGCAGGAAGATCATAGGTGGGCGGGAGCACTACGCCCAGCATCCCTACGTCAGGGGCGATTTCAGGGGATTCCAGGTGGACCTCGTGCCCGCGTTCCGGATCAGGGACACGCGCAAGAAGTTGAGCGCGGTCGACAGAACGCCATTCCATACGGAGTTCGTCAGGAAGAACCTAGAGAAGGGCCTGGCTGACCAGGTCAGGCTGCTCAAGCGCTTCATGAAGGGCACCGAGTGCTACGGTGCGGAGGCGAAGGTTCAGGGCTTCTCAGGATACCTTTGCGAGCTCCTGGTCATGCGCTTCGGCTCGTTCAAGAAAGTGCTGGAAGCGGCCAGAGATTGGAAGGTCGGCGAGGCCCTGGAGCTTCCAGGTCATCCGGGCAAGGAGTTCCCCGAGCCGTTGACCTTCGTCGACCCGGTCGACCCAACGAGGAACGTTGCCTCCGCCGTCTCGTCAGACACGCTCGTCAGGTTCGTGCTGGCCTCGAGGGAGTACCTCCGTCGCCCGAGCACCAAGTTCTTCTTCCCCGACGAGAGGCGCGCGATGTCCTCAGAGGAGATAAGAAAGGTCGCTGGGAAACGCCTCGACAACATGATCTCGATCGTCTTCCCCAATCTGGACCTCATAGACGATGTCGTGTACCCTCAGCTGAGGAAGTCGCTATCCGCGGTCACGGCGCTCCTCGAGCGGGAGGAGTTCGAGACCGAGAAGACATCGATACATGTCGATTCGCTCACGCACCTGACGGTCGAGCTCGCGTCCATGGCTCTGCCGAAGACGAGGAAGCACAGAGGCCCGCCTGTCAGGTCGGAGAACGTGGACGAGTTCCTCGCGAAGTGGAGGGCGGGAGGCGTTTCAGCCCCATACGTCGAGGACGGCCGATGGTATGTGATGAGGGAGCGTCGGTGGCTCAGGGGCGACGACCTGGTGAGGGAGATGCTCAGGGAGATACCTCTGGGTAAGGACGTTAAGGAACAGGGAAAGTTCGAGGTCGTGAGCGGCTCCGATCTGCTCAAGAAGCAACACTTGGAGGCGCTTACGCACCATTTCGACTCGCGCATGCCCTGGGAGAGATGAGCTGGACTTCAGAGGCTCAGGGTGCGACCGGGGCGGCGCGTTCAGGACGCCAGGTTAAGTCGTTCCCCGATTTGTCGGTCGCGGTGATCGTGAACGTGAGCCCGGAGGACGCGCTCAGCTCGCCACTGTTGACTTGGAAACCGAACCTGTACTCCTCCTCTCCAAGCATGGAAGACGTCAACGGGTCTCCAGAAGTGGTGACTTGGATGACCACCGACTGCAGGTTCCCATTGTCGGTCACCTTGGCGGTGATGTTGATCGTCGCGCCAGCAGAGACGCTTATCATCGTCTCCAGGGTGTCAGAGGAGTTCAAGGGCACCCAGCCGTAGATACCCTGCGTCGGAATGTGCTTGTACTCCATGCCTCTGGCCGTTGTGCCGTCAGAGACCCAGATTATCACGTTCTCGACGGCCGGCTTGGCGTGGTCCGATATCGGCACATTGAGCAACAACACCCAGATCGCCAGGAATGTGAAGAAGAAGGTCGCTATGTTCCCCAACCAGTTCTTCTTCTGGAAGGACGTGATGTCGACCTTGATCAGCGGATAGAAGTACTTCAGGCTCACGATGCCGGCTATCCCCACCATGAACGCGACTCCGAGCAGGTCCTCGCTCGCAAGCATCAACAAGCCCGCGATGATGCCGAACAGGACCGCGTAGAGCACCGTCCAGATGAGAGTCTTGGTGTCCTTCATCTCCTTCTTGAGGAACTCCTTCTCGTCGAAGTCCGGCGGCCGGAACTCGTACTCTTCCTTCTCGGCCTTCGTCTTCTTTCTCTTCTTGGCCATCTGGTCCTCGAAAAGCGAGGTCTGCTTAATACCTTTTGGTGGGCGCGCTCTTTCGGCCGCAACCGCTGGCCAGGTGCAGGCCCCACCACTTTCGGATACCTCCAATCAATACCCTTATATGCTGTCCCAGGGGTTTGGAGACGGGCAGGTGCGAGCATATGTCCGAGGAGGATATCGAGAAGCTCCCAGGTGTCGGTCCCGCCATAGCCGAGAAGCTCAGAGAGGCGGGATACAACGACCTGATGATGATCGCTGTCGACTCGCCCAGGAACCTTGCGGAGGTCGCAGAGATAGGCGAGGCGACAGCCGCGAAAATCATAGCGGCGGCGAAGAAGGCTGCGGATGTTGGGGGCTTCGAGACCGGTGACGTCATCCTCGAGAGGAGGAAGAGCGTCGCGAAACTCACGTCAGGGTCCAAGTCCCTGGACGAGCTCATGGGGGGAGGCTTCGAGACCCGTGCGATCAGCGAGTTCTTCGGCGAGTTCGGCTCCGGCAAGTGCGTGTCCGCAAGGACCGACCTGGTCTATTTCAGGGACGGGACTTCACGCACCGAGACGATCGAGAAGCTGTACGGTAGGTTCGGTGAGGGACGAGCGGTCCCCTTTGATGCCGGGCAAATAGTGGCGCTCGAGGGCGTCTCAGTCCCAAGCCTGAACGAGGGCGTGCTCACCAGGACGCCCACCGCTGCGATCTACAAGGAACGCGTGTCACAGCTGTACGAGTTAGTCACCGGAGGAGGTCGGGTTCTGGAGCTCACGGGCCCGCACAAGCTGTTCACCATGCGTGACTCAGATATCGCTTGGACACCTGCCTGGTCTCTCAAGCCAGGAGACCACGTCGCTGTGCCGATGAGCAAGGACTGCTACGAAGACCCGAGGTATTCTGAGCGGAAGGACTCACTGGCCTGGGACGAGGTCAGGTCTGTCAGACCGTTCGTCTACAACGACTTCGTGTACGACCTAGTCGTGCCGAAGACGCACTCTTATGTAGGGGGCAACCTGCCGACGGTACTGCACAACACGCAGCTCTGTCACCAGCTCGCGGTCAACTGTACGATGCCCAAGGAGGATGGCGGCCTGGAGGGCGAGACCATCATGATAGACACGGAGCAGACCTTCAGGCCGGAGAGGATAACCCAGATGGCGGAGGCGAAGGACCTCGACCCCGAGGAGGTGCTCAAGAAGATACATGTCGCGCGCGCGTTCAATAGCCACCACCAGACGCTCCTGGTCGACAAGGCCCTGGAGATGGCCAGGGAGATCCCGGTGCGCCTTTTGGTCGTCGATTCGCTGACTGCCCACTTCAGGGCCGAGTACATAGGCAGGGGCGCCCTCGCGGAGAGGCAGCAGATGCTGAACAAGCACATGCACGACCTTCTGAGGTTCGGCGACCTGCACAACGCGGTCATAGCCGTCACGAACCAGGTCGCCGCGAAGCCAGACGCGTTCTTCGGTGACCCCACCAGGCCGATAGGAGGGCACATAGTCGGCCACACTGCGACATTCAGGATCTACCTCCGGAAGAGCAAGGGAGGGAAGAGGATCGCCAGGTTGATTGACTCCCCGAACCTGCCTGAGGCAGAGGCCGTCTTCATGGTCTCAGAGGCCGGGATATCAGACTGAGCGGTTCTGTTGCATCGAGGGTCGATTTCAACCAGTCTGTCTTCACCACCCGGATTGCGACAGAACAGGACTGAGCGAAGGTTTAATTCGCCGTCTGGCCTGTCCGAGTGGCATGCGTCTCTTGCTGGAGCTCTCGATGGAGTGCGAATCGCTTGCCCGAGCAGAGGCTGTGTCCGCAATGTGCGCGCTTGGCGACAAGCCCCAGGTCCTGGGGGAGGACGAGGGCGTGCTCATCGTGTTGACAGAGGCGGATCCGAGAGCGCTCGCGTCTCGGCTCGCGCTTTGTCATCATATCAGCGAGTGGATGGCGTCGTGCGCTCCTTCCGAGCTGAACACGCGTGCGGAAGACATCGATGTGCCAGGCCCGATCGGAGTGAGGGCGACCAAGGTCGGCGACAGGGCCGTCGACCTAGCCCACGCAGCGAAGGTGGTCGGAGGAGTGGTGGGCAGGTCCAGGGGTGTTGACCTTCGCAGACCTGCAAGCGAGGTCAGGCTTGTGTTCTCTGAGAAGGTGCACATCGGAAGGCTGCTCGCGTCGATAGACCGGGCCTCCTTCGAGAAGAGGAAGAACAGATACATGCCCTTCGTGTACCCGGCATCGATACATCCGAAGTTCGCGAGGGCCGCGGTGAACCTGACGGAAGTCCGGCTGGGAGGGAGACTGCTGGACCCGTTCTCAGGCACGGGAGCCATACTTATCGAGTCGGCTCTGGCGGGATGCCAGACAATAGGCAGCGACTTATCGGGAAGGATGATCGAGGGCGCGAGCATGAACCTCGCTCATTCCGGTGTTAGCGCTGAGCTCCACGAGTGCGATGTGGGCGAGATACTTTCGGTTATCGGCAAGGTCGAGGGCATTGCGACCGACCTCCCTTATGGGCGGTCCACGAGCACCGGGGGAGAGGGCCTCGCCGTTCTCTACGAGAGGGCGTTCCGCGCGTTCGGTGAGGTCCTGGATGCGGGCGAGAGGTTGGTGGTCGTGCTCCCCGCGCTCCGGCCCGTCGAGTCGGGCGGACTGTTCAGAGTGGTGGATTCGCACAAGCTCTGGGTGCATCGTTCCCTGACGAGGCACTTCAGCATCCTGGAGAAGCTCTAGACGACAGTGAGAGGCAGCTCCAGAAGCTTGTGCAGGGTGTCGCCGCTATAGATCTCGATTGAGATCACTCTCCCGCCTGGTGCGGCGATGGCGTTGACGTAGACATCTACCGAGAAGTAGGCGCTGTCCTCGGGAGGAACCATGAGCTCGACAGCTTCTGTGGAGTTGGATCCATCACCCACAACGAAGACGTCAACTGAATGCGGGCGAACCTCGCTTGGAGCGATCGTGATGAACGCGGGCTCGGTTCCGTTGTTGACGACTAGGACAGTGCACCTGCTCCAATCGTCCTGAGTCGCGGGCTCGAAGGCCGTGACTATCTCGTATGTGAAAACAGAAGAGCTGACAGCAGTTTCGTAGACGACCTCTCTCTTCTCAGTTGAATTCTCGGAGACACCTCCGACACTCACGTTGTAGCGCAGTCCCAGCTCGGCTCCGGGAGACGCCATCATCCTGACGTCGACGAGAGCGGTCTCTCCCGAGTTCAACAGCACCGTCAGGGCATCACCGAACTCCTGTTCCAGAGCCCCAGCCAGCCTGAACTTCAGTCTCCAGCCGTCCGGTGAGTCCAGCTCGTACACGACTATCTGGTTCATCGAATTGCCTGTGTTGTTGACCATCAGCGACAACGCCAGAGTCCCGCCCTGCTCAATGGTCAGGTTCGTGTCGCCTTGAGGCACCAGCTCGAAGGAGTAGTCTGCGGTGATGGATTGCATCGGGACGGGAGCGAATGCAAGGACGAGTATCACAAAGGCGAACACCCCGAGCCCCTTCCGCTTCACGTCGAGCGGTGTGAGATCGTTCAGAGGCGGTGGGTGTCTCACGCCCAGGAACAAGACCAAGACAACGAGGATGATCCACCCGAAAAAGAGAGTCATGCTTATGCCGGCGAGGATCACGATGGTCGCATAGCCGAGATACTTCGACTTGGACCCCAAGAGGGCCCTTGCGATGTGCCCCCCGTCAAGCTGGCCCATGGGCAAGAGGTTCAGCGCAGTGACCAGAAAGCCGACCCAGGCAGCGAACGCTGTTGGGTGCATCAGGTAGTCGCCCTCGATGGGCACCAGGTACGTGAAGGCCTGGTACAGTATGGGGAATTGCACTGCAAGGAGTCCTCCGGAGCCGATGTTGACCGGCGCGAGCACTGCTTCGCTGTTCGTGAGGATGAGACCGATGACACCTAGCGGAATGGCTACTATTAGGCCCGCAAGCGGGCCTGCGATTCCGACCTCCAGAAGCGTCTTCTTGTCCGGCAGAGGGTCTCTTATCGATATGACCGCCCCGAAGGTCCCGAAAGGCGGTATTGACGGTATGAAGAACGGGAGGGACGCAGCTATTCCCCTCCGCCTAGCTGCCAGGTAGTGGCCGAATTCGTGGACTGCTATGATCGCGAGCAGTGGCAGCGTGAAGGTCAGTACGCCGTTGACGATTGCCTCCGAGGACAGCAACGACCCATCAGACCCTTTGTATCCGGCCCATGCTGTCGCACCCGCAATCAGCATGGTGAAGAATGTGATTATCAGGAGTGCGAGGTTGACGTAGGAGCTGCGGTACTTGGCGGGAGGCTTCCTGGCCACGGTGACGATGTGCTCTCCTTTGTCGTACATGATCATCGGGATGTAGCCATTCTCTTTCATCTCCTCCCGCATCTGCTCGAAGTTGTATTCGAGGGTGGTCATGTCCACCTTGACGAAGAACTCGACAACGTCGTAGGTGACCCTGACGTCGTAGACAGGAAAACGCCTCGCCACGAGGCTCTTCACCCGCTCTATCTCTTTCGAGGCCTCGGGCGGTATCGGAGGTGCCATGCCAGAATGACCAAACAGGCCCCGCTACATAACCCTTTGGGCGGCGATTCCGCTCTGGTGAAAACGCTTATATGCGCACAGAATGTGCCAACTGCGATGCAATCGCAGAGCGGCTCGGGCCCCGTCAGCGGAGTGCTCGGTCTGTTCCGGTTGGGCAACTGCGCCATGGCCGCGCTGGGAGCCCTTCTGGCGGCCATCGTGTGCGTGGGAGTCGACGGACTTGAGGAACACTCCGTGGCGGTGCCCCTGTCGATGGCGGTGGTGGTCCTGTTCACAGCCGCTGGGAACTCGCTGAATGACTACTACGACAGAGAGACCGACAAGGTAGCTCATCCGCGAAGGCCAATTCCGTCGGGATCGGTGAGGCCGTCACAGGCGCTCGGTCTCTCCGTCGCCCTCTTCACATGTGCCCAAGTCCTCAGCTTTCTTGTGAATGAGTGGGCAGTCGCAATAGTCGCAGCTTCGATACTGGTGATGATCGGATACGAGAAGCTGCTCAAGGCAGAGGGGTTCGCCGGCAACCTGGCGATAAGCTGGTTGACCGGGGCTCTCTTCCTTTTCGGAGGCGCTGCGGTTGAGAGACTTGACCTCGCATGGATCCTGGCAGCACTTGCCTTCTTGGCGACTCTTGGCCGCGAGATCGTCAAAGATGTTCAGGACATCGAGGGCGACAGAGGCGCGAGGCACACGCTTCCCATGCGCATCGGCGCGAAGAGAGCCGGTGTCCTCGCCTCGGCCTCGTTCGGTCTCGCGGTGTGTCTCAGTCCTGTCCCCTACGCACTCGAACTCCTCTCCTGGCCATATGTGCCAGTAGTCGTGCTCGCTGATGCAATCTTTATATACTGCGCGCTGATTCACTTCAGAAATCCGGAGAAGGGGCAGAAAATGGCGAAGCTGGCGATGTTGGTCGCTTTGCTGGCTTTCCTGTTCGGAGGGGTTTTTTGAAAGTCCGAGAGTACGTTTTCGAGACGCTCAAGAAGCACAAGATACATATGACCCTGATCGACCCGGCGAAGCAGGATCCTGCCACCTCGGGCGATATCGCCGCCAAAGCTCAGGCCGCGGGCACGGATGCGATCATGGTCGGCGGGTCCACCGGCGTGACACAGGAGAATCTCGACGCGAGTGTCGAGGACATCAAGCAGAGGTGCAGGCTGCCGGTCATCTACTTCCCTTCAGGGGCCCATGCGATCGCCTCGAAGTGCGACGCGATATACTTCATGAGCGTGCTCAACTCGAGGAACGTCCGCAATCTGACGGGTGAGCACGTCAAGGGCGCTCCCGTGATCAAGAAGATGGGCATCGAGACCATATCTATGGGATACGTCATCGTTGAGCCTGGAATGAAGGTTGGTGAGGTTGGCGAGGCCGACCTCGTCAAAAGAGGCGACCTGCAGACGATCGTCGGGTACGCCCTCACCACGGAGTTCTTCGGAATGGACCTGCTCTACCTCGAGGCAGGCTCCGGAGCCCCTGAGCCCGTGCCCTCCGAGATGATAAGTGCGGTCAGGCGAAGTGTGAGCATCCCGATAGTCGTCGGGGGAGGGATAGTCACTCCTGAGCAGGCGGCAGAGGTTGCCTCCGCAGGAGCGGACATTGTCGTCACGGGCACGCTCGTGGAGAACGGCAGCTACGAGAGAGATCTCAGGCTGATAGTTGACCGCGTCCATGGAGCATAGCATCGGTCTCTCTGGACGGTTGAAAGGTTTTATATGGAAAGGCCTGATACTCCGTCCGGGTAAGAATCATGGGAATCAGGGATTTGTTCAGGAAGAAGGAAGACTTGAACTGCCCGGAGTGTGCGAAGCACCAGAAGCACGTACGTCTTGTCGAAGTAGATGGAAAGACGATGGAGTGTCCCGAGTGCCACTACATTCACACCATCAAGAGATGAACTGGCGGTTTCGGATTCAGTTCTCGGAACGACTGGTATTGAACATGGCGATCTGCTCTGTGCTCGTGAGAAGTCACGCCTTCTGACTTGTAAAACAAAAACGATGGGCGAAGGGGCCCTTGGGCCCCTTCGTTCCCTCAGGTTTCAGACGGTTTCGATACCGCTCATGTGTTCCCGTGCTTCTCTATCCAGCTCTCCAGGCTCCACCTGATGTGGTCAAGCGAGTTCTGCATGCCCTTGTTCTTCCCCGCCATATCCTCGTGATTCTCTATCGCGATGTAGAGTCCTGGCGGACCTTCCTTCTCATCAGGTGGCGGTGGTGATGGGCTGTCCCTCTTGACCTTCACTTCGATTGAGGCGCTGTCTGAGTCGCCCTGACTGTCGAATACAGTCAAGGTGATCGTGTACGTGCCGTTCGCGGTGTACGTGTGCGTGGCCTCAACGCCGATTCCTGACATCCCATCCCCGAAGTTCCATTCGTAGGAGACTATCTCGGCACCCTCGGGCGACTTGGAGTTCTCTCCGCTTACCACCACGGTCAAGTTCTTCTTGGAAACGACTTCGATGATTGCCTCGAGTTCGCTCGCGACAGGAGGCTCAGGCGGCACTGCCTTCGATGTGGTGACCGCCTTGGTCGTCGAGTTCGTGTCTCCATCGTCATCCGTGACCGTAAGCTCCACTTCGTACGTATCTGCCTGCTCGTAGACGTAATCTACAAGTTCGCCGTGGCCGACATTGTTGTCTCCGAAGCTCCAGGAGTAGTTCGCGATAGTCCCGTCAGGGTCGCTCGATGCAGACGCGTTGAACGCAACCTCCAGGTTGGTAACAACGAAGTCGAAGTCCGCCACCGGCAGCTCGTTCACAAACTGCGGTTTCGACTTCGGCTCCAGCGATGCTAGACCCACGACCACCACGATCAGTGCTAACGCTGCCGTGATGGCCACTATCACTAGCTTTCTAGTAGGGTTGATTTCTCTCCCTCCCGGGCTAGATAGCGAAAGTTAGGTCAGTGTATGATAAATGCCTTTCCCTCCTCTCGGCGTAAGGAGTGCTGCTTCATGCGCATGCGCTCCACCGGAAACCGACCCTATGCTCATGCCTGAGCATGTACATAAATGGTCATTGGGCCGCTGCCTCGAACCTCTCCTTAATAATTATATTCAAGGCTGTGAATCCTCAGCCCCCTCTTCCATTTCTTGCCCTCGAGATCAGCGAAGAGCTCCATCCTCCCTATGTTGACAAACCCTTGTTTCCGGAAGAATGCGAGCGCTTCCTTGTTGCGCGCGACCGGTCGTACGGTCAGAAACCTGACCCCCTTGATCCCGCTTGCGGATCTCATCGCCTCCTTCGCCAGCAAGTTCCCTATGCCTCTGCCTCTCTTCCTTCTTGTGACCACGAGAGGCTCGATCTCCGCGTCCTCTCCTTCCACGAGCAGGCCGACTAATCCGACCACTTCGTCTCCGTCCACGGCGACCCATATCCGTCCCGGACCGACATGCTTGAGGTGGTCATCGAAAAAAACGCCTGGGTCGTTGCCGCCTATCGTCGGGTCGGCGTAGATTTCACGGTGTTTCTCTACAAGTTCCCGCCACAGTGCTCTGCAGCTGTCTAGGTCGTTCTTTCTGTATCCTCGTACCGTGATCCGGTTCTTGGTGTGGGCTCTTGACGATGGCTTCCGTCCCATCTACGACGGAATGCCTGAGCCCAGTATAAAACCAGCACATATCCATGCAGGAGGGAGTCGTGCGGGAGAGGGGATTTGAACCCCCGGACTCCTGTGAGACAGGATATCCCATTCTGAGTGTCCAGAACCTTAAGTCCTGCGCCGTTGTCCAGGCTTAGCTACTCCCGCGGGGCGGTAATTCCCGCGGATGGTATTAACCGTTTGGAGGTCAGAACCTCGCCAGCAGGTCCTCTAATCTCGGTTCGCCTAGCACCTGCAGCTCGTAAGTCACTCTAATGATGGGCTTGTTCGCCTTGAGGACTCTGTTGAGATCTATCGGCGTCCCGGAAACGACGACATCGCATGTCGCCGCATTGATTGTGTCCTGCAGATCCTTAACCTGGTGGTTGCCGTAGCCCATCGCCGGGAGCACATTCTCCAAATGCCTGTATTTCCCGAAGGTCTCCTTGATGGAGTTGACCGCAAATGGCCTCGGGTCCACTATCTTCTTCGCGCCCGCCTTCTGGGCCGCTATGAAGCCGGCCCCGAACTTCATCTCGCCGTGAGTGACGGTCGGGCCGTCCTCGATGACGAGCACAGACTTGCCCTTGATCGCCTTCGGGTCCGAGACGGTGAGAGGCGAGGCCGCAGTGATCACCTTCGCCTTTGGATTCAGATCCTCCACTATTTCTTTCACTGTCTCGACATCCTTGGGGTTCGCAGTATCGACCTTGTTGATGATCACGACGTCCGCCATGCGTATGTTCGTCTCGCCCGGGTAGTAGAGACGAGCGTGCTCAGCCCTGAACGGATCCGCGACGACGATGTGAAGGTCGGGCACGTAGAACGGCGTGTCATTGTTGCCGCCATCCCAGAGGATGACATCTGCCTCCTTCTCCGCCTGCCTGAGTATCTTCTCGTAGTCGACGCCGGCATAGACGATGATACCCTTGTCTATGTGCGGCTCGTACTCCTCTCGCTCTTCGATGGTGCAATCATACTTGTCAAGATCCTCATGTGTCGCGAATCTCTGGACCGCCTGCTTCTCGAGGTCGCCATATGGCATCGGATGCCTGACCGCCACCACCCTCCGTCCCTTGTTCCGGAGCGCATATGCGATGGCCCTTGTGGTCTGGCTCTTGCCGGAGCCTGTCCTGACCGCGCACACGGCTATCACGGGTACCTTTGCCTTGAGTGCCGTCTGGTTGCCGCCCATGAGTCTGAAGTCCGCTCCGCATGCGTTCACCAGAGAAGCCCTGTGCATGACTTCGATGTGGCTCAGGTCTGAGTACGCCAGGATGCACTGCTCCACGCCGTGCTTCTCGATGAGCCCGGGCAGGTCCTTCTCGGGGAAGATGCCGATGCCCCTCGGGTAGAGCTTCCCGGCGAGGCTCGCAGGATACTTCCTACCCTCGATGTTCGGTATCTGCGTAGCCGTGAAGGCTACGACCTCGTAGTTGGCGTTGTCCCGGAAGTAGGTGTTGAAGTTGTGGAAGTCCCTTCCAGCCGCGCCCATGATGATGACTTTCGCTCGCATGCCCTCATCACCTCGTCGCGCGTGTAACCTTTGCCCTCTTATATCTTTTGCCCATCAACGAGCGCCGTCTGCCTCGAACCCGATCCCGCCTTTTTGGGTGACTGGTGAGGTGATGCGGCGCGACAGGAGGCGCGTAGCTCCAGGCTCATTGGGAAAGCTTTTCGTAAGCGGATATCCATGCCCTCGTGATGGCCTACAGAAAACCCTCTGACACCGAGGTGGTGGAGGCGATCAAGGATGCCCTCCGAAGACACGGTGTCATCAGTTCTCAGAGAAAGCTGACTGAGTTGGCACTCAAGGAGCTCCGGAGACACGATCCGGACTATTCAGTAAGCGAGCAGAGGGTGCGAAGGCTGGCTATCCAGAACGACTTGGCCTCGATTGATATTCACGGAAGGGACACGAGGGAGAAGACCAGGGCAGGTGCGTGTCCCGTATGCGGAGGCAAGACGGTCAAGATACGTAACCTCACGGTCTACGGCGGCACTGTCACCACGGGATACAAGTGCAGAGCGTGCGGCTACTGGACCGGGCTCAAGCAGAGGGTGCCGACCCTGTACGTCTTCAGCCCGAAGTGAGCGGCCGACTCAACACCTTTATCTCATGGATTTGCGTTCTGAATACTGGAGGGGAGACGCTTGAAGCTCTGGGATTTCGAGCGGATGGAGAACGG
>JAFGHM010000048.1 GCA_016930135.1 Thermoplasmatota archaeon | reverse complement strand
TCCTCTCCCTGAGCATGTACCTGAGCAGCCCGAGCGTCATCGTCGGCCTTTCCTTCGAGACCATCTCCACCATCTCCTCGATCGAGAGCACTCTCTTCTCAGGCGTGGGCTTCTCGCGCGAGAACGGTCCAGTGAGGATACGCATGAGTGAAACGACAGCGGTCTTGGTCCTTCGGAAGATCCACAGGGCCGCGTCGTCCACCAGATCCGTGGCGATCCATAGCGTGAGCACGAAGGCCGTCACGGCTATGAGCGCCTTCGCAGTCGCGGAGATGCCACCCGTGATCTCGATCGTGACGGATATCGGGTCGAAGAACGTGCGGTGGCTCTCGTCGAAGTAGACCTCGGTCCTGTCCCTGCAGGTATCGGCCACGAGGTTCTCTGCGAAGACCTCGTTGTCCATGTGGCCCCGCATCCCGTTGATCAGCACCGAGGGGTCGGACAGCAGTATGATCGTCCCGAGGCCGAGATTCTCTCTGGCGATGAGCGGGAATGGCCCTCTGGGCTCTCCCGGCTCCTGCAACCTGTCGCCGTTCGTGTCCCTCCAGCTGGCGATGCTCGAGTATGCAATGACCGAGGTGGTCGAGGAGTCCACCGTGATGGATGACGCGTAGTTGAACAGCAGCGTGCTCACGTTCGTAGTGAGAGGGTCGGGTCTGATGTCGAACACGACTGAGAATTCCGGCTGCTTCTCGAACGACAGATCCATGACCAGGTGATTCGAGAACCTCGAGCCAGCGCCCATCTTCGTCAGGAGCGAGTTCCCCGTCCCGAAGTCGTCCGCCAGGACCAGCCTGCCCCCTTCCCTGACGAAGTCACCCACCAGTGTCCCCTCGGCGTCCGTGAAGTCCTTCGCAGGGCCTATGATGATGAGCGCGCTGGTCCGAGGGTCGGGTGCTACGGTGGTCAGTGCCCTCTGAGCGACGGTGATGTCGGTGCCCGTGGACTCCACCTGGAACGTCGGCACGAACTTACCCGTCCTGTATGTCATGACCGCGAGCCCGCTCGTGCCGTTCCACCCGGAATTGAATATTGAGAAGTCCTCGGTAGTCGAGATCGCAGGCGCGGTCATGGACACTGCAAGGAGCGCGATCGCAACGGCCATCACAGCGATTGAGGCATAGCCTCTGCCGATCCTAGACCGCATCGGCCGCCCCCTTCGTTGCCGGTCGCGCGAGGCTCGTCATGGCCGCGCTCATCTGCACGGCGTCCTCATCGGTCATGTCGGCCCCTGAGTACAGCGCCCTCTCGAAGAGCATGGTCGCGTCCTCAACCGGTCCGCGCGGGTATCCCCATGACTTGAGTATCCTCTCGACCTCTCTGTGGGTCATGCTGGTCCTCAGGCCCGCCCATCCTCTCTTCATCAGAAATGCGAGCAGCCGCTGGTAGTACCATACGATCCGCTCGTTCGGGTTCGCCGGAACCTCGGTGGGCAGCGGGATTTCGAAGGGCTCGTCGAGCGGGGGCGCGATCGATCCCGAAGCTCGGAGGGCCGAATCGATCGGCTCCAGCTCCTCGGACCTCTTTCTGGCAGCAAGGACCACCGCGTGCTTCCTCATCTGCAGCACCCTGATCGCCACACCTGCGAACGCCAAGAGAAGGAGCCAGAAGAAGTACGCGTTCCTTCCTATGAACAGATAGGGGATGAGATCTCCTCCCCCGCCTCCCCAGCCCGGGATGACTGGCCAGAAGGGATATTCGCCAGTCTTGTACCACTTGACTGTGAAGCTCTCCACGTCCTGGCAGTAACTCCACACGACATCTCTTTCGACGAAAGCTGCGCGTAGTGTGTGCCCTCCGAGAGTCAGAGACCCGCTGTCAATCGAGAACGCGAACTCGCCGTTCCCGTCCGTTGTCAGGTTCGCCACGATCACGTCGTCGAGGAACAGAGTTATCTTCTGGTTCGCGAGCCGCTCTGTGTCATTGGCATACAGGGTGCCGTTCCCGACCACGTACTGCCCACTCCGGATCTCGGTCAAGAAAAGCCGCAGGTCGAGCGCGGTCGGTATGTCGATGACAACCTGTCTCGGGCCCGAGGAGTCTGGGGCATAGGGTACCTCGCCTTCGTAGAACGCCTCGAAAGCGTGCCTTCCGTACCCGAGCTGACTCGCCTGCCAGGTGTGCGAGGCTGTGCCTTCGCTGTCCGTATCGAAGGCGACCTCGTCCCCGTCGACTGTGAAATGGCAGGCATCCGACTCAATCGGATTGCCTCTGAAATCCGTTAGGACTACCGATGCGCTGACGCTCTCGAGAATAGACATCTCGCTCGTGCTCAGGTCCAGGGTTATGACGGTCGGTATGAACGATATCGTGACCGTCAGCACGTCCGAGGTGAGAATCCCGATGGGCGTCGTGCAGTTCGCGAACATTGTGTGAGTCCCGACCCAGGAAGCGTCGAGCGGTATCTGATACGCGAACGAGAACCTGCCGCCGAGAGAGGTCACGGCTGTGATCAGCAGTGCCCCATCGAAGAGGATCCTCACGTCGTTTCCGACAGCGAAGGCGCCGTTGTAGAACAGGTATCCCCCACCTATGATCGTGTCTCCAAGGTAGTAGTCGGCGGACGATATCCAGAGAATCAGGAAGGGCTCGCTCTCACCCCATGGTATCTCCTCTTCGATGATCGACTGCATCTCATACTCCAGACGCACGAGCAGCTCCCGGAGTCTCTCGATCAGAGGTACGAGCTGGTTGTCCGCGAAGGGCGTTTTGTTGCCGACTTGCAGATCTGTGATCTCATGAGCCGAGACGAGCATGTCGTCGATGGTCGCATTCATCTTGACTATGAGCTCGTTGAACCTCTTGATGACGTCAAGGGCTGCGACAAGCTGATCTCCCGTCAGGTTGAGGAGGGTGGACGTGCTCACCAGTTCAGCTCTCTTCTGAAGCAGGGCCACCTCGTCCAACGCGAACCCGTCCATGAGCGTGGACAGGCCGGCGAAGGGTGGGATGAGAGTCTTCAGGTCGTCGTAGCTGCCCGCGACGTCCTCGATATCGCTCAGGAGGCGCTCAGCAGGGACGAGCATGTTCCTCACCACGGAGAGATTCTGCTCCGCGAGGGGCATCGTCTGGTTGTACATGCACATCAGAGCGAGTTCGGAATACCTTATAGACGAGTTCAACATCGCAATGACGAAGTCGAGGTCGTCTCCCATCAGGTCGTAGTTCTCATGCGGGATCTCATCCGCCCTCGCAGCTCCTGATGAGACAGGCATGAGCAGGGCTGCAAACATGATAGCGAACAGCGCAATCGATCCCAGGGAGCGTTTGGGCCGGTCTGATTTCGTCAAGCTCCGAATGCATGGACGACTCGATAAAAAGCCTTATCCGTCCCCCAGGGCCCCCGTTCCCTTGCCAGGGCTACCATTCCCTGAGGTCGAGTGTGAACACCACAGTATCGGTGCTGTTGTCGACCTCCTCGACGGCCACGACCTTCCCGGACGCCCTGGCGGCAGCCACGAGCAGACAGGAGCAGCCGACACACTGCATCTGCCTGCAGGTGTCCGGACGCTGCTTGCGCACGGTCCTGCAGGCCTCGGCCAGGGACTTGTATTCCACTCTCAGCACCGTCTTGCCCTCCCTCTCCTTGAAGTGGAAGTCCTTGAGGATGCCCAGACCATGTTTGAGTATCTGCAAGGTGCCCTCAGCGGCCTCCAGGCCCGCACCTTCGATTTTGGTCCTCAGCTCCGACTCCACTGAATCCAGAAGGCCAAGGCCTAAGGGCTCGACGATGGCGCCAGGAGTGGAACCGTCCTTGCCTGGGGAGACGACCATGTCCTCAGTGAGCGCCGCAGGCGGGGTCGCGGGTCCGCTGGTCGCGGGCACAAACACCTTCTCCTTCTCCAGGCCGTGTCTGGCTGGCAGGTAGAGCGAGCTGCCCGCCAGGGATAGCGCTCCCAGAATCCCTCCGGTCATCTTGGCGGTGGCCACCATCTGGTCCCCGCTCACGATGGTTGGCGTGCTCGGCTCGCCGAGCATGGCTATAGCGAACAAGCCCATGAAGACAGTGCCTATGGCAGTGACCAGGAAGGCGTCCCTCCTGTCCTCCAACCTCAGAAGCCTTTCCTGGAGGAGCGGGTCGTTAGTCTCCCCTATCTCATCGATCCCGATCTGCGCATCGAGAGCCAAGAGCAGAAGGACCAGACTGGCCAATATCAGAGCCAGCCCGAAGAGACGAGCCCTTGACATGCGTATGGGCGCCTTCAGAAGCCTCTCCGCCATCTCTTCAGACTCCTCCCCCGATGAATGTCTACCAACGATTTGTATGTGCCGGAGGGGGCGTCTCCCCATGCGGCCCAGCCAATGCCCATCACAGGGGACTCGAGGTCCTGAGCCAGAGCACGAGCATGGGGTCGAGTATCTCGCCGTTGTCGATGATGCCCCTCGCCTCAAGCTGACTCTCCGTCCGCTGCACGTGCGACCTCGACCTGAGGCCGTATCGTTTCACGAAAGCCTCGCCATGGGGTACGGCCGGCTCACGGGCGAGGGCGGACAGATACCGTTTCTGCAGTGGGCTCCTGATCGATTCCCAGAGAAGAGAGTATACCTGTGACTGCTGTCTGACGACTCTTTCTATAGCGGACTCCACATCTGATATCTCTGGGTTCCTTGAGATGTGGAACAGTTCGTGCCCGATCAGTTGAACGTACATGGGCACGCCCTCGCTCAGGCCGACGATCCTGCGCGCAGCCTCCTCCGGAAGCCTACCGTCTCCTGACCGGAACCTGCTGATGAGCAGTCGCTGAAGCTGGGGATCTGGCATCCTTCCCAGGTCTAGCTTCCGGGCGAACTTGTAGAACGCCCCTTCACTGTCCTCGAACATGCGACGCATGGGCTCCTTCGCGCTTCCGGCGAAGACAAAGCTGACGTCCTCATGCTCTTCGAACCTCAGTCGCATCGCCTCGAGCAGTCTGCCCTCTACGGTCTCCTCCATCTCTTGGATTTCGTCGAGCATCATCACAACGGGCTTGTCTTTCAGCTCGGAGAGTCTCTGCGGGAGGTCCAGCGCGGCAATCACGTCCTCTTTCGACCATGGTTCGGAAGCGATGCTCTTCTCCATGCGCGGGTAACGCCCGCATTTGGGACAGTAGTAGTCAGAGTACCTGTGCACATAGGTCAATGGGAACGAACAGCGAGGGCAGGAATCAGGCGTCTCTGAGAGCGCCCATGCTCTGCTCCTCTTGCCAAGCCCTCTTTTGCGTATTGGGGCGTACTTCTTACAGCTGTAGCAGAAGTACCTCTTGTACGCTTCGACCCACTTCAGCGGTTTGCCGCAGCGGGGGCACATCCTTATGCTCGGCTCCGACTCTTGCTGGGGCCCGGACGCCTTCGCTCCGCCTTTGTCGATCGGCGTATGTTCAGGGATGCTTCCACCTGTCTCAGTGGGGATGGCCATGTCCTTGTCAGTCGCCAGCGCCGACCTCATCCTCTTCGTACTCAGAAGATTCCACAACGCAGGCTCTATCCTCCAAGCCTTTCCAATCCCTGACCTGATGATCTCTCTCGTGAAGGAGTCGAGGAACTGGTTCTCGTCTGCAATGGCGGACGAGTTGACTCTCACAAACAGGAATCCCCTCGCGTTCCTCCTCGCGGTCTCCGCCAGCAGAGAGGATTTTCCGATGTGCCTCGCACCGGAGATCACGAGGCTCTTCTGCGCCTTGGCACTAGCGACTATCTCGGACACTTCGTTATCACGGCCGATAAAGAAATCGCCCGTCACCGGCTCCCCAAATCTGAACGGATTGTCCATCGTTGTTCCTCCCTGGGCGGGGGCGGAAATGCGCTCTCTATGATAGATGGCGCCCGTCCTTAATACATCTTTGTATACAGAGGAACATACATCTAAGTATAGACTGAGGTTCTGGGGTGTGCTTAGAATCACGATTCTCTCATGGAGGAATCCGTCCGATGTCGCCGGGGAGAATCGCATCATCATTGCAGGACAACGGCTCGATGGTGGAACCGAATAGGAGTTCTGATTGTAGGAACGTGTACGAAACCCACATGGGCAACTTTTAAGAACGTCGCCCATCATGTTGTATCTCAGACCGACTTACTGACTGCGGTGAAATGCGGGTGCAAGATGAAGGCCGTCAAGCAAGTCGGATATACCCGTTAAGAGAGGGGGGAAATAGAGTGGAACCAGGCAATGGCACTATAGCTAGCTATGGTGCAAGAAGTGGATTCAGACTGGGCAAGATGTTGATCGCCGTTGCGATCGTGTTCGTGATGATCTCCAGCCCGTTCATCGCGATTGCGAGCACGGAGAAGGAGCCAGCAATCTGGACCTCGAAGGACCAGTATGTCCCCGGGGAGGTTGTTGTCATCTATGGTGAAGGTTGGGGTCCTTTCGTCGAAGTGACGTTGGAGCTCTCGCATCCTGATTTTGAAACGGACAAGATCTACACCGTGACACCAGATTTGTATGGACGATTTGCGTCCGATGACTACGTCTCCGAGGCCGTCGCGCAGGCGAATGAGCCGGTTGTTGTGACCGCCACACAGTACTACGGCGATGAGGTGCTTACAGCGACGACTCAGTTCTACGATCCCGCGGCCTATGTTCAGGGCTACACACTGAAGCCGAACACCAGGTGGACGCAGGGTGATATCAAGGGCTACAACGAGGGCGACAGTGTGCCGTTCGAGGCCGTGCTGAACCAGCAGCAGCTCGGATCAGCATACGTAGTTGTCGAACTGGCGTTCGATTTCATCGACTACAACCCGACGGTTCCGACCCACGGCATCGACTTCCTGACGCAGTACTGGCTTGATCCCCCCGCTGCGCCTTTCAACACATACACCAACTCTTCTGAGCCGTTCTGGGTGGACAGCTCGGAGGGCACGATCACATGGCAGGGACGAATGGCAAACGAGTTCACCGCCGAGGGCAGCAAGCAGCTCGAGCAGGTCTGGCGCTTCGAGTTCACATTCGCCGAAGGGGCAAGGGACGCGCACATCAAGTTCGGCGCGCACATGGCGCTCACGACCGGACCATCGTATCTGGGAGCGTCCTACTATCCCGGGTCTGCACTCCACGTTAGGATGCAGTACATCAATCCCCCAGCGGATGAGGGCAACAGGGATGTCCCGATTGCTCTGGGGCAGCTCCTCGGCCCGCCCGAGATGGTCTTGGAGAAGGAGTGCGACCCGCAAGAGGTCGTCATGGGCGATGTCATAACGTTCACGATCTCCTGGACGAACATCGGGCAGGCTGATGCGTGCTGCGTGTTCCTCGAGGATGATATGCCCCCGCAGATAGACTTCGTGCCGGGCTCGTTCTTGTTCTGGACATCTGAGAACCCGACCAAGATGACCCCCTCGCCTGGCCCGACCGTCGTGGGGGACTACTTCAGCTGGCTTATCGGATCTTGGAGAGGCATGGGACCTCCCGAGTCGCCATATCCTGAACCCCTCTGGGGCTACCTCTCTTTCCAGGGTGTGGTCAACACCAACGAGCCAGGGATGTACTGGAACCATGCGTACATGACATACTCTGATGACCACGGCGGTCTGTTCGACAGACTGCACGCGGAGTGCCCCTTCTGGATCATCTCCGAGCCTGAGCTGATGATCGAGAAGACAGGGCCGATGTATGCACATGTCGGCGACACCATAACGTACACATACTATGTAACGAACCTCGGACTCATCGACCTCGTAGTGGATGTGGTCGATGATGTCGCGGGTACGATCGCGACCGACCTGTACCTGCCGGCAGGCACCACGGTGACGCTGACGAAGGACTACACGATCACGACCCGCTACCCCGACCCGATTCACAACATCGTGAATGCGACGGGCGAGGACGAGTACGGAAGGACTGTTTCGGATACGGATGAGTGGTTCGTGGACATCCTCGAGCCGATGATAAATGTCACAAAGACCGCGGACAAGGAGTGCGCGAAGCTTGGCGAGGAGGTCTGGTACACCATAACGTACTGGAACCCGAGCAACGATACGACTCTCTACAACGTCACCATCACGGACCCGCTGCTCGGCTCCTGGTCGGTCGGGACGCTTCTGCCTGGCCAGGGCGATGAGATCATAGTCATGCTCTTGGCCGTCGAGACCACGAGCGACCCGGACGGTGAGCTGGTCAACACAGTCACCGCATGGGGCGAAGATTTGCTCAACCTCCCCGCGGAGGACTCCGCGAGCTGGGTCATCGACATCTACCACCCGATGATATTCATCGAGAAGTGGTCGCCTCTTGTCTGCGCCGAGCCGGGCGAGCTAATACCCTACTACATCAACGTGAGCAACCCGTCTTGGGACACTGACATGTATACGGTAGTCTACGACATAATGGTCAGCGTCGACCCGCTGTTCGATGGCTGGCTGGCACCATATCAGGTGGTCCCACTAGGACCATTCTATGTGCCTGCCCCGATGGACTCCGAGGAGGTCGTCAACACCGCCTATGTCAGCGCAGTAGATGCCCAGGAGCACCGGGCATCTGCCGAGGCCAGCTGGACCGTGGAGATATTCCACCCTGACATCGCTGTTGAGAAGCGGGCAGATCTGGAGTGCGCCGAGGTCGGAGAGACCATAACATACACGATCAGGGTCTGGAACCCAAGCTATGATGCCACTATGTGGGCCGAGGTCTACGACGCCATGTTCGGCGGGCTGCTCTGGGAAGGATACCTCGCGCCTGGTGAAGACCATCTCATCACCGGTCTGACATACACTGTCCAGATGGGCGAGGAGTGGGTCAACAACACGGTCGAGGTCTTCGCTTGGGACCACCAGATGCACGACGAGTATGCGTCTGATTCGTGGTCGGTGGAGATATTCTACCCTGACATCGCGGTCGACAAGTGGGCAGATCTGGAATGCGCCGAGGTCGGAGAGCCCATAACATACACGATCAGGGTCTGGAACCCGAGTCCCGATGCGACGATGACCGTCGAGGTCTATGACGCCATGTTCGGCGGACTCATATGGTCCGGTACCCTCACGCCGGGGGCGGGGCACATCATCGATGGCCTGGTCTACGCGGCGGAAGAGGGCGACGAATGGGTCTACAACATTGTGGAAGTATATGCATGGGACCACCAGAACCACGATGTCTACGCCTGGGATGACTGGTGGGTGGAGATATTCTATCCTGACATCGCGGTGGACAAGTGGGCCGACAAGTCGTGTGCGGAAGAGGGCGAAGTCATAACCTACACAATAGACGTGTGGAACCCGAGCCCAGATGCCACGATGTGGACCGAGGTTTACGATGCCATGTTCGGCGGGCTTCTCTGGAGCGGCTACCTTGAGCCAGGCGAGCACATGCTCATCACCAACCTCACATACACCGTGAAGGTCGGTGAATTGTTTGTCTACAACGAGGTCTGGGTCGACGCATATGACCACCAGGAACACTACAGATCCGCATGGGACTTCTGGTGGGTCGATGTGCTACACCCGGACATCTATATCTACAAGTGGTCGTACTGGATCTGCGCCGAGGAGGGCGAGTGGGTCGAGTTCTACATCGATGTTTGGAACCCGAGCCCAGATGTGACGATGGAAGTCGACGTCTACGACGACATGCTAGGCGGACTGCTCTGGTCCGGCTATGTCGATCCTGGCGACTGGGTCTTCCTTGGGCCGTATCTCTATCAGGTGCCGAGGGGAGTCGAGTGGGTCAACAACACCGCGTATGCGGATGCCTGGGACTACCAGGGACACTACAGGTACTACGAGTCAAGCTGGTCGATCGAGATATTCCACCCGGCCATATCAATAGACAAGTACGCTGACAAGACCATCGCTCAGCCATACGAGGTTGTGACCTACTGGGTCAATGTATCCAACCCGAGCCACGACGCCACGATGGACGCTGATGTCTACGACGACATGCTCGGGGGGTACCTAGGCTACGTGCGGCTCGCACCTGGTGACTGGCACGTATTCGGACCGTACCCGGTGTCGATGCCCGACGGGCCCGACTATGTCGTCAACACGGCGTACGTCTGCGCCTACGACCACCAGTATCACGAAAGGTATGCAGAAGACTCCTGGGTTGTTGAGCTGGTATATCCGGGAATAGAGATCTACAAGTGGTCTGAGTGGGAGTGCGCCGAGGAGAACGAGACAGTAGCGTACTATATCGATCTGTACAACCCGAGCCCGGATGTCGCGATGTACTACGAGGTCTACGACCCGATGCTCAGCCCCGTCATGCTGGCGTCTGGGTGGCTGGCGCCCCTCACAGGAATCACCCTTGGGCCCTTCCCGTATGTGATCCCGTATGACACCGAGTGGGTCAACAACACAGCATATGTCCTGGCGGAGGACGAATACGGACACACCAGATATGCGGAGTCAAGCTGGTCGATCGAGATATTCCACCCCGCGATCGCGATAGACAAGTACGCTGACAGGACGATGGCCCATGACGACGACACCATAGCCTACTGGATCGATGTCTGGAACCCGAGCCACGACGCAACGATGTACGTCGAGGTCTACGACCCGATGCTCGGTGGGCTGCTAGCCTTTGGTTATCTCGGCCCAGGTATGGGAGCGACCATCGGACCTTATTACTACCCAGTGCCCGATGGTGCTGAGTGGGTCAACAACACTGCATATGTCGATGCGTGGGACCACCAGTGGCACTACCGCTACGCTTGCGACTCATGGAGTGTAGAGATCATCTACCCGGATATCGACGTCGAGAAGACGGGGCCGGAGTACGCCAATGTCGGTGACATCATAACATACAACGTGACCGTCACGAACACGGGCGACACGCCTCTGTATGATGTCGAGGTCTGGGACACGCTCGTCGGCCTTGTGGCGACCTATGACGAGCTCGGAGTGGGCGAGTCAGACACCTTCACATACACATACGAGGTGCCTCCGGGCGAGGGTCCGGTGGAGAACACGGTCATAGCTGGTGGCTTCGACTACCTCGGACGATACGTCGAGGACGACGACTCATGGGTCGTCATAAAGTACAGCATGGTCAGCGGATACAAGTACGCGGACATCAACAGGAACGGGTTCTTCGACGGCGGCGAACCGGGCCTGGAGAACTGGACCATAGTGCTGTACGGCGTGCTCGACAACGGAACCATAGATCTCAGGACCTTCCAGACGGACCCCACAGGCTACTATGAGTTCACGATGCTCCTGCCGGGCGTCTACACTGTCAGCGAAGTCATGAAGGATGGTTGGGTCCCGACTGGACCGATATCCACCCCGCCGTTCGCGCTTGGCAGCGGCATGGCCTTCACTCACAGCTTCGGCAACATGCCAGAAGGCAGCATCTGCGGCTACAAGTGGTGGGACTACGACCTCGATGGCGTATGGGACGAGGGCGAGCTCGGCATAGAGAACTGGACGATCTACCTGTACGGCATGGATGTCGGAGGCCTCCTTTGGGACCTTTCGGTTCAGACTGGACGGGACGGTCGCTACTGCTTCAGCAACCTCACACCGGGCGTGTACTTCATCAGTGAGGAGATGAGGGCGGGCTGGTACCCGACTTCATCCCCGATGGTCGAGGTCGACGTCTCAGCTCTGCAACCGTTCGAGAGGAGTGTGAACTTCAGCAACGCCAAGTACGGGAACATCACCGGGTTCAAGTGGCTCGACGAGTACATGAACGGCTACAAGGACGGCAACGAGCCGTTCCTGGAAGGCTGGACCATATGCATCGAGGGCACGCTGATCAACGGCACGCACTACGGCCCGTACTGCACCCTCACCGACGAGAACGGCATGTACTACTTCGACGGCCTGCTCCCGGGTGAGTACACCATCTGGGAAGTGCTGCCAGAGGGCTGGGTCAACATCACGCCCTGGATGCGCAACGTGACCATCGAGGAGGGCTCCTATGTCCACTGCGCCAAGTTCGGCAATGTCGAGCTCGGCTCGATCGACGGCTGGAAGTTCCTCGACTGGGACATGGACATGCTGATGGACGGGGACGAGCCAGGCATACCCGGCTGGGAGATCACCCTGACGGGCTGGCTCAACGACGGCGACTGGCCATGGTCCCCTGTCAACGCGACACCTGTGGGCCCGATAACCATCACAACGGATGCCAACGGGTACTTCATGTTCGACAACCTGCTGCCCGGGATATACATGGTGACAGAGGCGGACGTGGAGCACTGGTACCATGTCTCACCAGCATCTGTGACCCTGTGGATCGCATCGGGCACGCACGTGGTCGACGTGAAGTTCGGGAATGTCCCGTACACGTGCATCGAGGTCTACAAATTCGAGGACCTGAACGGCAACGGCGAGTGGGACGAGGGCGAGCCTGGCGTGCCCAGGTGGGAGATCAGGATAGTCGGCGTGCAGAACGACGGCGTCCCGGTCAACATAACGCTCGTGACGGACGAGTCCGGATACGCGAGGACCTGCTTCGTGCTGCTCCCCGGCGACTACGTCGTGTACGAGGTCATCCAGGAAGGCTGGATGCCCACGACGCCGAGGGCGTACGAGTTCAGCACCCCGAAGTGCATGCAGCCGGATGTCTTCAGATTCGCCTTCGGGAACTTCAAGCTGGGCATGATCTACGGCTACAAGTATGAGGACATGGACGGCGACGGAGTGCTGGACCCGGAGGACACGCCGATCGAGGGCTGGGAGATCTACCTGTACCCGCCATGGGGCGGCTTCGCGTGGACTGTGACCAATGAGAGCGGCTACTTCGAGTTCACGGGCCTGCCGTACGGCGAGTACGTGGTCGAGGAGGAGGACAGGGCGGGCTGGAAGCACACGACTCCGGATACGGTTCCGGTTCTCGTTACCTCTGGTTCGCAGACTGAGATCCTGTTCCTCAACTACGAGTACGCGTGCATCTGCGGCTACAAGTGGAACGACCTGGACAGCGACGGCATATGGGACTGCGATGAGCCTCCGATCGAGGGCTGGCCGATATACATAATCAGGGACGACCTGCCGGCCGAAGATGTGACCTACACCGACGAGAACGGCAGGTACTGCTTCTGCGGGCTCGAGGCGGACTACTACATCGTCTTCGAGCGGGTCCCGTGCGGCTGGGTCAACACGACTCCGACGAGCTACATGGTTGTGATAACGTCCGGCGACCGCGAAGAGGTGCCGGCGTTCGGCAACTTCGAGATCGTCATGCTGACGCTCTTCAAGTTCGAGGATACATGGGGCGACGGCGAGTACGACGTCATGGACCACGGCCTCGGAGGCTGGAACATAACCGTCTCTGGCCCCGGAGTGCCCGGAGGCTCTGTGACGGTCACCACCGACGAGTTCGGGTACGCCTATGTCTGGGTCACCGCGGCCGGGACATACACAGTGACCGAGGAGGACAGGGCCGGCTGGCGACACACAACGCCAGCGGTCGTCTACGTCGATGTGATCTCAGGCTATGCATCACCGTCGGCCTATGTCGAGTTCGGCAACTTCGAGTGCGTTGACATTACCATCTTCAAGTTCGAGGATGTGAATAGCAACGGTGTCTACGACGACAACGATACGCCGATCGAGGGCTGGGAGATCTATGCGTGGGAGTTCTACACCGGCGATGACATGTGGCTCTACACGGACAGGGACGGCCTGGCCCACATGCACCTTTGTGCAGGCGGCTGGTGGATCATAATGGAGCTGTACACCGAGGGCTGGGAGCAGACCCTGCCTGTAGACGGTGGCGCCTACAGTGTGCAGGTGACTTCCGGCATCGCGCTGAACATCGACACCATGGAGGAGCAGTACTACTACGAGTTCGGCAACTTCGAATGTGTCGAGATATGGGTCGCCAAGTACTGGGACAGGTGCAGCAACGGCTGGTACGACCCCGGCATCGGCGATGTCATGCTCGAGGGCTGGTACTTCGAGCTGTACATGCTCGTAGGGCCTGACGAGTGGGAGCTCGTCGATTGGGAATGGACCGGTCCTGACGGCTGGTTGATGTTCCGCGTCTGCAAGGCAGGGACATACAAGGTCGTCGAGGCGGACTACCTAGGCTGGTCGCACATAATGCCTCTCAGCGGAGAGTACGTGTTCGATGTGCTGTCCGGCGACTATGTGGAGCTCTGGTTCGGGAACTACCTCGATGTGGAGATACCCATCTTCAAGTACGAGGACGTCAACAGCAACGGCGTCTACGACAACGGCGATGTGCCGATCGAGGGCTGGTACTTCGAGCTCGAGCACGTGAACGGCGCGCCGGTCTACAGCGGATACACTGACGAGAACGGCACGCTCGTGCTGGTCGTGAACAGGTCCGGCATATACACCCTGACCGAGGAGGACCGCGTGGGCTGGACGCACATCAACCCAGCCAGCGGAACGAGGCTGGTCAATGTGGTCTCCGGAGAGGAGGTCGACCTGCAGATGTTTGGGAACTTCAAGGACGTCGAGATATGGGTCTTCAAGTTCGACGACATCTACGCGGACGGCCAGTACTGCCCAGGCGAGGGCGATGTGCCGATCGAGGGATGGCTGATAGAGCTGTACTTCGAGGTCTCACCAGGCGTCTGGGTCGTGGTCGGCTCCGAGCTGACCGGGCCTGACGGCTATGCGACATTCGTCGTCAACAGGTCCGGCCACTACATGCTCGTCGAGGAGGCCAGGGCCGGCTGGTGGTGGATACTGCCGATGGACGGGTACTACGACTTCTGGGTCTACAGCAGCGACGTCTTCTGCCCGTTCGTGTTCGCGAACTTCAAGATGGGCAAGATCTACGGCTACAAGTGGAACGACCTGAACGGCAACGGCGAGTGGGACTGCGGCGAGCCACCGCTTGCGAACTGGACCATATCGTTCGAGACGCTGTCCGGGTTCTACATGTACGGCACCACGACGACCAACGAGAGCGGCTACTACGAGTTCACCGGACTCCCGCCAGGCCTGTACGAGGTCTGGGAGGATGTGGAGCCCGGCTGGATTCCGACCTCCGACCCGAGCGTCGTTGTCGAGATCTGGGGCCACAGAGAGGTCAGAGTCGACTTCTTCAACTTCGAGCTCGGCTGCATCGAGGGCTACAAGTACGAGGACATGAACGGCAACGGAATCCTGGATCCGGAGGACACACCGATCGAGGGTTGGATGATCTACCTAGAGATCACGGGTTGGTCCGAGACCCCTGATGGCATGACAAGCTTCATCGCCATCATCAATACGACGACGACGGACTCGAACGGCCACTACATTTTCTGCGGCCTCGGGCCGGGGACATATGTGGTCTCTGAGGAGTCAAGGACAGGCTGGATACACACAACGCCCAAGTCGGAGACGGTCAACATGACCTCCGGAGCGTGTATCATGATACACGACTTCCTCAACTTCGAGCTCGGATGCATCTGCGGCTACAAGTTCGAGGACCTGAACAGCAACGGCGTCTGGGACGAGGGAGAGCCTGCAATCGAGGGCTGGCCGATATACATCATCAGGGACGCTCTGCCCGACATCAATGTGACCTACACCGACGAGAACGGCAGGTACCGCTTCTGCGGGCTCGAGGCGGACTACTACATCGTCTTCGAGAACATGACCGCAGCTCCGGGCTGGGTCAACACGACGCCGACAAGCTACCTTGTCGTCATCGAGTCCGGCGACCGCGAGCGGCTGCCCGCATTCGGCAACTTCGAGTGCGTGAAGATACCCATCTTCAAGTACGAGGATGTGAACGGCAACGGCGTCTACGACAACGGCGATGTGCCGATCGAGGGCTGGCAGTTCACGGTCGAGGGCCCGGCGTTCGATGTGCCCCTGGTCGTCATGACCGACGAGTACGGGTATGCGAACGTCACGGTCTGCAAGGCCGGCGAGTACACGGTCACAGAGGAGGACCGCTACGGCTGGACGCATGTGAGCCCTGAAGACGGCAACATAACGGTCTGCGTGCAGTCCGGTATCATGCTGAAGACGCTCAGGTTCGGCAACTTCGAGAACGGTGAGATCATCATCGTGAAGTTCTACGACTGGGACATGGACGGCGACTTAGACGTGGATGAGGTCGGCCTCGCCAACTGGGTCATATGGCTCAACGGCACGCTCGTTGGCGGCGGATACTGGAACGAAACCCTGCAGACGGACGGCTCAGGAGAGGTCAGGTTCGACGGGCTGCCCGCCGGGACATACGATATCTCTGAGAGGCTCGAGTACGCGCCTCCGGGCTGGTACCCGACGACCCCGTGGGAGGTCACGGTGGACATCACCAGCGGCGCTAGACTTCGCATAGAGATCGGCAACGTCCTGCTGGGCAAGATCTGGGGCTACAAGTTCTACGACAAAGACCTGGATGGCGTCATGGACCCGGATGAGCCCGGCCTGGAGGGCTGGACCATCGTGCTTGACGGAGTCGACGACGAGGGCGGCATCGTACACCTTGAGGACGTGACCGATGAGGACGGCTACTACGAGTTCGCCGGTCTCCACCCAGGGATCTACAATGTGACCGAGGTCATACCGCCGACCTGGGAGCCGACGACCGAGCTACCAGTCGAGATCGACGTGAGCGGAGCGATGGAGGAGTTCGTACGCCAGGTGAACATCGGCAACATACAGTACGCAATCATCTGGGGCTACAAGTTCCTCGACACCTACGAGGACTCGTATCCGTTCTGGCCGAACGGCCTGTTCGACTGCGACGAGTACGGGCTCGGCAACTGGGAGATAACCCTCGAGGGCCGGGACATCAACGGCAACCTCGTGTCGATGGTCCAGTACACCGACAACATGCTCGATGTGGGCTTCTACGCCTTCACCAACCTGTTGCCTGGCACGTACTGGGTCAACGAGACGCTGATGTGGGGCTACTACGCCACGAGGCCCGTCGCGAACCTGGTGATGGTCTATCCGTTCCCGATGGGGCCTGTGATGATCAGGATCGACTTCGGCAACCTGTTGCCGTCGGTCGACCCCGAACTGAACTTCGCCCTGTACAGCGGCTGGAACCTCTGGTCGACGCCTCTGAAGGTCGAGGGCGGCCTGACTGCGAAGAGCCTGCTCGAGGCGATAGGCCTGACGGGAGTCATGGTGACCAAGCTCAACACCACTTCCCAGAAGTGGGAGTCGTATGTGGCTGACGACCGTATCGAGATGGACTTCCCGATTGAGCTCGGAGTTGGATACTATGTCTGGGTCAGCTCGGACACCGTGTTCAAGCTCAAGGGCGACCTGATGCTCGACGCGACAGCGCCCTTGGTTGCTGGCTGGAACATCATGGGCTACAACAGCCTCGAGCCCATCATGGCCAGCGAAGCGCTGGACATGGTCAGCGGGACGACGGCCTGGATGATCACCTACCTCGACGCTGAGAACGGGAAGTACCTCTCCTATGTCAAGGGTGACCGGGCGGAGTTCGACTTCGTCATCACACCTGGCAGGGCGTACTTCATCTGGGTCGAAGGGCCTGGATCGATGGTGTACTGAGGCATGCAAAACCTATTCAGAGGCGGGCGGGGCTTTGACCGCCCGCGTCAAACGCATTTTTCAGCTTGCGCGATGCAGAGGGTAATAGAGCGAGAGCCCCTTCGCCGAAGGCACAATCAATATCGAAGGGTAATCGGCTACGGCTTCCGTGACGGAGTGAGGAGGACCACTTTGAAGGCTATGAGGGCAGCGAGGGATCCGCGGCTTGCGGCAGCCTTGGTCGTCCTCGTCTCGGTCGCCCTGATCTCGGCCATATCCTGGGGCTCGGAGAGGACATCGGCTGGGTCGGGACCGAAGAATGTCCGCGGATATGTCTGGGATTCGGCGGGGATCCCGGTCCCTGGCGCGAACGCCACGGTGCGGATGTACAACGGCGCCGTACTTGTCGATACGCAGTACTACGATGCGACCGAGCCCGACGGATTCTACACAGTGACGTTCGGCTTCGACAAGTGGTACGAAGACTACACGATAGAGCTCACGGCCACATCGGGCATCTACACGGATGTGAACAGCACTACGGCCGTAGAGGGCAAGCCCTATCAATGGGTGAACGCAACCCTGGGGTTCCTCGTCCCGGAGTTCGGCCAAGGCATGATGGCGGGTCTGACAGTTGCGAGCTTCCTGGCCATGGCGGCTGTGCTCCTGGCAAGGAGGCGAGGGTCGCGCTGAACACTGGCC
>JAFGHM010000047.1 GCA_016930135.1 Thermoplasmatota archaeon | reverse complement strand
GCTGACTGTAGTGTGGAAATCGGCATCGCCGATCACAGTCGCTGAAATCAGCAGGCCCCCGGTTCAAATCCGGGAGTCGGGACCATCCTTTCCTCAGAGCCGCTCAGGGACGACTCTCCAGTGGTCCTTCGCGTCGGGACGCACGACCTCCCTGTTCCTCTCCAGCAGCGCGAGCTCCTTCCTGTCGAACGACCTGGGATCGAGCGATATGATCACACGCGTGCTGCTGGTCATCGTCGCGTCGGTCCATCTGTCTATGGCCTTCAAGACCTTCTGGAAGTCGTTGGTCGTGACGAGGTACTCGATCCCGTCAACCAGCACCACGCCGTTGTGCGACCTCTCCATGAAGCTCGTAAGCGCGTCCGTGAGCATGTTGAGCTTCGCCGGGTCCATGTTGTCCTTCCCAGCGACTGTCGAGACCCAGATTATCGGCGTGGTCTGAAGGTAGAACGCAGATCGCACCTCCGTGGGATAGCGCCTCGTCACGACGAGTCCCTGCGCTCTGCTCTCGTACTTCGAGCACGTCTTGCACGGGCACGGAAGACCGCACTTGCCGCAGTCGAGGCTCTCGCATGGAAAGCTCTCGTCGTCCTCGCAGTCGTAACACCTTCCCTTCAGCGTGTCCGTGAAAAGGTGGAAGCTGAAATCCGTCTTCGGCTCCTCGACAAGGTAGACGTGCTTGTGCAGCAATTTGTACTTCGCCTTGGAGCTGGACACGAGCTTCTCAGGGGCCGGAGGGCCGATGACCTTGCTACGCCTGAACGATGGGAACTTGAAAAAGAGCGTTGGTATCGCGATGCAGGGACCGACCATTCGTGCCATTGGGGCTCCTCGCGCAGTCCTTTGTCAGCGCTGTTCCAGCAGGCCGCCGTCGTCGCGACCCGGACGGCCTCCAGGAGCCGTTCGACTTGGAACGGCTTGGCCACGAAGTCGACCGCACCCGCCCTCATGGCCTCCTTCTTCAACGCCTCCTTGACGAGGGCGCTGACGACGATGATCTTCGCCTTCGGGTCTATCTCCATTATCTTCATGATCGCGGACAGACCGTCCATGCCCGGCATAAGGATGTCCATGAGAACTACGTCAGGCTTGAGGGCCTTGAACTTCTCGATGGCCTCCAGGCCGTTGGCCGCCTCCCCGGCTATCTCGTGGTCGTGGGATTCCAGGATGTCCCGGATCATCTCCCTGATAAATGGCGCATCTTCGACTATCAGCACCTTCGACACGGGTTTCGACCCCACTATAGGCTGTCGAGCATAAGACGAATTCAATCATATATAAGTTGGCCATTTCGATTATCGCAGCCGATAATGGACACGAAAACCCTCAAGAGGGTGTGGCGCTCGGGAGCGCGCCTGCATGCGCGCGACGAACCTGACTCCGCGCCGTCCATCTACGGCCCGGAGAGCATCTGCGACGCTCGGAGAATGCCCGAAGGGCATTCTTGTCAGACGCGTTCTAATGCGAACACTGTTCAATCCAGCATCTCGCAAACAATAAATACGACGAAATGCATATGTGATACCGTCCGACGAGTGTCGGACCAGAAGGGATGGGCATGGTATTCGGGATAGGCAGAAGGGATGCTCGAGAAGCAGAACGTCCTCCGAGAGGGAGGGTCCCATACAGGCTCGCGTCCTACGAGCACGACCACGAGGGCAAGAAGTTCAAGTCCAGCAATGTGGTCTACAGCTTCTGGAGCGCGTCGAAATACGTGCTCATCCTGTCCTTGATGCTCTGGTGGCTCCCGATGTTCGGCCAGATGATCGCCGGCTATGTAGGTGGCCGGCGCGCTGGCGGACCGTGGAAGGGCGTCGCCGCCTCGATCATACCCGTCGTCGGCCTGTACGCGGTCATGACAGGCTTCGATTCCGGGTTCCTGCCTTCGCACGTGTTCGGAGTGGCAATCGCGCCAGCTGCCGTGGGCGCGTCCCTGAGCAACAGCGTGCCCTTGATCTCACCCTACATCCAGTTCTCTTCTGAATATGTCGGCTCCTTCGTCGGCGCGCTTGCCGGTTCGAGCCCGTACGGAATCAACACTTACGTTCTCACGGTCGCCTTTGCATATGTCGGCGGAGTGCTGGCCGCGCAGAACCGAAGGGAGATCGAATACACCTCCGGCGCGGTAATGAACACCACTACCGTCCTCGTGCACGATCCCACGGGGCAGCATGCCCACCTGGCGCAGCAGGGCGTGGAACATCATGGCGTGCTCTCTGCGATGGGCGCGGTGTTCCACCTGCCTGGCAGACACAAGGACTCCTCCGACGAGAGTGCTGGCTTCATACACGGGCGACACAGGGACCCTTGGGTGCGTGCCGCGGACATGCGCTACGCAGATCCGGATTATGACAGATACGCGCTCCCTCCCGCGGAGGCCACGTACGACTACCCTGACTTGTACGAAGAGAGGCCGCAGAGGCGTCGGCGCGTCGTGAGGAGTGACTGGAGCGGAAGGCAGAAGAGGCGCGGAGCCCCCAACATGCGCTCGAGGCCGAGATTCAGCTATCCCCAGTACGAAGACGACCGCTCGGACGGTCGCAGGGGTGGCAGGACTGGAAGGTCGGATCGCGTCCAAACGACGTCGGATCCGAGGTCGATCAAGAGGGCAAGGAAGATGATCGACAAGGATTGGGGACATGGCAGAAGAACCCAGCGCTTCGTCGATGACGATGTCGTCGAAGAAGAGGAATCGTCGGAGACAGAGGCGATCGCAGTGCCCCGACGAGCGCAGCACCATCGCTCGAGCGACCAGTGGGATTCGATCTAGGCGATAATCAAAAAGCTATATATCGTCCGACTGCTTCGCTCCGCTCTGCATCCATGAGAGGCGCGGAGCGGGGAACGCATGTTCTGTGAGAAGTGCAAGTGCCTCATGTTCCCACAGGATGGGAGACTGGTCTGCAGGAAGTGCGGGGCAGTATACGAACTGGGGCAGCAGAAGAACCAGGTGATAAAGCACAAGAGCACGGACAAGGAAATGGCCGTGCTGGGCGAGGTGTCGGGGACCTTGCCCACGGCCGCGGTCGAGTGCCCGTCCTGTGGCCACAACAAGGCCTACTGGGTCCTCAGACAGACCCGCGCTGCAGACGAGCCCGAGACGAGGATCTACAGGTGCGTCAAGTGCGGCCATTCGTGGCGGGAGTACTGAGTGCTCGCACGTACACGCAAGTTTTTAAAACGGCGATTGGTTACAGGTAGGTACGGAAGGGGGGCTAATGTTCCAGGCGAAAGCCAGAGCTGACATCCTTAAGGAAGTCGTGAACGTCGTCTCGACCCTGGTTGACGAAGCCAAGTTCAGCGTGACTACGGACGGCCTATCGCTCAAGGCGGTGGACCCCGCACACATAGCGATGGTCGACCTCTCGCTGAGCAAGGACGCGTTCGAGGAGTTCAAAGCGGATGAGGCGGAGATCGGGTTGGACATAGACAAGCTGAGCCAGTTCCTCAAGCTGGCCAGGGGAGACGACATCGTGGACATGAAGCACGATGAGGACAAAAGGAGGTTGAACATCGTCGTCGGGGACGTCACCAGGCGCATGAGCCTGATTGACACCACTGGCATGAGCGATCCGAAGGTGCCGAACCTTGAGCTGCCGGCGAAGCTGTCAGTCAAGGTCGACGATCTCGTGCAGGGCATCAGGGCGAGCGAGACCGTCTCCGACCACATCGCGCTCATAGCGTCTCCTGATTCGTTCGAGATGACCTGTGAGGGCGACATGGACCAGGTGAACTGGAAGAAGGCCAAGAAGGACATGGAGTCCCTGGAGACGCCCAGCAGCGTCCGGAGCCTCTTCCCGCTCGAGTACTTCTCGAACATGCTCAAGGCCGTGCCCACGGGCAATCCCGTCACAATGTACCTGGGCAACGACTACCCAGTCAGGGTCGAGTTCAAGATCGCTGGTGGGAAGGGCGAAGTGAGGTACTTGCTTGCGCCGAGGATCGAGAGTGGTGACTGAGCAGAGGTGTGCATCAGCAGAGCCGGCCAAACCGCTTGCCGGTACCAGTCCACGAGCAGATGCTGGACCAGTGTGAGTCCCATGCGCAGAATCCGTATCGGAGTGCTGGCATCGGGGGGCGGGACGAACCTGCAGGCCATCATAGATGCTTGCGAGCGTGGCGAGATCGACGGCGATGTCGCGGTCGTGATTTCGAATGTCGAAGCTGCGTACGCGTTGGAGCGCGCCCGCAAACACGGCATCCCCGCATTCGCGTTCCCACACAGCGGAATGACGAGGGAGGAGCACGAGAAGGACATAATCGGCTGCCTGGACCAGCATCAGGTCGATCTCGTCATCCTGGCTGGATATCTGCGCATGCTGACCCCCCTCATGCTCAGCAAGTACCGAGGGCGCATGATGAACACGCACCCCGCGCTGCTCCCTTCGTTCGGAGGCAAGGGGATGCACGGCCTTCACGTGCACCAGGCGGTCATAGGCTACGGGTGCAAGGTCTCAGGTTGCACGATACACTTCGTCACGGAGGACGTGGACGGAGGGCAGATAATACTCCAGAAGTCGGTTCCCGTCCACGAGGATGACACGCCGGAAACGTTACAGGAACGTGTGCTCAAGGAGGAGCACAGGCTCCTGCCTAGGGCGATACAGCTGTTCGCCCAGGGCAAACTCAAGATCGAGGGCCGGCGATGCCGCGTGCTGGAGACATGAGCGGAGGCCCGCAGGGTCCTTGCTAGAATAGTTTAAGACCGGCCAATTGATATCGTGCATCCGCCAGGGGGGCGCATTTGGAAGTCTACGACGGGGAGTTCATCAACGAGCTCGAAGCTGCCGCCAAGAGGATCCGCAGGCACATAATCAAGATGATATACGAGGCGGGCTCGGGCCACCCTGGAGGGTCGCTCTCCGCGGTCGACATCCTGACCGCCCTGTACTTCCACATACTCAGGCACGACCCGAAGAAGCCCGACTGGCCGGACAGGGACAGGTTCGTGCTCAGCAAGGGCCATGCGGCCCCAGCGCTCTACGCCGCGCTCGCGGAGGTCGGCTACCTGCCCCTGGAGGAGCTCAGCACCCTCAGGAAGATGGGCAGCAGGCTCCAGGGACACCCATGCATGCGCAAGACCCCGGGTGTGGAGATGTCCACCGGATCCCTCGGACACGGCCTGGCCGCGGGGAACGGCATGGCGTTGGCGGCGAAGCTGGATAGGAAGCTGTACAGAATCTATGTCCTTTGTGGGGACGGCGAGATGGACGTAGGGGAGACCTGGGAGGCCGCTATGCTCGCATCTCACTACAAGCTCGACAACGTCACGATGTACATCGACAGGAACAAGCTCCAGCTGGACGGCCCGACGGAGAAGATCATGTCCCTCGAACCGCTCTCGGACAAATGGAAGGCCTTCGGGTGGCATGTGATCGAGATAAACGGCCACAGCATGAAGGAGATCATACACGCGACCAATGAGGCCAAGGGCGTCAAGGGAAGGCCGACTGCCATCATCTGTCACACGATCAAGGGCAAGGGTGTCAGCTACATGGAGGGCTCGCTACACTTCCACGGCAAGGCCCCGGACAAGGCAGAGTTCGAGCTGGCCATGAAGGAGCTCGGGGGCGACGCGCAATGAAGTGGAAGGAGGAGAGCCAGAGGAAGCAGTACGGGCGGGCGCTGGTCGAGCTCGGGAAGGAGCGGGGCGACGTGGTCGTGCTCGATGCCGACCTCTCCAGCTCCACGAGGACCGCGGAGTTCGCCGCTGCCTTTCCCGAGAGGTTCTTCAACTGCGGCATCGCGGAGCAGAACATGATGGACACCGCTGCGGGCCTGGCCTCGTCCGGCAAGACGGTGTTCGTGTCCACATTCGCGGTCTTCGGGACGGGCAGATGCTATGACCAGATACGCCAGTCCATTGCCTATCCCAATCTCAACGTGAAGATAGTAGCCTCTCACGCTGGCATAACCGTCGGAGGGGACGGCGCATCTCATCAGATCGTCGAGGATATCGCACTACTGCGCGTGCTCCCGAACATGCAGGTCATTGTCCCCGCTGACTCGCCCGAGACTTTCAAGGTGGTCAAGCACATCGCGAAGACCAAGGGACCATGCTACGTTCGCATAGGGAGGGCGGATGTGCCTACCATCACAGACGAGGCGACGCAGTTCGATATCAACAAGGCTCCCGTGCTCAGGGACGGCAAGGACGTGACCCTAATCGGATGCGGGATCATGGTTTCGAAATGCCTAGAGGCCTCCGAGGAACTGACCAAGCACGGCATAGACGCCCGCGTAGTCAACCTGCATACGATCAAGCCGATAGACGAGAAGACTATCGTGAAGGCGGCCCGCGAGACAGGGGGCGTCGTGACGGCAGAAGAGCACTCGGTCATGATGGGCATGGGCAGTGCGGTCGCCATGGCCTTGGTCGAGAACTTCCATGTCCCGATGAAGCGCGTGGGCATACCCGATGTGTTCGGCGAGTCTGGTGGCTGCGACGAGCTCATGGCCAAGTACGGCCTCACCGTGGACAACATCGTGGAGGCCGCGCACGACGTCCTGAAGAGGAAGAAGTAGGAGTGGAGTGGCGATGAAGATATTCATAGACACGGCGAACCTCGAGCAGATCAAGGAGGTAAACAGCTGGGGTGTCCTGGATGGCGTGACCACCAACCCGACCCTGGTGGCCAGGGAGGGCTGCGACTTCAAGAAGAGGATCGAGGACATATGCGACATCGTGGACGGCCCGATCAGCGCCGAGGCGGTCTCCACGGACGCAGAAGGGATGGTCAGAGAGGCTCGGGAGCTCTCCAAGATGCACAAGAACGTCATCGTCAAGATAACCATGACGGACGAGGGCCTCAAAGCGGTCAAAGTGCTCTCCAAAGAGGGCATAAGGACGAACGTCACGCTCGTCTTCTCGCCCAACCAGGCGCTCTTGGCGGCAAAGGCCGGTGCGACATACGTTTCCCCGTTCGTCGGCCGCCTGGACGACATAAGCCACACAGGCATGGACCTCGTGAAGGACATAGTCACCATCTTCAGGAACTATGGCTTCAAGACCCAGGTCATAGCAGCCAGCATGCGACACCCCGTCCACGTGACCGAGGCCGCGTTGGCGGGAGCCCATGTCGCGACCGTGCCCTACGATGTCCTGAAGAAGATGCTCAAGCACAACCTGACGGACGAGGGGATAAGGAAGTTCCTGGCCGATTGGGAGAAGGTCCCGAAGAAATGAGACGGGTCAGTTGATGTAGTTCGATGTGCTGGACCTGTCGAATCCCTCGACCAGCTCCAGCGTGTAGTCCTCTCTCGCCTGCCAGCCATAGACTGGATACACCAGTTTGGGGATGAACTTGGACAAGTCGGCCGCTAAATGCGTGACCGGATGATTCTCTCCGAACAGCTTCATGGAGATCTCGAAAGCCTTCTGTCTCGTGGCAGATTCATCGATGATTCCGAGGGTGTGAAGATACTCGTGCAGCAGTATGTGGAAGACATACGGCTTGTAGAGGACGGGCTCTGTCTCCCTTATCCTCCTCAGCGGGAGGCTGTTCATGACGATTATGTTCGTCGCCACGGGGTAGAAGGCTCCGACGAAGCCCTGTGGCCCTCCTCCGAGGTCAGCCAGGCCGAGCATGAGCCCGGCCCTCTCCTTGCCGGTGGTCTTGCGCACGGCGAGCTTCACGATCTCGAATATGTCGGCCAGGTCGTCCGCGGAGTCCAACCTGTTGTCAAACGATGGCACACTGTCCACAGCCATGCATTTGCATGGCGATGGATATAGTTGCTTCGCCAGACAAATGGAAGATGGCGCCGAGACTCAGCCCCTCGACAAGCATGAAATATGCGTGAACGCCCTGCCGTTGCCGTGCGTTCGGATGTCCTTGTGGTCGGCGCTGGCCCTGCGGGCTCGGTCGTTGCCTGTCTGCTGGCGAAGAAGCACGACGTCGTCATCGCGGAAGAGCACCCCGTCCCCGGAGAACCTCTGCAGTGCGCTGGCCTCGTAACGGCCAGGGGCGTGCCCGCATCTGCCAGGAAGAGCGTGATCGGCGAGGTGAGGGGTGTGAGGATACACTCGCCCCTCGGGTTCGTGCTGGACCTCGAGGCCAAGTCCTCGAGGGCCTTCGTCCTCGACCGCCCGATGTTCGACAAGTTGCTGTTCCAAGAAGCGGTAGACGCAGGCGCGGTGCCGATGCTGAGCTCCCCGGTCAGGCACATCAGGACTGTTGACGGGGCAATCAGCTCCGAGATCATTCGCGCTGACCGCACCGAGGTCTTCACCTCCGAGATCGTCGTCGGCGCCGACGGCTACAAATCCGTCTGTCGGAAAGCGGCCGGCCTCAGGGGACCGAAGCATGTGCTGAGGGGCATCCAGGCAGACCTCAAGGGCGTGGATTCCGACAGGGATTTCGTTGAAGTGTTCCTTGGCCGCGATGTCGCCCCAGGATTCTTCGCATGGGCGGTTCCAGCCGGCGAACTCACCCGAGTGGGTCTGTGCACATGGGATGTGCAGCACGCGCCTGCGCAGTATCTCAAACGTCTTCTTTCGCGAGCAGAGTATGCCCGCGCTGAGAGGGTCTCGACGGCTTCTGGCATGATACCCATCGGTCCAGGGAAGACCGCAGTCAGCGGCAGAGTCCTCTTGGTGGGAGATGCTGCCTGCCACGCCAAGCCTCTCAGCGGTGGGGGCGTGTACACCGGCGTCAAGGGTGCTGAGCTGTGCGCACAGGCGATATCGGAGTTCCTGGGAGGCGGCGGAGAGAACGCCTTGAGAGCATATGATTCGCTCTGGAATGAGGCCTTCGGGAAGGAGTTGACCAGGGCTTTCAGGATCAGGAAGGTGTTCGTCAACCTGAACGACAAGAAGATCGACAGCGCACTCAAGCTGTTCGCGGAGCCAGATGTGAGGAGATTGCTGGAGTCGCAAGGGGATATCGACTATCCCGCGTCACTTGCGTCCTCTGTGCTGAAGCTGGCGCCAAGACTCGCCAAGTTTTCCCCTGAGATAATAGAATCGTTTCTCTAGCTCCGGGTACTTGCCCGGATTGTCCATCACGAAGAAGTACAGCGCTCCAAAGCAGAGTCCCGCACAACCTGCGACGAGCAATCCGAGAGGCCATTTGGGTATCGGTGTCTTTATGCCGAAGGATGAGTCGGGGAGAAGCCCGTCGATTCCAAGGGATTTAAGGTAGGTTGTGTTCACCAGGGGCTGCTCAGTGTCGAAAGAGACCAGCTGGCTCCACTGCTCCTCAGTGAAGCATCCGCGCGACTGCAGTACCACGATGCTGGAGTTGCCTTCGAAGCTGAAGATCATCCTGAATCTGAGGAAGTAAGTGCTCTGGGAGAAATACGAGCCGTGAGGCGTTCGTTTCGTAGTCTCGATCGATAGGTTCACTCGCCTTGTTGAGTTCACATCAAGCATGCCCAGCGCCACGACCTCAGAGGTGCCGTTGCCGTTGATCGAGGGAGGATTCGGGAACTCGTCGTCCACGCGTTCTCCCGCCTCACCCGCCGCATACCAGTAGACACCGATGACGAGAGTCGTGTTGACCATCGTCCCCTCTGGAGCCTCATAGGGGTTGGAGATGTTGAACGACACGAGGGCAATCTCGCCCGGCCTCACGACAGGCGTGACGAAGTCGCTCATGATACTGTTCGCGTAGGACGGGGCCCCGGGGTCAGGGATATCTGCGCATGCGGAGCCAGAGAGCACGAGCAGGAGGGCCGCCATCACGACCGCAGACAGAACCCTGGGTCTCATCTGGGTTGGGAAGACCGATAGCGACTATATCACTTTCGGTTGAGCTCACACCAACTCTCGAAGCGTTGATAACGGAGTTCGGACGTTGCCAAGGACGTGCTGGGAGCCAAGGTAGGTAGAAGGAATGCCGAGGAGCTGCGGGCCGCTCTCTCAAGGGCTGGCCTGCTCGACAAGAAACATGCGATAATCGACGATGCCGACAATGTGATCATCCCGGTGACATCCGAGCCTCCGAGGAGCATGCTCGAGGCCAATTCGGGCACGATGATCGAGGCCGACTTCCCGACCAGGAAGCAGAGGCGCGATCCGATTGAACTCATAAGGGAGGCAGCGGACATACCAGACAGGCTGCTCCGGTTGCTGCCTTCGAAATGGGAGAGACTGGGAGATATCGGCGTTATCAGGCTCGACGATGCGCTCAATCCATATGAAGACAAGGTGGCCGAGGCCTATGCCCGGGTCCTGCGGCTGAAGACGGTCCTCAGGGAGGTCGGAGGCATCGAGGGCGAGTTCAGGAGGCCGGTCTCGCGAGTCGTATTCGGTCGGGACACCGTCACGACGCACCTCGAGAACGGCATCAGATACAGGCTGGACGTGGCAGATATCATGTTCTCTTCCGGGAACGAGGAAGAGAGGATACGCATGGCCGGTATTCGGTGCGACGATGAGACCGTTGTGGACATGTTCGCGGGTATTGGATACTTCTCGCTTCCGCTGGCCGTATATCAGAAGCCTAGGAAGATAGTTGCCTGCGAGATCAATCCCAAGGCCCACTCTTATCTCGTCGAGAACATTGCCCTGAATGGTGCAGGAGCGAGAGTTCAGCCTTTCCTTGGCGACAACAGGACCCTGGCGGGGGAGTCCTTTGCTGACCGGGTGGTGATGGGATACGTGAAGACGACACACGAGTTCCTGCCTGTCGCCCTGAGGTATCTCAGGGACGGAGGCGTGCTGCATTACCACGAGACGTGCCCGAACGCGCTCATCTCGCAGAGACCCCTGCAGAGACTGAAGGAGGCCGCCCAGAGGAGGAATGTCGAGGTCCTGCGGTTCAAAGAGATCAAGTCATATGCGCCCGGAGTCTCGCACGTGGTCCTCGACGCGAGGATCAACGCTCACGCTTGAGTTCGTCAGGACATCCGGCTTCCCCGAGGAATCTGGAAAAGGCTTCGTGGTGCTGTTGCAGGCCCTTGCTATTCAGGAGTTTTTTTGCCGAGCTCTGCAGATGTCTGCCGAACTCCTTCTCTTCATCTGTGAACTTCCAGGATTTCGTAGTCACGCCCAGGGCGAGGTACATGCCGTGGGCGATGGAGCGCAGCCTGTGGTCCGACGATGTATCACCATCGAGGACGGATACTGCGCCCTCGGCACCTACGGTCTTGTACGCCCGCACGACCTCGTCGACGAACTTGCCGTATTGGGATAAGGAGGCGTATGTCGGGATTCCCGAGGAGATCACCGTATGTTCGGCTTCCCTCGCAGCCTGACGCACAGCCTTGAGAGGGGATTGCGCCGAGTCCTCGTTCTCGAAGTACTTCCTGGCCAGGTCCTCTGGGACTACCGCCTTGAGGGCGGCCATGCCCTCTTCCGACCAGAACATCGAAAGGAGCTTGTTCACTGAGTCCCCCTGTTCGACATAGACCGGATTGCCGACGTCCGCGAGCAGTCCGAGAAGCGCTCTCTGCTCAAGCTCGTCATTGGTCATGTCCGCGACGAAGGCTTCAAGGTCCTCTCCGAAACACCGTTCCCCTCTTATGTACAGTCTCCTGGCAACATCGCTTAGGGACTCCTTGGCGGACTGTACATGCTCCTCGATCAGTTCCTTGTCCCCAATTTGGCCAGAGGAGTACCTCTCGAGGAGGTCCTGCTTGAGCGGTCTGTCGAAGATATCATCGCAGCCCCCTCCGCCTGCAACCGTCTCGAAAGTCCTCTTGACCGCTATGTCGAATTCGTTCAGAACGCGCGGGACAGCCATCCCCTCAGCGAGTTTGACTAATGTGTTCTTTGACTTGGCTGCACACTGGTCGCAGACCAACACCTTCTTCCCCGCCGAGGTCCAGTCGAACTCGATGTGGTTCGAATCTCTGGGATTGTGCGGGCACACGAAAGAGCCCGCTTCCACTCTTGTCGCGCCGACGGATTCGGCCGCGAGCTTGACGTATTCCTCTGGGGGCTTAGCCTCCCTGCCAGTGCACACGAAGTTATCACCGTACGAATAGAAGTGAAGGCCTTTTTTCTTCACAAGGTCGCTCACGCTCAAGACCCGCCATTTGGGCGAGTCGAAGTACTGCACGCCGATGAGCTTCTCCTTGTCCGTCTTTCCCCTGACCGCGAAGGCAACAGTCCCCGCAGGATACTTGGCGGTCGCGAGGTACGGAGTCTTCTCTTCGTGCACTAACCCTATCGTGGCAGCGTACGCACGTGCGAGCCTATCGCCTCTTCTCGCGAACCTGGCCAACATAGCAGGGTCGTCCTTGAACCTGCTTATCTTGAGTATGCGCGCGCGCGTCTTCTTGAAGGGGCACGAGCGGCAGTCGTTGGCGCAGTCAGGGAATATCAGCTCGGGATCGTCCCTGAGCATCTTCGCCTTCTCGATCAGGTCCTTCTCCATCACCTTCGATGCGATCCGCGCCTTCAGCCTGAGCCTAGGCATCTTCTTCTTCTTCGGCATGACCTGTTCGGCAACTGATACCGGAGATGGGTATTAGCTTTTTTGCGGCGACATCCGACCTCGTCCTGCTAAACTATATTAGACTGGCCATACCATAACCAGATGTTAGCAACGGATGGGATAGATGTCACACGACGAGGAGGCCGCACGGTCCTATATCAAGGGCTTTCAAGAGGGCCTGCAGGAGGCCTGGGACGAGATAATCAAGCTCTCCACCAAGGGCTATACCTCCAGAGAACTCCAGATAATGGCCAAGACGAAGAAGTCGATGGTGTACCAGAGGGTTCAGCAAAAGGTGGATGAGTTCGAGAGGATACTCGGCAGGAAGCTGTCTGCCCAGGAGGCCCCTAGATCGGCCAAGGCTGCTGACATCGAACTCAGACCCGGCTGGAGCTACGTCATCAAAGAGGACAGGCCTGAGCGCAGCTTCGCCATATTCTCGGGCTTGCTCTCCAGGGGCAGCACGGGCCTCTGCATATCGAGGACGCACCCGGACACGCTGCGGCAGAAGTACGGTTTCGAGGCGAGCGCTCTTTGGCTCACCAAGACGGAGGTCCAGCACCAGGCCGCTTCATCCAAGAGCGCCGAGTATGTGTCTCCCAACAATCTCGCTCATCTCGCCTCATCGATTCGCGAGTTCCTGTCGAAAGGGCCCAATGGCGCAGTCATCATAGAAGGCCTTGAGTACCTCACGACCCAGAACGATTTCAAGAGCGTGCTGAAGTTCATCCAGCTCGTGAACGAGCAGGTCGTCCTCGACAAGGGATATCTTCTCATCCCCGTCGACGAAGCGACCATGGACGCCAAGGACTTCTCTCTGATCGAGCGCGAGATGAGCCAGGTGCTCTGAGCTACGCGCAACGCGTCTCTCGATTACCACCCAGAAGGTGTTCACAACTGCCCCATGACCGGGCTATTTCCATTTGTATCATTCTTGGAATGGTGCTCCCGCCGGGATTTGAACCCGGGTGACCAGCTCGAAAGGCTGGGATGATTGACCGGACTACACTACGGGAGCCTTCGGCAGT
>JAFGHM010000046.1 GCA_016930135.1 Thermoplasmatota archaeon | reverse complement strand
CGATTCAGCGTCCTCCCAAGGCAATGGGGCTTCCTGTGGCCTGTCTGGCCGAACACAGGAACGCTTATGTAGGTCGGAGCGATGCCCTTGACGGAGGCGACTCGGAGAGAGAGTGAGTCAGGAGGTGGGATTATGGCCGGATTTGCAGAGACATTCAGAGTGAAGAAGCGAGCGTCGGTCTTGGGCCAGGAGGACATGAGACTGATACACGAGGCCGGTTTGGAGGTAATGGAGACAGTTGGCGTCAGGATACACAGCAAGGTCGCACGCGATTCACTCAGAAAGGCGGGGGCGACGGTAGACGAATCGACCTCAATCGTGAAGTTGCCGGCCGATCTCACCAGATCCCTGATATCGAAGGTGCCTCAGACGATTGTTCTCGCGGCGCGCGAGAAGGAGTTCGACCTATCACTCGACGGCACTCATAGCTACTACACGACCGACGGCTGCGGGGTGATGGTCTGGGAGCAGAAGACCCGGACACGTAGGCTCTCCCTTCTGCAGGACATCAAGGATACCGCTGTAATCGCCGACTACCTCCCGCACTGCAGCATCTACGAACCGATGGTCGTCGCATCCGACGTCCCGCAGAAGGTCCATGTGGTGACAGCGATGAAGGAGGCCTTCAAGATATCCCGGAAGCACATCGAGAGTGAGTCGACCTCGAATCCCGAGGAGGCGAAGCTGCAGGTCGAGATGGCAGCTGAGATAGTGGGAGGCATCGAGGAGCTCAGGAAGAGACACATCCTGTCAGCCATGGTGTGCACGATGTCCCCTCTCACTCTTGACGGCAACGCCACGGATGCGGCTATGGTCTGGGCCGAGGCGCATGTCCCCGTTCACATAACCGGAATGGCTCAGATGGGCGTCAGCGGGCCAGCTACTATCGCAGGCGACCTCGTCGTGAACCACGCAGAGACACTAGCATTGGCGGCAGCGATGCAGGCGCATTCTCCGGGCTCGCCGGTTATCTATGGCTCGGTCCTTTCGAACATGAACCCTAGGACGGGGGCCATACAGCTCGCATCTCCTGAGGCCCTCACGTTGTGCGTGTGCGCACACGACATGGCCAAGTATCTGAAGATGCCCTCAGCGTCGGGCGGCATTGGGTCAAACGCCAAGACACCCGGTATCCAGAGCACAATGGAGAACACCATGCTCGCGCTTACGAGCACGATGATGGCCCAGGAGATCAGCAACGGTATCGGCCTGCTGGACTGCTCGACTGTCCTCTCTTACGAGCAGATGATGATTGATGAAGAGATGATTGCCAGGGCGCTCACCTGCGCCCGCGAGATCCCCGTCACGAAGGAGACGATAGGCCTCGATTTGATCAAGAATGTCGGTATATTGGGCATTGGCAAGAAGAAGGGAAGCTATCTCGGAGAGAGGTCAACGATGGTGGAGGCAAGGAAGTTCTACCAGTCGATGCTGTTCCCTGGCGATACCTTCGAGCAGTGGGAAGCCAAGGGCAAGAAGGACGAGCTGACCTTGGCCAAGGAGAAAGCAGATTGGATACTCAAGAACCACCAGCCCGTGATGCTGGATGGAGATATCTCGGCCAGGCTCGACAAGTTGGTCAAGGAGGCCGGGGACAACTAGCACATACGAAGCGCTGGTTCTGAATGCGGCTCCCGTCAATCTCTCTCTGTCGTGCTCATTGGCACATAGCGGACTGTCATCCGCGTCTTTCTGATTTGATGGCAGTTCGCAGACCGCTGGATGAAAGGCGTGCAGTCGATTATTGTGTCAGAATAGGTGAAACCGAAAAGGGTTTGCATCAGCTCCGACGAGCTCACCGGCACCTCCTACGAACGCTAGCCCGAGGTGCTAGGGCATGAGCCGGCCTATAGACGCGAATCTGCCCGTCCCATTCAGTCGATGAGCATCCAAATGCCGACAATCAGTGCGATGATGCCCAGGATGGTCTGGAATGCACCGAGAGCCTTGGTCAGCTTCGCGATGTACTTTCCGATTGCTGGCAGCGCTGACAGGATGCTGACGCCCAATATCAGTCCGACAATCAGCAGGACGACGTTGCCGAGACCCACAGAGCCATCAATCATGTCCCAGATTGCGACGATCACGGCTATCACGCCGATGACGGCCTGGAACCCACCCAGGAACTTGGCCAACTTCTCGAGATACTTGCCCATTGCAGGAATCAGATACAAAGATCCTGCAAGCAGTACCAGCCCACAGATAATCAACATCAGTTCCACTAGCATGTTTCTCACCACAGGTCCATTTCTACTGGTGCACCTGATTGTGATATGGGGTATTCCTTCTTTGCGGTACGCTATTATATCTTTCGCTTCACGCACATGCCAGGCTGATTTCTGCGGCGCAGCAGAGGCACCCCAATCAGGATAAAATACAGGTAGCCCGTTCTATTGACAGCATTCGTCGGGCATCATCAAGGTGGTTTATCTGCACAAGAGTGTACCTCGGTCAAATGCGAGGTCGCAGGGCCTCTACGGTGAGCGCAGCATTGCACTGATCAGACAGAAAGGGTCGAAGAACCGCCTCAGAGACCCCGCGCCGAAATCAGTCTCTCAGAGATCGCCTGCTCCAGTCACAATTGTCGCACTGATCGGAGTGCTCCTTTCTTCAGGAGCGTTGATGCTGGGCTTTGGATGGAGTCCCTTTCCGATAAATCACGAACCCAGTCCCGAGATTGACGGCGTTACGGGGTTGCCGATATCTGCAAGTGGCTGGCCGGAGGACTACCTCAACGGCACGATTACCACCATATCCGACGTACACGGTGGCTTCATCTCGTACGAGGGCGACTCAGTCACCATCGAGGGCGTCGTCACGGCGGCGCCGGATGAGATTGATGCGGGTTATCTGTTCGTTCAAGACTCCACCGGCGGAATAGAGGTTAATGCTACGGGCAGTAACGAGGGCTCGGACTTCGACTTATGCTTGTCCAGAGGCGACCTCGTGAGACTCAACGGTACGGTCAACCAGAGCCACGGCATGCACAGGCTCGTGAGCGTCAACAGCTATTGGGTAGTCTCGAGCGGGAACTCGATCATTCCCGAACACCTGTACAACGTTACTCGGGCATCGGTGTTCACCCAAGGCCTTCTGGCGAAGATCTCAGGTTACTTGTACAACCAGTCGACTGATCGCGCAGATCTCTGGACCATGATGTATGGGTTCACCGTCTGCTCATCCACGATCGATCTCACTTCATATTCCGACTTCCTCACCGTGACCGGCGTGTGCTTCTTCTGTGATGGAGTCTACGATATCAGGCCCCGTGGCAGCGCCGACATAGTCAACGGAACGGGCCCATATCATACCCTGCCGCTGGACGGCGTCCTTTCGGGCTGGACGGATCCCGAGGTCGCGGTGGACGATTCTGATGCGGATTCCAACTGGGGAGCATCGGCTGAGATACATGAGATCCTGCTTACATGGGATCAGGACTTCCTCTTTGTCGCGGCCGACTATACTGTCGGAACCGGCTGCTCGGTGGTCATCTACCTGGACACGTACGACGGATTCGGCGCCACGAACGTCAGCGCCCTCGATTCCTGGGGCAGACACGTGGACTTCCAGCCCTGGTTCGAGGCGGATATCCTGATCGGCAGATATGAGGATCAGTCTGCAGGGTCGTGCACCGTCCTCAGGGTGATCGACAACGCCGCTACGACTGACATCAGCGGGTCCATCGCTTTGGTGGCCACTGGGACACTGGGAGCCCGCATGACAGTCGAGGTCGCGATACCCTGGACTGTCATCTACGGAGGACCTGTTCATGTGGGAGCTCTGATTCATGTCGTGGCGGTTACCACGGGATCGGATAACTCAAATGCCGCCGACTCAGCTCCGGACAACCCATTGCATCCAGACTGGTCAGGCTGGTCCCATCTTGACAGCTTCTACTCCGCATGTATCGATGTCGATCTCGATATCGTGGTGGACGACTACCATTCTGAGCCAGTGCCGATACCCGAGATGCCGGGCATGTTCGTCCCCATGGTCTCGATGGTTGTGATGACCGTCGTCCTCTGGCTTGGCACCAGACGCAGGTGATGTCTACATGGGGAGCATCGACATTCTCATAAGGAACGCCCGGGTCTTCACTGTCAACGCCTCCCAACCCTGGGCCGAAGCGGTCGGCGTCGAGGGAGACAAGATAGCCTTCGTCGGCTCCGACGAGGAGGCAGCTGCCCTGGCCGGACCGAAGACGAAGGTCCTGGATGCTGGTGGAAGGCTCGTTCTACCTGGCTTCATAGACGCTCACGTCCATTGTCTGTCCGCGCATCAGATATACTTCTGGGCCGACCTCACGCCAGCAAGCTCCCAGGAGGAGCTGCTGAAGGCCATTGAGAGGCATGCTTCTGCGCACCCGGAACATCGCCTTGTAGGAGGCTTTGGCTATCGGTACATGGCAGTCATGGCCGGGGGGAAGCTTCCGGGCAGGTCAGTGCTGGACAAGGTCGTCAGCGACAGGCCGGTCTGGCTTATGTCCTACGACGGATGGACCGCCTGCACGAACTCCAGGTTCGTTGAGATCGCGCAGAATAGGCTGGGAGATGCCTTCGATCGCATGCCAGGAGTGGAGAGAGATCCTCAGACCGGGCAGCCGACCGGCGTATTCTACAAGACTGATGAGCTGGAGCCGATATTGGACGACCTCTCGGCCTCGGGGACAGATGTCGTCTATGAGGGCCTGAAGCTCGTCATCGATGATATGGTGCGCTGGGGTGTCACGAGCTTCCATGACGTCGGCGCGATGAACATGCAGCATCTCGAGACGTATGCTAGGTTGCGCAGGAACGGCGAGCTGAAGGCACGAGTGTATTTGGCCATGCAGTACGCAAGGAAGCAGTCCGATGAGCAGGTCAAGGAGTTCGATCAGGCGCGCTCGCAGTACTCGGATGAATGGATCAGAGTGGGGGCGGTCAAACTCTTCATCGACGGCGTAGAGGACTCTCACACGGCTGCGATGCTCGAGCCGTATGCCGACCAGCCAGATGTGAAAGGTGACACGATCTACCCTCCGGAAGAGTTCGATCGGATCATCGAGAACCTCGACAGGATGGGGTTCCAGTGCGTCACGCACTCCTGTGGCGACAGGGGCGTAAGGGTCGTCCTCGATGCCTATGAAAAGGCCGCTCTCAGGAATGGCCCGAGGGAGCGCAGACACAGGATCGAACATGTTGAGATGGTGTCCCCAGATGATATCCCCAGGTTCAAGGCCCTTGGGGTCATCCCGAGCATGCAGCCCCTGCATGCCCACTTGTCCACCACTCCTTTTGACGAGGCCTATGGCAGAGCACTGGGTCCGGAAAGACTGCAGAGGTCGTTCCCGTGGAGGAGCATGGTCGAATCCGGGGCGCGGCTATCCTTCTCGAGCGACTGGCCAGTGGCCGACATGAATCCATTCCTGGGGATACACACAGCTCTCACTCGGGGAGGCCTCCCCGGGCCTCATAACACGATAGGTCTCGAGGATGCGATCAAGGGCTACACTATCAACGCGGCGTACGCTTTGTTTGAGGAGGATCTCAAGGGATCGATCGAAGTCGGCAAACTGGCGGACATGATAGTTCTCTCGGACGATCTCTTTCGCATCTCGAAGGATGCGGTCAAGAACGTCGAGCCGTTGCTGACCATCGTCGGAGGCAGAGTCGTCTATCGGTCCGGAAGGCTCGATGCCTGACAAGCGGGACTGCGAAGAGGCGCGCGGACTCGATGTAAAGACCATGAATGACAAGGGATCAACCAGCTGTGAAGGGGGCGTTCTCGGACTGGTATCCCGGACAGTCGATGTACATTTCAGTACTCAGCATGCGAATCATTCAAATATCGATTATCCTCATGCATGCTGCCAGTAGGCATAGAATCTAGGGGGGAGCTATTGTGAGAAAGGGAGCTAAGACAGCAGCGGCCGTGTTCCTAATCCTGCTCGTGCCGGGGATCCTTGTCGGGTTGCCGATGCGGGCCGCGGGAGAGGCAGGGCCATATGAGTGGACGATAGCCGTTTACGGAGATGCGGACAACAACCTCGAGGGCGCATGGGACAAGTACACCCATCCGATGCTGATGGACATCCCGGCCAGCGATCAGATCAAGGTTGTGGCGGCCGTGGACAGGTTCAGCACTCTGGAGACTGAGATTGTCGAGTACACATACGGTGCGGCGACCGTGGCCGCGACCTACGAGGAGATGGACTTCGGCGATTCGGCGACCTTGACTTGGTTCATCGAGCAGGTAAGCCTCAGCTATCCCTCAGACCAGCTCGTGGTCATAGTCTGGGACCATGGAGGTAACTGGTGGGGGGTTTGTTGGGATGACACTGATGGCAGCTACATGACCATGAGCGACCTGTCAGAGGCGGTCACGAACGCAGGCGTCTACATCGACGTCCTCGGCTTCGACGCCTGCATGATGGCAGGAATCGAGGTGGTATACGAGATGTACCTCACCGGGCTCGTCGGTACGATCGTCGCATCTGAGCAATCCGTGCCGTACAACGGCTTCCCGTACGATCTCATGTTCGCACCATTGGCGGAGAACCCGTACCTGACTGAGACAGAGGTCGCGGATGCGATGGTATGCGGCTGGGGCACGTACTACGGCACCAAGAGCTGGCTCGACCTGAGCGCCTTGAATGTTGGAGTCCTCGGTTGCGTCGTGCAGAACGAGTTCATTGCATGGAAGGACGCGATGCAGGCGGGCCTCGATATGTACGTGGACTACTACGTGAAGGCATTCAAGAAGTCCGAGATGGTGAAGGGGTGGTATATCATGGACCTCAATGTGTTCTCGAGCTACCTGATGGGCAAGAAGGGTGTATCTGATCCCGTCCTCATGGAGGCCACTGACTCGCTTCTCTCGGCAATCGACATGGGCGTGGGCGCGCAGAGCTCCGGAGGCAAGAGCACTCTGTCGGGTGTCACCCTGTGGTTCGGCATCAACGGCGAATATGCCAACTATGGCGTGATCTACAGCACCTTGTCGTTCGCCCTTGACACCGGCTGGTACGACTTCATGACAGGGGTAAACAGCTACTGAGATCCGGAAACCTCATTGCCGGGTTCCTGGAGGAGCCCGGCCTTCGTTTTCTCTTTCATCGTTCAATGAGGGCGCTCCGAGTTGCGGGACTGGAGGGATTGGCAATGAATGGGGACCCGATGGACGCAAACGATAAGCGAGAGCCTGCTGCTACGGTCATTCGGAACAGCATCATGGAGTCGACAATCGACGATCTCGAGAAAGCAAGGATCGGCCAGGTCTACAGGAGCAGGAAGAACCGCGTGTTCAGGGTGAGTATCGAGGGCGAGACGTTTGTGGCCAAGTTATTCCCTCCTGGCCAGGACGAAATGGCGCTCCATGAGTACTCCGTTCTCCAGGGATGCGTCGAGCGCGGAGTGAGGGTGCCTCGCCCTGTGAAGCTCTTGGGGAGGTCGATTCTGATGGAATTCGTGGAGGGCAGGACGGCCGCTGAGGTAACGGATGCCTCCCCTGATGCGATCGAGCCGACGCTCCTGCTGGTCGCAGATTGGCTATCGGTGTTCCACAAGGCCCACGGGCTGAGCTTGTGCAGAGGGGACTGCGTCCTTCACAACTTCCTCATGACGAGCAATGGCGTCTTGGGTATTGACTTCGAGGAGGCGCACTTGGGGAATCCAATCGAGGACCTTGGGCAGGTCATCGCGAGCTTCCTGAGCATGCGCCCGGCCTTCACTGATGGTAAGATGGTTCTGGCTCGGCGGGTCGTGTCAGAGTACATGGAGGGATACGGCCCGGACGGAAACGAAGCAGTCCCCAGGGCGGTCTCGGATGCTCTAAGGCACTATGCACAGTTCAGACCGGACGGCGACCTCTTGAACTCATGGGCCGACAAGATCGGCAGCCGAGGCCTCGTATCATGGCAGGAGTGAGCCCTCGAGGGGGAGCGCCCTCTCAGAGATGAAGATGGCGCATGCTGCGACGATCCCCACAAATGCAACCGCCGCGTCCTTCACGGCGGGCCTCATCGGCCTGAGAAGAGTCCTTGTGGGATAGGCCCCGAATCCCCTGCCTGTCATCGATGATGCCAGATGGTTCACCTTGGACATCGCGAGGAACAGAAGAGGGGTCATCGTGTACCTCGCCGAGCGGATGATGCCCTTCAAGGATTTCTCCAGCCTGAGCCCTCGGACCGCCTGCGAGTCCCTCACCACGCTGTATTCGAACTGGAACACGGGCACAAACCTCATGGACAGAGCGGGAAGGAAAGCGTATCTGTACGGGAACCCAGATGATGTGAGGGCAGCCGATAGGTCGGTGGCCCTCGTGGTGGCTATGAAGATCCACGACATGGAGATCAGGCACAGGAACTTGGCCGCTATCAGCACACCGGTCGACACGCCACCCGATGTGACCTCGATCGGCCCGACGCTGGCGAGTTCCTGCCCGGCATGGTTGAACAGCACCTGCGTCAGGAAGATGGCGAACGAGAACCCGAAGACGGTCTTGGAGAGCACGCTCCGTGCCTTGAAGACCTGCTTGACGACAAGGACCGCTGTCAGGAACAGAACGAGGTATACTGCGTCTCCCATGAGCAGCACCAGGATGGAGAACGATATCAGGAGGATCAGCTTGGCAACAGGGTTCAGACCGGTCCACCTCCAGTTCTCGGTCATGCGCTCCCTCCCGGGGCTAGGAGAGCCCAGTGCTCAGCTGCGACTCTCTCTGGCGGGCCGGACGCCACCACGCGCCCTTCGGAGAGCATGACGACACTGGTGCAGAACACCCTCGCGAAGTCGATGTCGTGAGTGACCACCACAACCGTCCTCCCATCGGCCTGCATGGCTGATATCATGTCCAGCAGCTTTCTCGTGTTCTCAGGGTCCTGCCCCGTGAACGGCTCGTCCATGAGCAGCAACCCAGGACCATGGGATGTGGATGAGACCATGTTCAGCCTCCTCTTCTGGCCGAAGCTGAGGCAATGCGGGTGAACATGCTTGAAGACGCCTTCCGCCCGTTCGAACGCGGCAACCGCCCGGTCGGCGCTTTCGAACGGTGTCTGGAAGTTGCTGGACGCGAACCTGACCTCCTTCTCGATGGTATCCTCAAATATCTGGTGGTCGGGGTTCTGGAAGACTATGCCGATTTCTCTCCCCAGGACCCATGGGTCCACCGGTCTGCCGGGCGTCATCGAATGGCCGAACGCCTCTATCCGACCGGCTTGGGGCTCGATGAGGCCGATCATGTGCCTCAGGAGCGTCGTCTTGCCGGAGCCGTTCGGGCCCATGAGCGCGACCACCTCGCTTTCCCGGGCTGAGAAGTTGATGTTGTTGAGTATCCTCTTGCCATCAATCTGATATGACAATCCTTGAACCGAAAGAACGACTCCGCGAGCCTCCTCGATCTCCCTTCGAGACCTAGACGCAACGACGGTCCCGACCGTCCTGTCGAACCTGCAGTCACCCGGGGCGCAGTCGGCTGTGATGAACCCCGAGTCCATGAACAGGACTCGCGTGGCCATGTGAAGGAAATCCTTGAGCCTGTGGTCTATCAGCACCGCTGTCGTCTGTTTGACATGCCTCAGCCTGTCTATTGCCGCTGAGACAGTAGCGGCGGAGCGCGGATCTAGATTTGAGGTCGGCTCGTCCAGGATGAGTAGTTTGGGCTCCAACGCTAGGACGGAGGCTATCGCGACCTTCTGCTTCTCCCCTCCGGAAAGAGTCGAGAGCTTCCTGTCGATCAGGTCGGAAGCCCCCACACTGTACAGGGCCTTGTCAACGGACTCCCTGATCCTCGCAGGAGGGAACCTGAAGTTCTCCGGACCGAAGGCGACCTCGTCCTCGACGGATTCGGTGCAGAACTGCGTCTCGGGGTCCTGCTGCACCATGCAGGCCACGCCTGCGATTTCCGCTGGGTCCGTGTAACTTGCTCCGTCGATCTTGATACCGCCCGAGACCTCTGCTGGCACTATCCACGGTATGAAGCCGCACACCGCCTGCATCAGTGTTGACTTCCCGCAGGCGCTGGGTCCCGTCAGCAGGACGAACTCGCCCTTGTCTATCTTCAGCGACACCTTCGAGACGGCGGGTTTGGAGCGGTTCTGGTATCTCACTTCGAGATCAGTCACTTCGAGCATCTAGCTCACTTGTATCCTGACCACGTCCTCTACCCAGTAGGATCCTTCGTACGCGGGGGCGACGAGCCGATAGTTGCCGTCCTCAATCATCAGAATGAGGGTCTCGTCAGCAAGGACATCCGAGAGATCGAACGTGGCGTAGTAGCCATCGCTGCCGTACACCTTCAGAGCGGTCGCCTCCGGAAGTGGCGTAGAATTGTCCAGTATGACGCTGACCGGTATGCCTGTGTAGTCTCTAGAGGCGACATATGTCACGCTGCCTTTGAGCTCTGCATTGACGGTGATCTCCTGGCCTTCGAAGTCCGCGTATGCGAAATCATACGGGCTCTCGACCATGCCCTCGATGGCAACGGTCCCCCCGGAGATCGTGAAGACGAATGTGAAGTAGTAGACGGCACCAATGGAGAACGCTGCGAGGAACGCCGTCGTGACTGCCAAGGCCGTCAGCCGCTTCTTCCTCCCGATGCGTCTGTCGTCCCAAGTATCTCCCTCGGGCTCCGGGACGTCAACAAGCCTCCTCTTCCTGCTGCTGGTGACCCCTGCCTGCTCCAGGGACTCTATCATCTCTATCGCCAGCCCGCCCCCGAAGATCACCCCTGATGCACCCGCGAGCATGCACAGCATCAGTATCAGTATCAGGGGGACGCCGGAGAAGAAGAACAGCTGGAGCACGATCACGTTCGAAGCCGCCGACACTCCTGCTGCCATCGTGAAGGACACGATCCCCCTTTCGGCCTTCGCCTTGTCAGAGAAGAGGAACAAGTCCGCCAGCAGTCCCTGGACCGCGGACACGACCACTATCACTACGCCATGCATGCTCCCCATGAAGAGCTCGATGACGCCCTTGAGGACGCCCGTGAGGGTACCCACACCCTTCTTCTTCGTGATTCCCAGGGCGAGCATCATCCAGAGCACGTGCAGCCCTGCCATGAACTGTCCCGCCCCGAAGGGCACTCCGAAGATGTGGTTGACCATGTTGCCCAGGTAGCCGACGTATGTGGACAATATGCCTCCGAGCGCTGAGAGCAGTGCTACGGTCACGAGGTCCTTCGTGGAGAAGTAGTACTTCCTCGTCAAGGGCCAACCTCCACTGTCATGGAGGTTACATAGCTTACCCATCTCGCCCCCGCCGAGGGATACTCGTGGTATCCCTGTCCTGCGTATGACGTGGCCTCGCAGTCGGAGTTGCTGTAGACCCCGTCTGGAGACAGGAACGCTATTCTCGGTCCGCCTGCCCAGTCCGGCACGATCTCGCTCTCGCACTCAAGGGCCAGTATCATCGTCCCTTGGAGGGCGAGCCATTCGGTGCTCGCATAGACGTTGAGATAGCCAAACTCCTGGACGTAGCCGTCGCTGGCGGTCACCCTTAGGATGTCCCCTTCCTCCATGCCGCCGATGAGGTCGATGAGCGAGGCGACCGGCGGCCCCGAATATGTACCTGCCCCTCCGATGTTGCCGTACAGGTTCTCGTAGGAGGAGTGGGCAGTGATCGTGTCCATCGCTGTGATCTCCTCGAAGGTGAGGTTCAGGAGCTGACCCGCCCTTCCTGTCAGGCTGACTTGACCTGTCGGGGTCCACTCAGTGACCAGGTCAACCTTCTCGTAGGAGAGGTTGTGCTCATCGACAGTCACCACCATATGGTGGTGCACTCCGTCCACGAGAGTCCCCCCAGCGCCTCCGGTGATCAAGAAATCCGTCCCTTCGACCTGGAGCATGTAGTACGCGTGCACGTGGCCGGTGTACACGGCCTCCAAGCCCTTGTCCAGTGCGAAGGACTGCACTCGGTCGCAGCTCGCGGTGTCCAGGGTGTGGTTGGATCCGAAGGGGTCGTAACTTGGAACGTGCGTGACGAGGATCTTCGTCTGAGCGTCTCCAAATGCCTTCTCTGCGAACTCCAGTTCATCCTCTGATATGCTCTGGTCCGAGGAGTCGACGAACGCGAATGCGATCCCTGAGTAGGTGAACGCATAGTTCGCAGGTCCGAACCTGCTCTCGTAGCCGTCGAGTCCTCCCAGCCTTGCGTCGTGGTTCCCCGGTGTGGTGAAAACGGGGACAGTCGATGCGTTTAGAGTTCTCTCGACAACCATGAACTCGGATTCGGCAGCCGAAGGCGTGAGGTCGCCGCAGTGGATAACGAATTCGCAGTCATCGAGCGCGTCGAGCATCTGCTCGAGCACGTCGTTCTTGCCCTGGCTGTCCCCGAGGACCGCGAACTTGAAGGACTGTTTCTCGGGCACCGTGAGCCTCAGCTCTTCGATGTCGTTCGAGACTGTGAGTGAGATCCTCGTGCCATTCCTCAAGACATCTCCCTGGTAACCCTGGACCTGGGCGTCCCTGAAGCAGTTAGTGAACTCGACCCTGCCCGAGAATTCTTCGAGGCTGAGTCTCACCTCTGAGGAGAGGCACCTGACAACCAGAGTGTCGGCACCCTCCTTGAGAATGACCCCTCCGTCAACGCGGACTTCGCTGTCGTCTAGTATGTACCACGTGGTAAGGGACACCCCGGCCACGACCATTGCTGCGACGGCGATGACCAGGCCGGTCATCCCCCTGTTGGTACCTGTTGTCCGCATCTACACTCCGACCAGTTCGATCGAGACGATCATCGAGACCTTCATGGACCCGGACAGCCACTCGCTGACCAATCTCAGTGGATACATGGTACCCGGGAGCGGTTCACCGTCCAACATGAAGGCGATCACGAGACTGTTGTTGTATGCTATCTCCGCACTAGTCAATGTCACATTGTACCCGTCAGACGCCGAGATCTTCACGGTGTAACCATCGGATGCAAGGGTTTCATTGAACTCGTAGTGGTGCAAGTCCTCACCATCCACACAACTGATCAACGCCCAGAGCGGTATCCCGGCATAGCAGTGGTCACCCGTGGCGTTCGTGTAGTCGTAGTGTGCTGTGTGCCAGCCACCGTAGTCCGTGTAATTGAAGTAGGGCCCGTGGAGCCCGCAGTAGTATATCGCCGCGAAAGCAGCCGCGCTCATCTGGACGTCCCTGGTTCCGTTCAACCACACCGTCCAATCTTCTGTCTCGTGGATGTCGGTGAGCGTGATGTTCGCAATCGCGCTCACCTTCTGTCCAGACGTCAGTCCAACGCCGACCAGCCTGAGCGGGAACTCGTCGTCAGGGAGCGGATCTCCGTCCAGCTTGTTCGCCACCACGAGCGTGTCGTTCCTGGCGACCTTGATCGACGTGAAAGCCTTCGAGTAGCTGTCGAGCGCTCTCACAGTCACGTTGTATCCCGCCTGTGCCAACAAATCGTTGAACTGGTATTCGGCGTCTGGTCCGTCTGCGCCATCGACTGCAGATACCAGGACCCAGAGGGCGACGCCGCTGTACACATGGGTCCCTGTCGCATTGACGAAGGCGTACTCGGCATTATGATACTCACACGATGCCAGCGCCTCGAAGGTCTGCCTGTCCATGGTCATGTTCCAGAGCCCGGAGAGATTCAGAGAGTACTCCCTGACGACGGGCAGGATAGTGATGTTCCTGACGTACTTCGACCAGAAGTGCCCGTCGGTGATCGGGGCTGAGTCGTCCACGATGGCAATCCTCAAATCCATGTCGAAGAGCGGCAATCCGTCCTGCTCGTAGGCCACAATCATGACGAAGTTGCCTGTTCCCTGAAGGACTCCGTTCGTGTCGTAGAACGCGAATGTACCATCGTGCACCTGTGAATAACTGTATACCATTGAGTATCCGTCGGTCGCAGTGACTTCGACGCTGTAGTCCTCGGCGCTGCTGACGAGCGCTACCAGGTCTGTCAGCTTCACGCCGGTGTACTCGTTGGGCCCGATGACAGCCCCAGTCGTCTTGATGAACCCTCCATATGAGGTCATCGCGGAGAGCCCCTTGACATCGTACATGGTGAAGTCGAGGATGGTGTCATCACACTGCACAGTGAGCACGGTCTCTTGCAGAGGGATCATGGTGATGGATGCGACCTGAGAGATCCTCTGGGTGCTCAGGAGTGCCGGACCCACCAGCTTGAGTGGGTAATCGTCCTCCTCGAGGGCGGTGCCGTTCAGCTTGTCTGCCAGGATACAGACGTCTGCTGTGAGGCACTCGATCGACATGACCTTTGAGTACCCATCCGCGGCTGAAACCTCTACCGAGTAGTTGCTGGCGGCGAGGCTCGCGTTGTAACTCGTGGGGTCATCGTCGTCGATGAGCCCGAGAACAGCGGTCAGCGGTGCTCCCGACCAGTTCCTTAGCTTCGCGTCCACGTAGCTCTCACCAAACCAGTAGTCGAGTGTGACATATTCTGTTCTCGTCAGCTCCGTCTCACTGCCCTCAAGGTCGCCGAGCGTGACAGCCCATTCTGTGTAGAGCGGCGAGATGGTGATCTTGCTTACCAACCTGGTCCACAACGAGCCTGCCGATGTGGCCCTTGAGTACTCAGGGTCGCGATCAGCGGTCGCGTTGAAGTCCATGTTGCTGAAAGCTCCATCCGGAGAGAGCACAGCAACCATCGGCCCGTCCTCCCAGTCCGGAGCGCTGGTTCCGTTGAACTTGTAGGCCAGTATGATATCTCCCTGGATGTCTGCGTAGTTCAGATCTGCGTAGACCTGGTAATATGAGTAGTTCTGCCAGTATCCATCGTCAGCGGTTATGGTCATGACATCTCCGGCAACCATCCCTCCGACAAGATCGGCAATCTCGCTGAGCAAGACGCCGCCGTAGGTTCCGTTCCCGCGCCAGTTGCCGAAGCTGTTCTGATAGGACGAGACTGCCTCGAAGTATGTCATTCCCTCAAGATCTGTAAGATCTAGCTGCGTCTCGCCCGTCTTGCCAACGACCTGGACATGGAAAATCTCCCCGTAGTCGGATGTCATCACCAAATATGTAAGGGGGGCAGCGATGAGAATCACGACCACTATCACGATTGCCGCTATCGCTTTGGCTCCCAGCTTCCCTCCCTTGGCTGCGCTCGGCTTCGATCCTGCGCTGTCAGCACTGGCTTCTGTTGCACCTGGGCCCTCGCTCACTCTATCAGACTCCTCTCAATATGCTTCGTTGGACATATCGCCTATGGCCACCCCCGATAAATACCCTTCGGGACGCCGCTCTGCGGCGTCCGCCATCAACGGCGCAGATAGCGGATTCACTAGAGGACGAGAACGTGAACAAATCTGTGCATTCGCCATGTGCTCCGAAGGAAGATCGACCGGCTCACGTCCTTGTCTGCTACACAGTCGTCAGGAATACTGCGCGAGTGCATGGCATGACTTGAGAGGACCGAGGTCATGACGAAATCGGCAGGTCAGGACCGCGCCCATGATTGAGATCAACGGTCACGGAAGATTTCAGAACCCGCAATGCCGATCCTGGAGCTAGGCCCTCACCCTGTGACTCATCCTGCAGTGCGAAAGATGCCATCACGTCTTGGAGGGTGGGCTAGCATCGAGATGTTCCGGGTCGGGATGGGTATTCTTCGTCAAGTCCATGGAGAAGATGATGCCGTGGGCGTCAGAGCCTGAGTAGTGGGAGGTTATGTTGTCATAGAATGTTCCCACTCTCCTGAACCCCCTCCTCTCGTAGTACTGCCAGTTGCTCTGCCTGTCGTCAGTGTACACAGTGACCAGCGACGAGCCTGCCTCCTTAGCCGCCTCCAGGAACCTGTCTATGAGCATGCCGCCGATGCCCCTGCTCCTGTATCTCGAATCGACGATGAACATCTCTATAGACGCATCAGACTTCGGTGTCTTTAGTCGGAGCTTCAGCTCGGTTACCATGATTCCCCATACAAAGGCTATGTGCCAGGGCGTCCTCTGTCCCTTCATGAGGAACCACTTGACCGCGGCCGGCAGCTCCCCCACCACAGACTTCCTGCGAAAGGCCTTGCCTGGGTAGTTGTCTATCCTGCCGAACAGGAAGCCGACCGCACCCTGCGGGCCGTACGCCACATCGGTCCAGTTGGCCAAGCGCAAGGAGTACTCTATGTAGCTCTGCATCGCCGAGAGCTCCTGCTCGGCGGAGCCAACAGAGACTCCTGCTGGCCAAGCGTCCTTTGCCATCCCAGCCAAGACCGGGATGTCGTCCTGTTCGTGTCTCCGGAACGAGACGTCCGGCTGGACTGCTGACGAGCGCTTCTTCTGCTCCTGTGTCGACACTGCAGGGGTGAAGCGATGAGCGCATACATTAAAGTGGATGGGATTCGAGGTCTATGCGCTGCCATCAGACCTCGTCGGCGAATCGGTCCATGGTCGCAGTCTCATGTCCGGGGCATCGCCCGATTTCTCCTTCGCCACACAACGGCCCCAGCGGAGACCAGGGCGGCAAAGGCCACAGAGAATGCCGCAGGCCAGAACAGGGGATTGGCATCATCGGACCGAGGGAGCGTCGCGGAGGCAACTTCCGACATGCCGCTCGGGCCGGCCGAGTTCCTCGCGACCACCCAGTAGTAGTATGTCTCGCCTTCGTCCGCAGAGAGGTCCTGCCAGCTCTGAGCATTGCTCGCTGCGGTCGCTAGTGGCTGCGGGCTGTTCAACTCAGTGCCGCGGTAGATCACGTACTCGATCACCGGCGATCCGCCATCGTTTGCGGGGGGAGACCAGACCAGAAACACATGCCCTCCCTGCACATAGGCATCGAGAGACGCCGGCGCATCGGGGGCCTCTAGCACGGGGGTGACATCGCCGGGGTCGACAGGCTCATCCGGATAAGACGCTGTTGCTGTCAACAGGTGGTTGATGGCAGCCGCTGCCGCGTAGACGGACCGATGCAGAGACGCCATCGCGCTCGCCTCGAATGCACTGTCCGACCAGTCGTAGTTGTCGTCCATCCAGACGTTCGACTTGATGGTCCCGGAGCCGAATGTGATGTCTCTTGCGAGGTCCAGGGTGGCGTCATATGCGCTGGAGTCCCCGAGCGTGACAGTCGGCGGAAGCGTCAGTGAGAGGAGCATCGATTCGAACTGGCCCTCGTAGTCAGCATGATGCTCCTCGTCCCCCCAGTCTGTGTGAGACCCCATCGTGTGCCCGAACACACCCACATCAGATATGTAGTGCGTCATTGCGCCCATGTAGTATGCGGCGGCTTCGAAGTCCCCGCTGATCAGTCTCGCCGATGCGGACTCGTACATGGCCTTCGCACGTTTGGCTGAGGCATCGTCCTGGAGAGAACCATCGGAGTAGTAGTACACATGGTGGTTCATGAAGTCGCCTATGTACGCCGGGTTGTCAGGCGCCTCGGTGCCGATAAGATACGAGTTGTGATAGGTCGTCTCGAAGTGGGACACATCCCTGGTCTGCAGCGTGAGCGCCTTGTCAGCGATCCAATCATGGGTGCCCTTGTCGGGTTCGTCCGGATCATCAGAGTATCCCCCGTTGCTCCAGCCGTCTGCGCTGGAGCACAGCAGCTCGAGAATGACGATAAGGACGGTCGCTGTGAGAAGACCGTTTCGGATACCCATTGACCTCCACTCATTATCGTCTTTCCTGCTCTTTTGGGTTTTCCAGCCTTCGGCCCGGAACGGGCTCCGCGTCCTCGTATCATATCATGGGTCGAGAAACGACCAATGTCTTCGCAGCCAGAACAGATGGATGAAGTCCACGCACTGTGGCATCAACCGTGCGGGTGAGTGTGACCGCCTTCACTCGCTGATAGACAGAGCCTTCCAGACACCATATGCGATCTTCTCGGTGCCGTCGTGTTCTATCAGGCCGGTCTCGTCGTCCGCGTCGAGGTCGTTGAGCCACGCCCATCCCAGCATGTGCAGCTCGACGCCCTGGTCCTGGGTCAACCTCCCCGCCACATCGGTCAGATGGTCCGCCTGCCCCTGCTGCCCGCCGAAAGCCTCGAGAGAGGGCCAGCCCAGCTCCGTCAGGGCCATCTTCTTCCCTGGCATGTATGCCAGGGCCCTGGAGTAGTAGTCGTCCGGGACGTCTGCAGGCTCGTTTATGCCCTGGACCGCATGAACATAGCTGGTGAACGCGAGGAGGTCGAGCTTGGACGCAGTGAACATGCTGAGGAAGCTGAGGTCGGCCTCGCGGTTTTCCGAGATTATCTCCCTTGCGAAGACACAGAAGACCACGATCCTGTCCGAGAGGGCCTTGACTTCATCGTAGATCTCCTCGTAGAGCGAGACGAAATGCTGGAAGCCGTTCGGGTCGCCGGCAGTCGCCCCATACTTCTCGAACCACCTGTTGACCTCGTTCCCAACGGACAGGTACATGGGCCGTACCGCCTTCACGGTGTCGATCACCGCGTTCTTGTAGGCGGTCCGCCAAGCAGGGTCGGACAGTGTAGCGCCCTCCAGTTCAGGGGGCGTCGAGAGCGTGATCCCTGGCCCGATGAATGAGAAGTGTATCAGCGGGAACATACCGCTGCCGCGTGTGTACTCGTAGATGTATGTGTCCCCCCACGATCCCGACAGGTCGGAAGCCATCGAATAGAATGGCGAGGGCTTCCCCCAGACGGGAACGAAATCGGCATAGTTCGCGGCCTCGTCGTACGCGTCCGCGAACGACTGTCCTGTCCTCGGCGTCACGAGTGCTCCCATGAAGTATCCCCTTTCAGCGGGATAGGGGTCGTCGATGGGCGAGAAGTCTCTGGATCCGCTCAGCAGGTCTCCGAAGACGCCGATGACCAGAATCATCGCAACCACTGCCACAACCACCAGAAACACAATGAAAGACTTCCTCACGCTACCACCTCGCGCAGCTCCGGATCCGTTGAGTCTTTCCTATGGTATTCAACCACGCGATATAATAAGTTGCACGGGCCTAATCTTGCCATCGCATTTTCTCACGGTTCTGATCGGACAAGAGGGCTGTCGGCCATCAGCACATCTGCTGCCGAATAGCCTCATATACTCCGAAGTGTCTAGGCGCTCGGCTGAGCTGACCCGTATCAGCTACGCGATTCGATGCGAGTCAGGGGGAGGGCGAGGAGATGGAGATGAGAAAGGTCGGCATGGGATGGCTTCCGGACTATCCGGACATCAGGGACT
>JAFGHM010000045.1 GCA_016930135.1 Thermoplasmatota archaeon | reverse complement strand
GTGCTTCGGATGGGTTTCCTGCAAGAGATCGATTCCTTGAACCCGTACCTTGGCTTGAATGAGGTATCCTACATCTTCTACGGGCTCGTCTATGACTGCCTCCAGGGAGTTGGAAATGATCTCAGCCCAGCTCCGAACCTTGCGAAGGAGTGGTGGATGGTCCCAGAGACAGATCCCCAGATGATCGTGTCCGGCGAACCCTACGGGTCTGTATGGCAGTTCAATCTGACGCATAGTGCCTCTTGGACCGATGGAGAGCCTTTCACGGCCGATGATGTGGTCTGGAACATAAACATCAACGCCCAGTACTACGAGGATCTCTGGGCATACCAGCCTTACGCATACTTCATGATGTTTGCAGAGAAGGTTGACGAATACACGGTCAGGGTGCACTTCTATGACAGGGCTACCGCCACGCCCATGCCGGTAGCGTATGGTAACCTTGTGTCCATACCTATGCTACCGAAGCACAAGTTCGAGGAGTTCGCCATCCCGCCATACATGATAGGCTTCGATTGGAACGGGCTGTTCGAAGACGAAGAGATACCTATCGTCGCCACAGGCCCCTTCGTCGCGACATCCGACATAAAGGCGGAGTGGATGTCAGGAGAAGTAATCACACTCTCTAGGAACCCGGGCTATCATGGATTGGTGGACTACGGTCAGCTCGTTCATTTCGACAAGATACAGTTGAAGTTCTTCGATGAACCCACCGCACTTTGCTTGTCACTCCAGAACAGCCAGTTGGACCTTGCAGTCGTCCCGCCGGCAGTGTACCTTGAGCTCAAGTCGGAGATAGACGCGGGAACACTCCACAACGTCGCGGCTTTCGACGGCGTCAGGCCGGACAACTACTTCATCGACATCCTGATGAACATGAACAACGCGGGCCCCAACCCATCGAGGCTTGACCCTTCCCTCAGGCACGCGCTCGCGATGGCGACAGACAGATCCTACATAGTCGACCAGTTCTACCTCGGGCTCGCGGAAGATGGATCGACGCTTGTCTCCCCGGCGAACGAGTTCTGGCACTACGAGCCGACAGCGGAGGAGCGCTTCGAGCACAACATGACGGCCGCTGCCGAGCTGCTCGAAGCCTCGGGCTACATAGACATCGATGCGGATGGCATTCGAGAGTGCACAGCGTCGAGCCTACCAGTCCAGATGGGCTGGGTGGTCGAGGGGAAGAAGTTGGTCTTTGAGATGATGGTCAGGCGCGAGTATCCTGAGGAGAAGGATATAGTCCAATATCTAAAGACTGAGTGGGCGAAGATAGGTGTGGTAATCAACTACCAGATAATGGATGAGTGGGAACTCGCGACTCAGGTGTACTACTACAACTACGACATGGCGGTCTGGTACTGGAGCGCCGACCCCGACCCGAACTACATCCTGTTCACGCAGACCAAGGCTGCGTGGAACGGCTGGAGTGATACCATGTATCACTCCCCTGCATACGAGGATAACTACACCTCGAGCGTCAGCGCGGTCGACGTCGGAGAAAGGAAGACATACGTCGATGCGTGCCAGCTCATACATTTCATCGACTGCCCGTACATCATCCTCAGCTACCCGGATCAGACGGTGGTCTGGAGGACAGACACCTTCACGGGCTGGGGCGACTGGAGTGAGAACCCCGGGCGGAGCGTCTTCTGCTCCTGGAGCGGCAACCCGCTCTACTTCGACCTGCTTCCGCTCGGTATCGACAACACACCGCCTTCCATAACGAATCTTTTTGTGAATCCCAACCCGGCTGAGCCGACCGAGACCGTGATGTTCGAGGTCTCAATGTACGATCTCGACAACGATTCTTTGACAGTGACGATTGACTTCGGGGACGGGAGCATTGAGGTCCAGACAACTGCTGGGGGCACACCTTCCACCCAGACCGCGTTGTTCTACCATTCATACGACAATCCAGGGCTCTACTCGGTTCAGGTCTGGGCGAACGACAGCTACGGGCTACCGACCCACAATAATACTGTATTCTACAAGGACCGGGTGGTCGTATGCGCAGACGGAGAGCTAGCCGTCTCGATAACCCCCTCACCAGTTGTCGCCGATGCCGGGGAGTTGGTGTCCCTTTCGCTCCATATCGACTTCCCATACGCACCGGAGTCCAACTTCACCGAGGCCATCTACTTCTGGTCCGTGGACCCGGTCGACATGGGCTCCTTCAGCTACAGGGCAAAGAAGATGACCAATTTCACCGCAGGCCCCGTCGGCGGTAACGGCACGATATCCTGCGATTTCGACTATTATGAGGTAGAGTTCACTGCCGTCGCCGAGCTGACTATTCTGCCAGCATCTCTGTCGGTTGTGATAGTCTTCCCATCGAGCGCTCTCATGCAACCGATGACAACCCGCAACTTCACGGCTGTTGGATATGACAGCCTTGCTGCGCCGATCCCAGGTCTCGAATTCGACTGGGCCGTCGAAGGGATGTTGCCGGGTGACTATGATCTCAACCAGGTCTCCAATCAGACGGTCGCGTTCACGCCCTTTGTGGAAGGCACTGCGTGGTTGAACGCCACTACCACTGCGGGGAACATCACCAAGAGCGGGAGCGCTATCATCTCAATCGGTCCGCCGCAACAGCGCAGCGTCGACTACTATTGGTACGACATGTTCAACGTGCCCTTCGGAGAGTGGTGGGACATGAGGGCGATGATTGGCAAAGAAGAGATCCCGCTGTCCCATGAGTATCCCTATCTGTTCAAGTGGAACGGCTTCCCTGAGGGCAACACGCGGATCTACTCGAACATGCGGCTCAACATCACCGGCAGGAACATGAGCGAGATCAACATGAACGAGCGGCCTGAGTTCCTGCCGATGCACGGCTCCGGGAGCGGCGGCAACGCGGTCATCGACTGGTATCTCCAGTACCTCACAAGCGAGGAGATGAAGAGGTTCCCGGACGCGACCGCTGCCTGGAACGACGGATGGGTGGTATCGCTCAACGGCACGGTGACTCTCGACGAGGAGGCTGCGCTGGCCGTGTTCATGGGCCTCACCCCCGCGGGCTTCGATGATTTCCCGACCTGGTGGTCTCTGCATAAGGGCGAGATCAAGACCGACTTCAGCAACTGGTTCAAGTACGAGGCGGGCAAGGACAGGCTCGACATCTTCCCCGCATATGACTACTGTCTCACCATTCTCGCGTGGAATCTCGATGCTGTGAAGGTGGGCGACAATATCGTGCTTACATATGACCTCGTGACCTGGGGCATGGAGGTTCTAATGACCATGTGGATGCGCGAGGCGTTCATGCCAACCGAGTGGTACTTCGAAGACATGGGTTTCCACGCAAGGATCGGCCCTGATCATGCCGATCTTGATGTCGACACCGCAGTCGCATATGCAGTCTATGCGTACGAAGCTACCAACGTGCCGGGTGAGCCCTGCTGGGTCTGGGAGGCGATGATGCAGGACTACGTCGTAGCCGGCCCGCCTGAGAACAGGGAGTCGCTCTACAACAAGTACGCGAACCAGACATATCTGAACACGGCTCCTGGGAGCGCGTGGTACGGGAAGAACATGACCTATGACTATGTCCCGGGTGCGTGGAATCTCTCCGAGGGCGAGACCCTGTCGTTCACGTGGCCCGCAGGAGACCAGATGTTCAAGGTGCATGTCGGACCCGGGCAAGTCGTCAACATCACCGACGAGATGGTAGTCGACTACGCTGAGCCGATGGAGTCGGACAACTCGGCGTTGGCACCCGGCTCTGTCGACATCGACAACATCGCCCGCACGGTGACATACGCCGGCCCGATCGACATGTGGGACTGGTCGCGCTCGCAGGACGAGTCTTCGCACTCGTACCTCTCCGACGAGTGGGATAGGGTGGATCTGCTGCCGAGAGGTGTTCCGTACATCGAGTTCTCACCATCGGGTGCCGGCCCAGCCCTGTTCCTGGACATCTCAGACGTGCCTTCGAACCCGATTATGGACGTCCCTGTCAACATGACGGTCTCCGCGTTGGATCAGTACGACATGCCATACAGCGACTACAGTGGGACCGTGACCTTCTCCTCGGACAGACCAGGAGAGGTCTCACACCCGGCGGACTACACGTTCACCGTCGGAGATGCGGGTACGCACACCTTCTATGGGGAGATGACCTTCCACGCGACGGGCTGGTTCCTCATCACATGCTCGGATTTGTACAACGTGTCGGTTTTCGAGGCCCAGATTCTCGTGAATGTGATCTCCGGGGAGCGCATCATTGATCACTTCGAGCTCGAGCTCGTGCCGGCGGTCGACCCTCTGATTGCGGGCACGGAGGTCAGCGTCATGGTCACCGCATATGACCAGTTCGACATCGTGTTCGAGGACTACACGGGCACTGTTTCGTTCGTCACGGATGCCCCCCTAGGGACATTCACGGTCCCAGCCGACTACACCTTCACGGTCTCTGATGCGGGGGTCGCGGTGCTGCCAGGCCTGATGTACGAAGAGCCAGGGACGTACATGTTCCTGGCCTTCGACACGGTCAATATCACCGCCTGGGGTTGGCTGACGATAGAGGTCAGCTCGCAGCCGCAGATAGACTACAGGCTCTATGATATGTTCGAGCAGCCCTGGGGTGAGTGGTGGCCGTACAGGTCGGCTGTTTTCAAGACGGACGTCATACTGAACAACGAGCCGCACGCCTATACGATGGTTACCAACCCGGACATGATCAACAGGCAGGGAATCATTTACGCACCGTACCGCTGGAACGTTAGTGCCTCAGGAGTGCCGACCGTGAGCGTCCACGATCCCGCCATAATGCCCGTGTTCGGTCCGCAGGTCGAGAACGCGAGCGCGCAGCTCGATGTGTACTTCGAGTACATCAACCACGAGTGGTGGGACAGCTACTGGGTCCCGACCTGGTCCTCCAATTGGAACTGGTCGATTGGCATTGAGGAGATACCGATCTTGCAGGAGATTGACGGATACTTCATCGGCACCGTCTACACTGCCAGGATGAACAGGGAGGCCGCGGAGACCTGGATGAACATGCCTCAAGTGGCCGACCCGCTGACTTGGTGGGCAGCGAACGGCGCAGACTACATGATCGATTGGCAGAACTGGATATCGTACCAGGGCAACTATGAGTTCGACATCTATCCTGGCTACGAATGGGCCTACGTCGACATCGCCACCATGATGGACCTCACCGTGGACGGAGACGATGTCATCCTGAGCATAGGCCACATCAACTGGGGCTACGAGGTCCTGATCACGAGGTGGATGACCGACCGAGCGATATGCAACCATGAGCCTTACATGGAGGACTTCCAGCTGAGCGCGCAGTTCGAGCCTGCGTACGCCAACATGACCTACGATGCGGTCGCGCAGTACAACCTGCATGCGGTGAAGGCGAACCTGACCGAGAGCGACGCGGCCTGGGTCTGGGAGCCGCAGCATATCGACTACATCAGCTGGCCTGGGTCCGAATTCATCCCGTGGGAGTACCTCGAGTACACGAGCTGGAACTCGGGCGATTTGTACTTCGGGGAGTATGTGGACTACGACTTCACGCCGACCTACTTCAACCTGACGTCGTACATGACCCTGACCATCCAGCTGCCGAACCGTGACGATGTCATCGGCTACAGGGGAATGGGGTTACCGTTTGGCTCGATCGGAGATTTAGAGCTTGGCGACGACTCCGCGTACAGGAACATCCAGGTGAACGGCCCGATGTGGCTCGGATACTATATGACCGGTCTTGAGCCCGACGCGCCGAACCTTCGCCCCATGTACGACAACGCAACCGGGACTCTGTTCATGGAGGGTCCGTTCGACTTCGACAACTACCACCACGCGGGAGGCGAGCTGTACCACAGCGCCCCATGGATCGAGTTCAATGTCGCGAACTACACCTGGCCGGGAGACACTAACGACCTGCCTCCAGTGGCGGATGCAGGGACGGACATAGTCGCGCTGGGCGGAGAGATTGTGACTCTCGACGGTTCTGGTTCGTTCGACGACTACGGGATCGTCAACTGGACCTGGAGATTCTGGTACGAAGGCGAATGGATTGAGCTCTACGGTCAGAGCCCACAGTTCACATTCTGGTCCGAGGGCGTGTACATCATCGACCTCACCGTGAGGGACGCGAGCGACCAGACGGACTTCGACTCCGTGACGGTCACGGTCAGCGGCTTCATCCCAGAGTTTGGGTCCGTGCCTTTCGTCGTGTTTGCACTGACAGTCGTGATATCACTGATGTTCACGAGATCAAGGACTAGGCGTCGCTGGGCTCCCTGACCCCGTGCACAAATCTCGGCCGAATCCAGTTCGAGCAGGACCATTGAGGAGGAAGGTTCATAAGTGCAGTCAGCTGTCCTATTCTCAGACATCTGGGTGGAATCTAGGGGGTTCGGGAAACATGATTTCCGATAGCCGAGGATTGTGTTGCGTCGGTCTAGCTGTGCTGATCGCTGTCGTGTTGTCGATGCCATTGGGCCTGTTCATGACCGCGAATGCCCAGGAACCGATGCAGTCGGAGGAGACTGCGCTCAGGATTGGCCTTCGGCAGCCGATCGACAGCTTGAACCCCTTCATTGGTGTGACGGACAGCGCCTATCTGTTCTGGCAATTCATCTACGACAATCTCATAACCGTCGACGAGGACATGCAGCCGAAGCCCAACCTCGCGACGAGCTGGTATGCAGTGCCCGAGTACGAACCCTACGGTTCTGTCTGGCAGTACAATCTCACCAGGAACGCCACTTGGCACGATGGCGAACCGTTTGTCGCTGATGACGTTGTCTTCACGATAGAGATGCAGATAGGCCTCAATTTCGACACCGTGTGGGCCTACCAGCCGTACACAGCTCTCATCGACTCGATTGAGAAGCTGGATGATTACACAGTTCGGATACACTACAGGGATCTCGATGGCGCCCCCTCGCCATGTCCGTTTGCCGAATCGCTCATGATACCGATGATACCGGAGCACATCTGGGGGAGTATGTCCATCCCGGAAAGGGTCTTCAGCTACGAGAATCTGTGGCCAATAGGGACAGGCCCGTTCATGTGCACGAACCATACGGAGGACGAGTACAAATCAGGAGATCCCATTACCCTCCTGCGGAATCCAGACTACCACGGTGCCGTGGAGCGAGGAGACACTGTTGATTTCGACATGGTCGTGCTCGTATTCTACCTCGAGCCATTGGCGATGCTCATGGACATTCGGGAGGGCTCTCTGGACTTGGCTGCATTCGACGCCCCCACCTTTGAGGAGTTGGAGGCATGGCTCGACAGCAATCCTGACGCGCCGATAGAGACCTACTCAGGGTTGCAGTGCAGCGGCTTCTCCGTAGAGCTCAGCGTGTGCATGCAGTCCAACGCGCTCAACAATCTCAGGAGAGACCCCGCGGTCATGAAGGCCATGGCATATGCTGCCAATAAGGAATTCATCAGAGACAACGTTTACCAGGGCTATGCGGAGGTCGGCTCGACAATCATCTCCCCAGTCTACGGGGACCTCTACTGGGAGCCGGGACCAGGCGAGGCATATGCCTTCAACCTCACGAAGGCGAACGAGACGCTCGACGCCGCTGGCTACTACTGGGGAATGGACGGCGTCCGCAGAGCCGGCGTGGGCAACGCCTACGGCCCTCAGGACACGCCCCTCACCTTCGAGATTCTGATCATGCAGGATTTGGTGGAGGACAGGGACACCGCGATGAAGCTCAGAGATGACTTCAGCAAGATTGGCATAGAAATCGATCCGAGGATCGTCAGCATAGGACTGTGGAGCACCCTTGTGTACTCCTACAACTACGAACTCGCAATGACATACTGGAGTGGCGACCCTGACCCAGCATACCTCCTCTATGCGCAGACAAGTCACTCCATAGGAGCCTGGTCGGAGAACGGGTACAGCAACCCATACTATGACGAGAACTACTCCAAGTACATCTCGGCCACTACCCACGAGCAGGGAAGAACAGCGATACACAACTGCCAGGAATTGATGTACGAGGATGCCGCATTCATGGTAACGGCATACCCCTTCGGCTGCTGGGGCTGGAGGACCGACAACTTCTCCGGATGGGGCGACTGGGGCGCTCATCCTGGGAGACAGCTCTCCAATGTCTGGAGCACCAATCAGCTGTACTTCGATCTGATGCCGATTGTCAGCGAGAACGCGCCCCCCAACATAGAGGGAATGGTCGTGGCCCCGAACCCGTCGGAGCCTGCCGAAGTCGTCTCTCTCAAGGTCTACGCGTCCGACCCGGACAGCGACCCGCTGATCGTGACCATCGAGTTCGGCGACGGGGAGAAAGCCGTCCAGAGCACCCCCGGCGGGACGACCTTGGCTCAGCAAGCATGGTTCAACCACTCCTACAGCGCTGTTGGACTGTACTCTTTGCGCGTATGGGTCAACGACAGCTACGGCCCCGCCACGCACAACGTCACTCTCTACCTCGCGGACTACGTCGAAGTGCGTTTGGCCGGGATGGAGACGAGGATAGAATACAGGCTCTACGACATGTTCGAGGAGCCTTGGGGCGAGTGGTGGCCGTACAGGCTGAAGTCGTGGAAGACTGACATCATACTGAGCAACGAATCGCACGCCTACACGATGGTCTACAACCCGGACATGATCAACAGGCACGGGATCATCATGGCCCCGTATCGATGGAACGTCACCGCTACGAACATGTCAACCATGAGTGTCAACGACCCTGCGATAATGCCGACGTTCGGTCCTGAGGTCGAAGGCGCTAGCGTGTACCTCGATCTGTACTGGCAGTACATCAACAAGGAGTGGTGGAACGACCACATCGTGCCGACATGGTCCTCCAACTCGAACTGGTCAGCCGGACTAGCGGACCTGATATACCAACAGGAAAGCGACGGGTACTACATCTTCACGGAGTACAACATCCGTATGAACAGGGAGGCCGCGGAGACTTGGCTCAACATACCGCAGGCCGTGGACCCGCTCACCTGGTGGGCTGCGAACGGCGACGACTACATGGTCGAATGGCAGCGCTGGATCGCCTACCAGGGCAACTGGGAGTTCGACATCTATCCCGGCTACGAGTGGATGTATATTGATGTCGGGACCCTGATGGACCTCTCCGTTGACGGGGACGATGTCATCCTGAGCATCGGCCACTTCAACTGGGGCTACGAGACTCTGATCACGAGGTGGATGACGGACCGCGCGATATGCAACCACGAGCCGTACATGGAGGACTTCCAGATGATCGCGCAGTTCGAGCCTGCGTACGCCAACATGACCTATGATGCGGTCGCGCAGTACAACCTGCATGCGGTAAAGGCGAACCTCACGGAGAGCGACGCTGCCTGGGTCTGGGAGCCTCAACACATCGACTACATCAGCTGGCCGGGATCAGAGTTCAATCCGTATGAAGATTTGCAGTACACGAGCTGGAACTCTGGTGATCTGTACTTCGGGGAGTATGTGGACTACGATTTCACGCCGACCTATTTCAACCTGACGTCGTACATGACCCTGACCATCCAGCTGCCGAACCGCGACGATGTCATAGGCTACAGAGGCATCGGGCTGCCGCTAGGCTCAGTAAGAGATCTGATGCTGGGCGATGACACCGCCTACAAGAACATCCAGGTGAACGGTCCGATGTGGCTGGGATACCATCTGTACCCGGATGTCGTCGGCGCGCCCGACCTGTCCTCGATGTACGACAACACCACGAAGGTCTTGCACATTCAGGGCCCGCTGGACTTCGACAACTACCACCATGCGGGAGGCGAGCTCTACGAGAGTGCTCCGTGGATCGAGTTCAACGTGGCGAACTACACTTGGCCTGGAGACGATGACCTGCCCCCGACAGCGGATGCAGGTGAGGACAGGACCGTTCTCGGGGGCGAGTTGGTGATCTTCGATGGCACCGGCTCGGACGACGACTTCGGGATAGTCAACTGGACCTGGAGGTTCTGGTATGACGGTGACTGGGTCGAGCTCTATGGACAGCAGCCGCAGTTCACGTTCTGGTCCGAGGGTGTGTACGTGGTCGAGCTGACCGTGACAGACACGGGCGATCAGACGGACACGGACACGGTGACGATCACCGTCAGCGGATTCATCCCGGAATTCGGACAAGTGGCAGTACTAGCGACAACTCTGCTGATCGCGCTGGTCGCTCTGTCCGCCTTCAATCGTCAAAGGCGCAGGAGACCTCATCCTCCCCCATGATTGGATGGGCCCACGAGCCGAGGGTCTGCGCGAATCCCAGAGGTGATGAGAGATATGCCTATCAAGGCGACGACCGCGACAGCCACAACGGGTATCACCGGCAAGAAGCCGAAGGTCCATCCTCCAGGAAGCAGCTCGTAGTAGAACCCGACATATGTGAGCTCGCCCGCCACTATCGAGCCTATGCAGCCCCACTTGGTCACGCGCTTCCAGTACAGAGCCGCGACTGTCGTCGGGAAGAGCACCGCAAGGCCGGTGAAGGTCGTCTTCGTGAGCGTCTCGAAGAGCGTCTCGACCGACGTCAATGCAAGGCCGAGCCCGAGAAGCGCAAGCACGACCACTAGAATCTTCCCAACCACGAACTCTTCCCTGGCACTCGCACATTTCTTGAACCATCTCTTGTAGACATCCCTGGTTAGCATCGAGCTCAGCACAAGCAGCTGCGAATCTGCGGTCGACATGAGAGCTGCGAACGCCCCAGAGAGCATTATGCCGAGTATCCAAGAGGGCGCGAACTGGTCAACCATCATCGGAAGAATGTTGTCCGGGTCCTTCCCTGTGAGGCCGGGGAACTCGAGTTGGCCCCAGGCACCTATCAGCACGGGGAGGAGGAACAGCAGGGCGGTGATCGGTGCGTACATGACCATCGATATTCTGATCGATCTTTCGTCTCTCGCGGCATAGAATCTCGAGAACAGCTGCGGGAACATGGGGTCGCAGAGCGTCCACAGCACCATGTAGCTGATCCACATCTGCGGCGTGAACAGGTCGAGCCCACCGGGCCTGGTGACGAGAGCAGGAAGTTCCTCCGCCAGCCTCGAATTGGCCTCAGTGAACCCTCCGAGCCCCGCCGAAACGATCCCCACGGCCGCGAGCATCGTGACGAGCATGAGGACTCCCTGGAGCACATCGGTATATGCATCAGCCCTCATCCCTCCGACGGTGACATAGACGAGTATCACTGCAGTCACGATGACCGCCCCAAGCTCGTAAGACACCTCGCCCTCGGTCAGCTGGTTGATGGCGATTCCCCCACCGATTGCCTGCGTGGCCAAGTATGGGAGTGTGAACACGACCATGACCGCGAGGAAGACCATTCTAAGGCTGTCCGACTTGAACCTCTCGCCTATCAGCTCGGGAGGCGTGATGTATCCGTGCTTCTTACCGAGCTGCCAGACCCTCCTCCCGATGATGTAGAACGAGATGGCCATGAACCCCGTCCCGAAGGCCATGATGCCATAGTATGCGAGCCCGAACTTGTACGCCGCACCAGCGAACCCGAAGAACGTGAACGCGCTGAAGTTCGTGGCGGCAAGCGACAGGAAGAGCACGAAAGGACCGATGCTCCTCGAGGCCACGAAGTAGTCCTCCGAGGTCTTGCGCGACCTCCGCCACGTGAAGAAGCCTATCCCGAGCAAGGAGGAAAGGTAGAGCACAAAGAAGGCCACTGCTACGGTGTTCATCGCTCCCCCTCCTTCTGCTCGACCCAGTAGTACTTCGCGAACAGGTAGAACAACACGAACAATACAACTTCGAGCAGGATGGTGTAGACGATGATGTACGGCAGACCCAGGAGGGAAGGCTCCGTCCAGTCCCAGGCCCAGAGGTCGATCGAGAATACGAACAGAAGCCCGAATGCGAAGAACCAGAAGAGCCTGTTCCTCAGCAGCCTCACGCAACCCGCCTCCTCAAGGCGCGTTTCCTGGTTTTCGAGGCTGGAAGCGCGTGAAACAGTGCCTCTGGGAACCGGGAATGAGGAACTGGTTAATGAACCTTTCAATTCACATGTCCCAACCCTTGGCGTCGCGTTCTTGGAGAAAGGACCGCGAGAAGTCGTGAGTAAGTTTATAGGGCATGGGAGACAACATGTCCCGGAGGAGTTGTCATGAGGATAGATTCGCTCAGACTCGGCGACATCATGAGCAGGGCGCCGATCACGGTAGGCGTCGACGAAAGGGTTTCAGACGCCATCGCGAAGATGAAGAAGCACAGGGTCAGGGAACTCCCGGTCGTCAAGGACAAGACGCCCGTGGGCCTCGTGAGCTACACCTCCTTCGTCGAGCGGAGGAGCGTCCCCATGGCGGCGAAGGTGGACAGCATCATGCTCCCCGTACCGAAGCTGCGCCAGCAGGACGGGCTCATCGATGCCGCGGAGGCGCTGGTGGCCACCGGCATACGAGGAGCGCCCGTCGTTCAGGGGGGCAAGATGATTGGGTTCGTGTCGAGGACGGACCTGATCCGCACGATAGGAGACTCGGACGAGCTGCGGCGGAGGCAGGTCAGGGATTTCATGACCAGGGAGCCGAAGTCCGTAGGGCCGGACGAGATAGTCCGCAAGGCGCAGATAGTGATGGAGGGTCTGAACGAGAAAGCGCTACCTGTCGTCGATGACGGCAACAGGCTCGTCGGGGTCATAGGAATGCCGGAGATCATCGACGTCCTCTGGAAGCCGAAGGCGGACATGCCTCTGCGCTCCCCCAAACCTCCAAGGAAGGTGTATGACAGCAGGGTCCGGACGGAGATCAAGGTCGGGAGCGTGATGACCCGTGAAGTCGTGACCGTCTCACCTGAGGACACTATCGGGACCGTCTCGGGCCTGATGCTCCATAAGGGCATATCAACGGTGTTCGTGTCAGATGACGGCAAGCTGGTAGGCGTGGTCGATCAGTCCGATCTGATGGAGCAGCTCATCAGCCTAAGGCCCAGGGACGGCGTGTTCGTCCAGATATCTGGGATCGGCCTGCACGCCCCCGACGCATATGACGGCCTCTATGATCTGATAGGGAAAGGCATGAAGCGGGTAGCCAAGATGGAGAGGCCTCGCGTGTTCTATGTGCACATCACAGCATACGATGATGCGGGCCTGACGAGCAAGTACAGCGTCCGGGCGCGGCTCAGCACGGAGAAGAACATGTACTACGTCAGGAACTCGGATTGGAGCATATACAGGGCGATGTCCGATCTCCTCGAGTCCCTCGAAGGCAAGATCAGGAAGCAGCGGGAGAGGACCCTGTCCGGTAGGAGGCAGCGCTCGCCGAGCATTGGGCCGTCGTCTAGATGAAGCACCCTCGCGGCCATTGGCCGAGCTCGCGCTCGGCAAACGGGAAATATGTGTCTCATGCATGTCGGTGGCTGTCATTGAGGTTGTGCGTCAAGTCTCGTGCAGGTGGTCACCGTGGCGTTCCCCAAGCTCCCAGACGAGGTCGAGAAGGACATCCATGCATGCCTCCAGTGCGGGTACTGCAACTTCGTCTGCCCCATTCAGCTCGACAGCGACAGAGGCTTCGAGTCCTGGCGCGTGCGCGGGAAGATGTATCATCTCAAGAGTTACGCGCACCCGGGCACGTTCGACAGGCTTCTCAGACGGAGGCCCTCGATCACGCCCGAGTTCGTTGAGCGCGTGTACAGCTGCACCGCATGCGGTTACTGTGAGTACATCTGCCATGCTGGTATCAAGTTCAACGACAGGTGGGAGCAGGTCAAGGAGTGGTTCGTCAGGAACGGCTACGGCCCGCTCGACAAGCACAAGTACCTCAGGAGCCGGGTCATCGCGAAGCACAACCCATACGACGAGCCCCATGAGAACAGGGACGCGTGGATACCTCCGAAGGCGAAGCGCTCGAAGAACCCGGAGGTCATCTACTTCGCCGGGTGCACTGCGAGCTACAGACAGCAGAAGATAGCGCAGGATGCGACCAGGGTCCTGGACGCCGCGGGCGTCGAATACGACATACTCGGAAAGGACGAATGGTGCTGCGGCTCTCCCCTCATCAGGACCGGGCAGACGGACATAGTCACCGATGAGGCGGACGGTCTGGTCAAGCACAACCTCAGGGAGTTCGAGAAGCGCAACGCGAAGGTGGTCGTGACCGCCTGCGCCGGTTGCTACATGACATTGAAGCACAACTACCCGATCTATGCGGGCAAGCTGGACTTCGAGCTGCTACATATGACGCAGTTCATCGACAAGCTCATATCCGACAGAAAGCTCGTCCTCAGGAAGCCGCTGCCCAAGAAGGTCGCATACCACGACCCGTGCCACATAGGCAGGCACTTCGGCATATTCGAGGAGCCCCGGAGGATACTCAAGGCGTTCCCGCAGTCCACGTACATCGAGATGAAGCACAACAGGTACGATTCCCAGTGCTGCGGAGCCGGAGGCGGCTACAAGATACAGTTCAACGACCGCGCGGAGCACATGGCATCGCTGAGGGTTGAGGAGGCCAAGAGCCTGGGCGCGGAGATGCTCGTGTCCGCCTGTCCCTTCTGCGTCACGAACCTCACGAGTGGGACCAAGGTCGCAGGCGTGAAGTTGGATGTGGCAGAGCTGGTCTCTCTCGTGGCGGACTCCGTCATCACCTGACCAGGTGCCCAGAAGTCTTTTATCCAGAATAGTCCAATGTTCAGTCGGTCTCAGATGCCTTCACTGCTGTTGTTCAGGTTCGGCCCGAAGGCTCGCTCGACCAGCCTGGGCATCGCGTTGTGCACGATGTTCATAGTGGCCAGCTTTGCCGTGGCGGATGGCCTGAGGGCGTCCACGCAGAACCTGGCGGGCAACTTCTCTTCGGAATACTCATTGGTCACCAAGGAGGACGCTTCAGGCCCTGTCGTGTTCGATTCTGCTGAACTGCCTTCGGATGGACTCTATGCATTCGGGATTTTCGTCGACGCAGCGGTCTCCGAGACACAGACCAGAGTGACTGTGTTCGCCATCAACGATTCGGGGCAGGTGCTTAAGGAGACGCTCGCAGCGCCCGAAGGAAGTGTGCTCGCAGGACAAGGCCAAGTGTACCCGGGAACGATTACGCTGACTGCGGAATCGGCCGTGGCGGTGTCCGTGCCAGGTGGATACTCATCCGCCATGTTCTCCCCGAGTTGGCTGCTCGGGACCGAACCTCTCCTCAGACAGCTCTCAGGGCTAGCGCAAGGGTTCAACTTCGCAGTAGCTAAGGATCTCTCAGTCGACGCGACATCGTCGCTGGCATCGGATGGATTCGCAGTCCAGCCACTCATCGGCATCATCGACTTCCTCGAATCCGGGATAGAGGAGATCAGGTCGGATGCGCTCTGGGTCCTGCTCCCTTCAGCATTTGTGATTGCGGTCCTCGCATACAGCTTCATGGGCTCGGAGACTTCTGACAGGAGGCACGACATAGGGATCATCAAGACCATCGGCGCGGGCAGATGGAGGGTCCTGTGGTCTCTCACTGCGAACGCCGCGGTCATCAGCGCATGGGGCGGGTTGCTGGGCCTCGCGTTGGGAATCGTGCTCTCCTATGGGACTTCAACGGTCGCATCCTCGCTCTTCACGTCGGTGTTCGTCATAAGAGCGAGCGGGGAGCTCCTGGTGTACTCCTATGCTGTCACGGTCGGCGCCGCTGTCGGCGGAGCGATCCTGCCCGCCCTCAGGTTGACCCTCTCGAAGCCGGTCGACGACTTGAAGGAGGCTGCGCTATCATCCTGATACGCCCGCGTGCCATAGTGGTCGTCGCGTTGTCCATGCTGATCTTCACCGCGACGGCGTCCGTTCTCTCAGGACTGAAATCCGCTCCTGAGGCGTTCGCTGCAAGCGAAGGATTCGTAATCTCCGACAATGCCGCTCCGACAATATTCTCGAGCAGGGTGGGCGCAGACATGGTGGTCGCGCTCGAAGATGTTCCAGGCATCACGGGAACAAGCCCAGAGGTGTTCGCGTTCTCATCATACGAAGGCGTTTCTTTCGTGGTGCGTGGCGTTGATCTTGACAGGCTCAATAGCACGGGCCCCGCCTTCAGGGAATTCTCGCTCGCCCAGGGAACACATGCGGAAAGTGCCAACGGCGCGCTCATCGGCGAGAGATTGCTGAATCGGCTTGGCATCGAGATACCGTGCACAATGCCACTCGTCGGAAGCTACTCGTCGAGGATGGAGCTTGTGAGCATAGTCGGCTCCTACTCCACAGATTCTCCGTTGGATGACGAGTTGCTCGTGTCCCTCGACGTCGCGAGATTCCTCTCCGGAATGGCGAAGGATAAGGTGTCAATCATCCGCGTAGCCACGGACGACCCCGTCTGGCTAGCAGAAGTGCTGTCCCCGACAAACGCCAGGTTCACCTTGTTCGATCTGCACACATCAAAGGGAAAAGTAGCCATTGGCGAGAACCTGTCTCTCTCGGTGGGAGTGCGCAATTGGGGAGGTGCGCCCGGAACGATCACAGTGAGGTTCTTAGATGACGCACAGCTCTTGGATGAGCTGGACGTGCCGCTCGGAGCATCGCAATCGACCACGGTCATCCGGGACTTCTCCTTTGGGCAGCTGGGCGCTAAGAGCATCGCGGTCTCAATATCGGGAGACTTCCCCGTGACCTTGTACGCGAATATCACCGTCATCGAACCATATCTCAGATTGTCCGCCCCGTCCAAAGTGCTCTTGGGCAGTGAGTTCAATGTTTCGGTCACGATGTCCTGCGGGGAGCCGGCCGAGGGTGCTCTGGTCACATTCGGCTCTCAGTCCGTGGTCACGAACTCGGCGGGCCTGGCATCACTGTCGGCCTTGGATGTCGGCTACTGGACCGTGCGCGCTAGCATGTCAGGACTAGCGGAAGCCTCGGCAACAGTCGAGATACAAGATCCGTCGGCCTTTCCGGCGGAGTTCCTGCCCATCATAGTCGACTTCTCCGTGCTGCCGGAGACCATCAAGGAGTCCGAGTCTGCAAGGGGCGCGCTCGCCGTCACCAACGTAGGCTCCGTCGGTGGGCAGTTCCAGGTGAACGTGCTGGTGGATTCACAGATCCACTCGACGCTCGACATCTCCTTGGCCGGGATGTCCTCCGAGACCATCAGGTTCGATATATCCGGGCTTGCGCCTGGGACGCACGCAGTGCAGGTGGGCAGCTTCTCGAGGTCCCTTGTGGTGGAGTCGTGGATAGTCGAGAATCCGGATCTGGTCCAGTTGGTCGTCAGATACGGCGGCTCCACCTCCCTGAGCTCAGCAGCTTCCATACCCATCTACGAGGCGGCCAAGATATCGGAGGGCAATGTGTCGGTCGCCCTCCTCGCCATCGGCATGGTGTCCGCCATCTTGGCTGCCCTGGCGATAGCCTCCATCTACTCGAAGGAGATACACGAATCGAGACGCACGCTGGGCATACTCAGGACGGTCGGCGCCTCCAGGCGAGCGGTCCGGGGGATGGTCTTCCCCCAGGCGCTCGAGAGCGGCCTCGCGGGCGCGGCGATAGGCGTCGCGCTAGGGATATTTGTCGCCGACAGCATTTCGAGGGCCGGCTTGTTCCTGGTATTCGGCCACACGCTCTCCTTCGACCTCGACCTGCAATTGCTCGTCTTGGTGTTCTTAGCGTCGGTGGCCATCAGCGTGGGAACGGCTCTCTGGTCGGCCATGGTCGCCTCGCGCGAGAGCGTAATGGCATCCATCAGAGGTCAGGATGAGGACGGAAGCCACGGATCCCGAGTCGCAGAAACGGTGGAGGATTGAGCCTACAGCTATGTGAGGACGTCGAACCAGAGATGCAGGTTCCCGTAGAAATTGGGAGGGTCGTCCTCTTCCTGGATGTAGAGGTCCAAGTCTATGCGCAGAAACCCGAGCACATCGAGATCAAATACCACTGTCTGAACCCACAGTTCCCCGGCCGCCAGGGTCTTCTCAAAAGTCTGAGTCTCCCTATCGCCTGTTACGCTGGGTCCGTATGCGAAGAGAGAGAAGACTCTCGGTCCGTCCTCTCCGTTCTTCATGTGCACCAGGACTGTCAGAGTGGTGTTGAACTGTCTGGAGGTGTTTGTTATCACGTCCCCGTGCTCATCGGTCATCGCGAAGTAGGTACGGGAGGAATGCTCGGCAGTCAGGATGAGCCCCATGGACACCCCGGAGACGACAATGGCCGCCCCTAGCATGGCGGCGACGACCTTGTCGATCTTGATCGGAGCGGATGGCGGCCTCGGCGTCTCCTCCGGTCTCGCGCCCTTGTCCTTTCGCGGATAGAACGTCTCAACTGCGACAGCGCCAAGGGTGAACAGTATGAGCGATGCGCGAGTCGTGTCGGAATCAAGGCCTATCGGCGTCAGAACGAGTATGAGCCCGAGTATGATGACGACCAAGACGCTCAGACCCAGGCTCAGCACGAACTTCGCCTCCGGACTGGTCTGGCTCCAGAAGAACAGCCTCACGACAGCAAAACCTGGCACGAGGAACATGTAGGGGATCCCAAAGGCATAGGCCAGTGCGCTCCCTTCCGAGCCCACCAGCACGAGGGTCGCGATGATCGAGAAGATGCAGATGGCCATCCTCTGGCCGTTGTCCGTTTTGAGGTAGCTGACGGCCTCTTTCAGGTGTTTCTGGCCTTCTCCGGAGGTCTCCTTCATCCAGCGGTAGAAACACATCATGCCTATATTTGCTTGTGCCGAGGCGCCAGGCGACTTGCGCGCGCAGTCTGGCAAGGGCTCTTGTGAAGTCGATTTAAGCCTTTCTTGGCGTGTCGGCGCGCATCGACAGACCCTGGGTAGCAACCTATATATGCGGTAAATCCAATCTTTACATCTCCCGCTATTCCACACTCCCCTGCGCAGAGAGGTGCGTGACTCGATGCCCAAGAAGAAGCCCGTTCAGGAGAAGGTCGAAGAAGTCAAGGAAGCCGAGGAAGCTGTCGAAGAAGAGGAACAAGTCACCTGCCCCGTCTGTGGAAAGTCGGTCGGTCTGACTGTTCCGTCATGTCCTTTCTGCGGCGCCGAGTTCGAGGAAGAGGCAGTCGAAGAGATAGAGGAAGAGGTCGAGGAGGTGCCCGAGGCCGAGCAGCCGTCCGTAGCAGCCGGCCTGGGGGAGGCCATCAGCGAGGACGAGATGGCCGAATGCCCTGTGTGCGGGACTCTGGTCAGCCTCAGCGTCGCGTCATGCCCGAGTTGCGGCGCCGAGTTCGAGGAAGAGGAGATCGAAGAGGTCGTCGAGGTCGAGGAAGTGCCCGAGGAGGCCCCCCCTGCCAGGGCGAGGCCCTCCAAGGTCTTGGCTGAGGACGAAGAGGTCTTCGTCGAGGAGGAGGTGCCGGTGCACGAGCTAGCAGGACCTCCTAGCAGCATCGCCGACCTCAGGGTCATCGGGATCTCCCTCATAATCCTGGGGATCATCGGCTCTCAGATATCGTTCATGATAGACTGGTACTGGACGTGGGTGCCTCCGATAGAGGACAACCTCGGACTGTTCGTCGCGATCGCCGTCGTCGTCGTGGTGCTCGGGCTGTTCGTGTTCATGCTCTTGAAGCGCTCAGCCGCTCGGAGGAGGAAGAAGGTCTCCTCGATGGTGCCCGGCATCTCGCTTTCCATATTCCTGTTCGGCATATTCGCCCTCATACTGATCATGCTGTGGGACCCGATCAACTCCGCACTTCAGGACTCCAGCCTGGGCGTCGGAGGGGCCTTCCTGGCGATACTGATCATAGGCGCGCTCGCGGTGTTCATGGGCAACCGGATGGCCACGCCGAAAGGCTCCTACTGACGGCGCCTCGCATCCGTCATCCGCTAATCGCGAAGGTTCTGCTTTGAAAGCGTGTCGGCCAGCTCAGCCTGCCCATGAGACGCACATGGGGTTTGCCGCCGTTCGACTGCATGCGCTGCAATAGTTGAAATAACTCGGCCGGCATTAGGGTCCCGTGTGCCATGCCTGAGTGAGCTGACTCCGGCGTGGTGGGGGGCAAGGCACAGTGTGCTCGGAGCGGGATGGGGCTCCTGTCGTTTTTCTGCCGCTGTCTGAGATGTGATGTTGCCCTTTCCAAGTCAAAACGGCACCTCGGCGCTTCCCAAGACGCATGTCCAGTATCGCATGACCAGGTTTACCAAATAATTATATACTCATACCCCTATATATTGAAGGCGAAGCAGAAGGGATGGACCAGCACGCGCAATGCGCTAGATGCGCCTGCGCTCCTCGATTCTGCAAACGCGCGAAGTACGAGAAAGGAGTTGAGTGCGATGGAGAGAAGGATCCTAGGAATAATGGTCACCCTCGTGGTCGTCGCAGCGGTCGTGGTGGCGTTCGTCATGATAGCCGCTGGGGGCGGGTGGCGGTCGGCAGGCGGGTTCACAGACCTGTTCGACGACCTCGTCTACACCGGGAACTCGACCTCGAACCAGATGCTGTCGCTGCCCTCCGGGTGGAGTCAGGGCGATGAGAAGGTCGTCAGCGACGTGATAACGGACATGGTCTACCGCAAGCAGACCGTCAGCCAGACGACAGTGTACATCACGACGATGTACTTCGTCTACCTCGGCAACAAGTGGAGCAACCCGTATCAGGGCAGTGGGCAGAGCTTCTATGTGCCCGTTACATACGGCGGCTACTGGCTGCATGTGGAACACGGCCAGTTCTCGATCACAGTCTCCTCGGCCACGAACTTGTCGGCCGACTACAGCATCGGGGACGTCATCAAGCTGGAGTCCACGCTCAAGCTCAACCTCCTCGGGGACCTGGCTTTTGACACATGGAACGTTAAGGGCGTGCTCTGAGTCCCGGGAGCTCTCAAACCCCTTCTGAAACCCCCTTGCTTATCAACTTGGCCCGAAGTAGTTCGGTTTCTGGCTGTCTGGCTGTGCGTCTCACCCGCTCTCTGTTGGTATAAGAACGTTGTCCTGGCTCTGGTTATCGAATTTGACGTGCCCACAGAAACTGTATTATAAGCTACTCGCGAAATCGATAAATAGCACGCACACGCGCATGCGAGAACAGGGCTACCGGGCTTTTATGGGCAGGTCCATACGAGCACGCTTTGTGACGCGCACGCTTCAGCAGCGCAGGAGAGGGGGAAGAACGCCTCCCCTGAAAGAGCGGTGCCATTCCACATGCCGAACCGAACAGAGGAAGGACCGTGCCCAAGAGGACAAGAGGCGCGAGAGACAGAGCTACCGCTGTCCCATCATCCCCCAGAAGCCTCACCAATGGTCTTGGACCAGCGGGTAGCAGCTCCTCCGGTGGCAAGAGCAACGACCTGGGCAGGCAGACGATTCTCCTCAATCCAGCTGTGATCGAAGGCCGGACGAACGGCCGCACCAACGGCCGCACCAATGGGAGGACAAACGGGCGCACGAACGGACATATCAACGGGCGCACCAACGGGCACATCAACGGCCGCGTGAACGGCAGGACCAATGGTCGCACAAACGGGCGCGTGAACGGACGTGTGAATGGGAGGACCAACGGCAGGGTGAACGGCCGCGTGAGCAGCGCGATCAACGGTCTGCGTTGGGGCCTCACGAACGGCGCTTCGAAGAGCAACGGCATAGTCAACGGGTTCGTGAACGGCAGGGGAGCAGTCAACGGTTACAGGCTCTCCTACGGGCAGAGGAAGATAAGCTCCGTCGAGTCCCCCATCAAGAGGAAGCTCGTGATCGTGGCCATCCTTGCCGCCATCATCACTGTCGTCCCCTATGCGATAGTCTACTCGTTCCCGTCCGATGTCGTGGAGATCGATGGCTACTTCATGGACTGGCTGAAGGCGAATATCTACAGAGATACGCCGGACTCAGACAACCCGGACATCTCGATCGCCGCGTACGCCATGAAGTATGGCCATAGCGGAAGCTACTTCTACATATCAACCCAGGGCGACATGTTCACAGGCCGGGACGGCGGAGCTGATGGCTTCTTCGTCTTCATAGACATAGACAACAAGGCGACGAGCGGTTACTCAGTGATGGGCATCGGCGCGGACGCCCTTATCAAGTTGATCGGCTGGAACAGCACACTCGTGACCGCCGAACAGATGGTCTTCATGTCCGATGCCAGTCGCTACGACTTCGGCGGGTTCGTGGGCGAAGGCGAGGCAAAGGCAGCTTTCTTTGAGAACGAGGTCGAGATCGGCAGTTCGATCTACGTCGGGGAGAGCTCCAGGGTGGTGATATGTGCCCGGCACACTTACACCCCGGATGACTGGTCTGAGGCCAACTTCAGGACAAGGGGCGCGGCCCTCAGCATCGTGCAGGACCACAACGCCCCAGAAGTCTATCCGTCCGCTCTGCATCAGAGGGCACTCACTCTCAATCTATCGGCCAAGGGCGACAGCACGTACGTGGATGAGTTCACATTCGACTTCCTCGGGAATGTGAGCTCGTTCTCGATATCTGCGGTCGAGGGCCCACGGGTCCTCGGGACGTCGTTCTCCAACACAATAGCTTTGGACACCCCGCTCGTGATGAGGAACGGGGACCGGAGGAGCATCGATATTTTGGTAGACCTGTTCGGTGCGGTGCGTACGAGCTCCTTCGGCATATCCCTGAACCTCACGAGCGGGATATCAGCCGGACAGAACACCTCCTGGAGGATCGATTCCCTCCAGAGTGGGGCAAAGGTAGGCTACGTCGCCGAAGCGCCCGGGAGGATCGCGGTGGACGGTGCGTTCGCGGACTGG
>JAFGHM010000044.1 GCA_016930135.1 Thermoplasmatota archaeon | reverse complement strand
CGTTCGCAGCCCACCAGGTGAGCGGGTCCGCAGCTTGCGGCATGTTCAGCCAAGTCTCCGCGGCCTCCCTGTTCATCCGAGCCGTGTAGACCGTGAAGATATAGTACCCGTCACCCTCCATGACATTGATCAGGTCCTCAAGGCCGGCTGACCAGTTCGAGTTGGAAGACCATGTCGGTAGTATGTAGTCGTTCCACCACTGCTTGTTGATATACTGCCAGTACAGATCGAGGTACACGCTCGCTCCCTCGACCTCCGGGCCGAACACAGGCATCACGGCAGGGTCGTTCACGCTTATCGTGGACATGTTCGTGGCGGTGACGTTCCAACGGTACGGAGCCATGATGATCCCGTGCCTGCCTATCATGTCCGGGTTGTAGACCATCGTGTAGGCGTGAGACTCGTTGCTCAGTATGATGTCCGTCTTCCACGATATCAGCCTGTATGGCCACCACTCGCCCCAAGGCTCCTCGAACATATCGTAGAGCCTGTACTGGACCGTGGGGACAATCTCGACGACCACGTCTGTAGTGCCCGTTGCCGTCGTGACCACAGTGTCCGATACGGTCAGGGAATACATGCCTTGCTCATCGAACACCAATCCGGGTATGACCGCGTAACCCTCCGAGGCGGCTCCCGCGAACGTGTAATCACCAGGGAGCGTGTATGTCCCAAGCGTGGCGTTGGTCGAGAACGTCACGGTGCCGTCATACTTCTTGAAGACACGGTCACCGTACTGGTTGTGCGCCCACACGTGAACATCGTTCGGCATGCCAGGGAGCACCAGCCCGTCAAGCCCAGGCACCTCGATGGTGAAGTGGTCGATGACAGGCGGGTCCTCTACCACATAGATGTTGACTAAGCTCCCAGACTTGACCTCGGATCCTGGATCCGTGTCGCTCACGGTTATCGTGTACCATCCTGCTGTCGAGAAACTGAGTCCTGAAACGACCGCTACGCCAGCGTCTCCCACAGTGAATGTGTAGTCAGAGGGGAGTGTGACGCCTGTCCCGTTGGTGGAGAACTCCACGGTGCCCTCATAGGGGATGTAGACGCCACCGAACTGGTCGAGAATCGTGACCTTCAGATCCACGGTCTCGCCCGCGACGACCATAGGATCGTCCCAATCCTCCCAGGATTCCGTGGCACTCAGCACCAGCTGATCAGGACTTTTGCCGAAAGCAGCCGGATTGAACTCGATGTACGGAGCACCATATGGGAAGAGGTTCATGCGATCCCACTCGCTTGTCAGCCAAGAGTGTTCAGGATTGGTCGTCTCCTGAGACCAGTGCCACATGTCGATCGGTCCGGTGAAGACCATCTCGCACGCATCGTTGTCAATGACGACCGAACCAGGGAGCAGGTCCTCGGCATCCGACATCATCGGCTCGGAGAAGTTCACTATCATGTAGTCGGTATGATTCGCCGTGACACCTGAACTCACATGAACCACGAAGGTCTGCTCATCTGACGGCCATGCGAGCTTGAGAGTCTCGTTCTCCGAGAGGTTCCAAGCGCCGGGTACATAGTCGTAGGTCATGTTCTTCCCGTACCACGCGCTCCCAGGAGCCGTGTTCAGATATGTCTGATTCGCGTACTTGTTGTAGAGCGATTCCCTGTTCTCGGGCGGGCCTGCCACTACATAGTCCTGGACGAGTGCCTCCCAGACCCAACAGGGCTCGCCCGGAATGTTGGTCGCTTCGTACGCATAGACCGCATAGGCGATAGCGGTGTCGACATCGAGCGTGGTCCACTCCGGACCTATTGTCGCATGGAAGTCCATGTCCTCGAAGTACCACTCGGTCGGCATGAACGCCTCGCGCATCCACATGGAGAGGAGCATCTCACCGCCCCAGGTCACGAGGTCGTAGGTGAGGACGATGTTGTCCCCGACCTTCTCGGCATCGATGTCCCACGCGAGGGTCGTGAACGCGTAGTCGTATGCGGGGAAGATGTCGAGCCTGTCCTTCCCCGCCTCGGTCTTGAACCAATCGCCGAAGTCGGTCTTGATTTCGCCCTTATGCAGGGTCCACCATGAATCGAAGCTGTCGAAGCCCTCGGCCGTGAGCCCGAGAAGGGTGGACAGGGCCGCCTGCTCGTCGAGCGTGACGGTGCCGTTAAGAGACACCACCCAGCCATCACCCCATGCAGATGTTGCGTCTGGGAACCTCTTCATCTCATCGCTTGTGAGGTACTGGAGATACCAGTCGATGACCGCCGTCCCTCCCCTGGCGTTCCCATGCAGAGGCAAGAACTCCGGCCGCTCGTTCATGTTGATCTCGCTCATGTTCCTGCCGGTGATGTTCAGCCGCATGTTCGTGTATATGTAGGTGTTCCCCTCAGGGAAGCCGACCCACTTGAACAGATATGGATACTCGTGAGACAGCGGGATCTCTTCTTTGCCAATCACCGCCCTCTTGTCCCACCATTCGTCGAACGGGACATTGAACATGTCATACCAGGAGTAGTCAACGCTCCGCGGCGGCAGTGGACCAATCGTGATGGCCGCAATGCCGCTCTTGGTCACGCCCGCTGAGGTTGCTGTCGCAGTCAAAGTCACATTGCCATAAGTCGGGCCGGCGGTGAAGAGCACGCTCGTGCCGGTTGTCGAATCGATCTCGGCAGAGACATCTCCGCTAACAGACCAGGTGTAGGTGAGACCTGAGATTGGGTCGGCCACACTGTCCACTGCAGAAGCAGTGAAGACCTGTGTCTTCCCCTTCTCGAGCGTCTTGATCGGAGGCGATACGAGAACCTGATCCAGATACGGAGGGTTCACCGTGAGCGTCTTGGTGACTTCCACTTCCTCCCCCTTGTAGGTCACCTTGCATATGACATCCCCTGATCCCGCAGCCTTACCTGCAGTCAGGTTGACGCTCGCCTCCGCCCTCTTCTGCCAGCTGCCGAGGTTGTTCGGAAGCACAGTCCAGAGATACTTCGCATCGTCCGTGACGTCATTGATGCCTTTCTTGACTTTCACGGAGACCTTCAGCACTTTGCCCGCATCTACGGACAGCTCCGCATCGGCCGGCTCCATCGACACCTTGATAGGTGCCAGGAACATGATCCACACCGCAGAGCCGATGAGCAGCGCGACGACGGCCACTGCTGCGATGACTACCCAAAGCTTCTTCTTCCCACCCTTAGGAGGAGCGGAGACCGAAGGTTCCGGAGCAGGTTCGGGCTGCGCTGTCTCGCTAGAAGGCACACTAGAATTCGTCTCTTCAGACATTGTATCCCCCAAGTACGAAAGGCTCAACCAATAAACATCCGCGATAAGTGCATCTTGCTATATATACCCTGTCGTTTTCATCACGGCCACTTTGTCTGGAAGCAGCGTGAGTCCGCATCTGGCGCACATTGATGCTGACATCTTTTCATGAAACGCTGACACGTTGCGCTGCAAGGAACCGCAGGGTGCTTTCGTAGATGTTACGAACATGATAGCGGACAGAAGAGCGCTCCGGTCGTCGCAGTGGGACGATACCTTGTCCCATGACGTTTGTTGTGCATCCATCATACATGCATCTCTGGCAATCACGGCGACCACTGTGACGACAGCCTTGACCTTACATCATGATGTGCTCGGAAGACGATTCGGACAGCAGCGCGATCGGGTTGCCAACATACGCGCTTCTTTGGGGTGGCGAATCCACACCAATGCATGGGCGCTGAAAAAATCTGATGGAAGTGGCCGTCACTTCTTCCAGTCTCACATCACAAGACATACAGTTGTTCGAATGAGATCTCAGGCCTTCACTCGTCACAGCAATGTTCTTATAGCATCTGCCTCATTCCACCTTTCGTCATGCCAGTCCCCGTGACAAAACGGCCAATCCAGCATACGGGGATGGACAGCCTGAGGCCACGCAGATGGCCGTCGTGAAGACGGTATCGCGCAGGCCCGATGACTCGATGAGAAGCGTTGGGTTGGGGGAAGAAGACTTGCAAACGGGAGTTAAGCGTTTCCTCTCTGTGTGCTTGGTAGTAATCAGCGTGACCGTATTGTCGATCCCCATTGCTGGGGTTCTGGGAATCGTGGGCAACGTCAAGGCTGCGAGCGTGGCCGAACTGAGGGTCGGTTTCCTCCAAGAGGTGGACAGCCTCAATCCATATCTTGGACTGAACGATGCATCGTACATCTTCTATGGACTGGTGTACGACGGACTCACAGTGCTCGACAACGACATGAACCCGACACCTGACCTCGCCTTGGGAGTCTGGGCCGTCCCGATAACAGATCCGGACATGGTGGAGAGCGGTGAGCCGTACGGCTCTGTATGGCAGTATAACCTGACGAACTCGGCTTTCTGGACAGACGGGGAGCCATTCACCGCCGACGATGTCCTCTGGAATATGCAGATCAACGCCGACTACTATGATGATCTTTGGGCGTTCCAGCCCTATGCATACTTCATGAGATATGCAGAGAAGATAGACGACTCGACAGTGAGGGTCCACTTCTACAACAGAGCCACAGGACAGCCCATGCCTGCTGCGTACGCTTACCTGATATCCCTGCCGATGCTCCCGAAGCACAAGTTCGAGGAGTTCAGCATCGCGGCCAATGAAATCGGCTTCGCTTGGACTGGGTTGTTCGAGGACGAGGACGTGCCGATTGTCGGCACCGGTCCGTTCATGGCCACGTCCAACATAAAGAAGGAGAAGCAGGCAGGAGACAAGATCACTCTTGTCAAGAACGAGAACTACCACTGGAAGACGGACAAAGGGAAGGAGATCCAGTTCGACAGGCTGGTCATGAACTTCTACAAGGAGACGACCGCCATGGTGCTCGCGCTCAGGAACGGGGAGCTCGACATCGCGTCCCTGCCTCCTGCCTCGTACCTGGAAGTGAAGAGCCAGGTCGATTCGGAGGCGCTCAAGAATGTGACATGCTTCACGGGGCCCAAGATCACCCAGTACTGGACGGAGATAGGTATCAACATGAATGAGGGGGCCACCGATGCAAACCCTGCCAGATTGGACCCAGCTGTGAGAACGGCCATGGCGATGGCCACTGACAAGCAGTACATATGCGACCAGTTCTACTATGGCCTTGCTGACCCAGGGACGACGGTGATCCCGCCGGTTAACACGAAATGGCACTACGAACCGACCGCTGATGAGCTGATATCCTACAACCTCGAGGCGGCCGGGGATATGCTCACGGCTGCGGGCTACGTCGACATTGACGAGGACGACATCCGCGAGTGCACCGCCTCCTCGTTGCCTGTCCAAGAGGGATGGACGACCGAGGGAAAGAAGTTGATCTTCAACATGTTGCTCAGAAGGGAGTACCCAGAGGAGAAGGATATAGCCCAGTATCTGAAGACCGAGTGGGCCAAGATAGGCATAGTGATCAACTACGAGATACTTGACGAGGCGGAGCTCAGCACGCAGGTGTACTACTACAACTACGACACAATGATCTGGTACTGGAGCGCGGACATAGATCCGAACTACCAGCTCTATGTGCTGACGAAGGCCGCGTGGAACGGCTGGAACGACAACATGTACAGCAGCCCGGCGTATGAAGAGAACTACACCAAGACCGTGAGCACGATGGACCCGGTCGAGAGGAAGACATATGTCGACAACTGCCAGCGCGTTCACTACCGGGATGTCGCATACATCATAATGGCCTATGCCTGGCAGTGCTATGCCTACCGGACTGACACCTTCAGCGGCTGGGGTGACTGGGCGGCCGACCCCGGAAGGACCATGGACAACTTCTGGATGGGCAACCCGCTGTTCTTCGACCTGGTTTACCTCGGTGAGACCGACGGCGGACCTCCGTGGCTGGCCATAATCGTTGCAATCGTGGTCGTTGCGGCGGTCGTGGTGGCCGTCATGCTGCTCAGAAAGCGCGGCAGGAAGAAAGAGGAGGAGATAAGCGAGAGCCCGCTTGGCGAGTGAACGGGCGTCAAACTTCGGGCCCGGAAACGGGCCCACAATTTCACTCCACACCCTATCAAGAAACGAGTGCGATGGGTACTACGAAATAGGGGATTGTATAATTGGGAGACGAGGAATCGGGCACAATGATGACTAGTCCGGTCCGGGGGCTTCGCGCATGAACATGAGGACGCTGGTCCTGAGGAAGGTCATCTATGTCATCATCACGCTCTTCGCCATTATCACCTTCAATTTCTTCCTGTTCAGGATCATGCCCGGTGACCCCACGAGGGTGCTCGTGCCGAGAGGTGGCTCCGAGGAGCTCCGGCAGGCCATCCTTGAGAGATTCTACCTGGATCGGCCTCTCTGGGACCAGTTCGTGCACTACATCTACCAGGTCTTCACGCTCGACTTTGGCATCAGCACAGGGATATGGAAGCTGGACGAAATCGCCCCGGCTCTCGTCGAACCTCTCATCAACACGATCCTCCTCGTCGGCATCGGAACCGCGCTTGCGATATTCTTCGGGGTGATGCTCGGGCGATATGCTGCCTGGAGGAGGGGCACTCCCGCGGACACAGTCGGCATGGCCTTTGCCCTGACTTTCTACTCGATGCCCACGTTCCTCTTCGCGCTCGTAATCCTCATGATCTTCGCTGGTGAACTCGAGTGGTTTCCCCTCAAGGGTCCATACGGCCAGCTGCCGTTCGTCACAAGGCCGCCTGATTATCTGGAAATGAGCATAACGGAGAAGCTGATCAGCAGGGGCTATCACCTCGTGCTGCCTGTTTTCGCATTCACGATAGAAGTGATGGCGGAGTTCGCGCTCATCATGCGGAATTCCCTAACAGACGTCCTCACCGAGGACTACATAGTTACCGCAAGGGCCAAGGGACTTTCCAACCGGGCGATACTGAAGGACCATGCGATGAGGAACGCGATGTTGCCCGTGGTGACGGTGGCCGCGATCAGCGTCGGGTGGGTCCTCGGCGGGGACATCATGGTGGAGATCGTGTTCTCATACAAAGGCCTGGGCTGGATCGCCTGGGACGCCGTCAACCAGAGGGATTTCTGCGTGCTGCAGGCTCTGTTCCTGATAATGGCAGTGGCAGTCCTGATAGCCAACTTCCTCGCTGATCTGATATACATGTACCTTGACCCGAGGGTCAACATATGAGGGTGAACCGTTGGGGAAGTTGACACACGGAAACAGGAGGTCAGGATGCCGGGCAGAGCGTTCGCCTTCGCGAAACCGCGCCTTCGCCCTTGCCTGCATCCTCTTGACCCTCACAGTGGCGGCCTTCATTCCCGGAATTCTGTCTAGCGAACGACCTTCTCCAGCAACGACCACAGGAGTTAGCGTGTTCGCTCAGGGGTTCGAGGTCGATGCCGGCTCCGACATCAACTCCTCATACAGCAAGCCGGCCAACCTCATTGCGAACGTCTCGGGCACGCTCTATGGCATAGCCGAGGTGAACTTCACATGGTCGTTCATCGACAACGGCACGAAGAACCTCTACGGGTGGAATGTCAACCACACATTCACCCGGACCGGCAACTATTCAGTCGACGTTGTCGCCGTCACTCCGGGGAGCCAGACTGCAGCCGACAATGTGCTGGTTCGTGTGAGGCCCTTCGCCGAGGCGGGGACCAACAGAAACGTAGATGAGGGCACGAACCGGACTGAGATCACCCTGAGCGCCTCCGGGTCGTCGAGCAATCCCCCCATAGTCTCCTATCTATGGAGTTTCAATTACTCAGGTGTCACGTACACATTTGACACCGAGAACTTCACCTTCAACTTCACGAGAAAGGGCGAATACAACATATCGCTGACTGTCGCGGACGCGAGCGGCCTGGTCGGCACGGACTTCGTCACCGTGACCATCGTCGGGAAGCCGAGCTGGTTCATCACGCACTGGGTGTTCTCGTTCTTCGGCCTACCGATAATCATCATAGCTGCGTTGCTGATCTTCAACAAATTGAGGAAGGGCTCCGGCCTGGTAACGCCCACGGATGTGGAGAAGGCCAAGCTGCAGTACAAGGTGTTCAGCAAGAACTGGAAGATATTCATGCGGAACAGGCTGGGCTTCGGAGGGCTCATCGTCCTGATGATGTTCGTGGTCGTGGCGATCCTCGCACCTTTTCTCGTGACCGTGGATGACCCAGCCAATGTCCAAGAGCCGAATGTCCTCGTCGATGGATGGATCAACCCGCTGCCGCCGTCCCTCGATCCTTCGCCGTACACTGGACAGCTGCATCTGCTGGGCACGGACCACAAAGGCGGGGACGTGTACAGCCTGACCGTCTACGGTTCCAGGGCCTCACTCATAGTTGGCATCGTCGCCACCGCGATATCCGTCCTGCTCGGGACGGCCATCGGCCTATCCGCTGGCTACTTCGGCAAGGTCACGGACGAGGTCCTGATGAGGGTCACCGACTTCTTCCTCGTGCTCCCCTGGTTCCCGCTCATGATCGTGATGATGGCCATCCTGGGGCAGAAGTTCATATGGGTCGTGGTAGTCATAGGCATCACGAGCTGGCCCTCGACCGCGAGGATAGTCAGGTCGCAGGTGCTCACGGTCAAGGAGAGGCAGTTTATTGTGAGGGCTAGGTGCGTGGGTGCGACCGACGGGCACATCATAAAGACCCACATCCTGCCCAACGTCCTCCCGCTCATATTCGCGAACACGGTCCTGCTAATCGCAATCGCGATATTCTCCGAGGCATTCCTGGACTTCTTCGGCCTGGGCGACCCCTCGGTGATCAGCTGGGGCTCAATGCTTGAGGCGGCATACGGCGCCGACGCTTTCATCAAGGGCGCTTGGTGGTGGATCGGGCCCCCCGGAATCGCCATCGTGGCGATGGTCCTGGCATTCTCCCTCGTCGGGTACGCGATAGACGATGTGCTCAACCCGAAGCTGAGAAGGCGCTGAGAAGAAGTGGGAGCGGATCTCCGCCCCACACCGTCGGCATCGCTGATGCGCTGAGACGCGGATGGGGAAATGCGGAAAGAGAGGGGTTCGTGCCGTCTCAAGACGGGTTACTTCTTGGGAGCGGCTTCCAAGGCAGCCTTCTTCTTCCTGTACCATGTCAGGTAGCCCATCGCGAACTTGTCCTCTCCCCAGAACAGCCTCGATGACTTCAGCGCGAACTGCATGTTGGAGTCGTTCGGGTTCCCTATGAAGCAAGTGAGGCCCTGCCCAGCGGCCATGAGCATGAAGGAGGCGTTCAGCTGTGGTCTGTCCGGAAGGCCGAATGAGACATTGCTCAGGCCGATGGTCGTGTTGACGCCGAGCTCCTCGGTCACACGCCTTATCGTATCCAGGGTCGCCCTCGCACCGATCTCGCTTGTGCCGCAGGCCAAGGCGACACAGTCGATTATCACGCTCTTCCGATCGAGTCCTGCCTTCTCGGCTCGATCGATGATCCTCTTAGCTATCTCGACCCTCTTGTCGGATGTCATGGGGATGCCCGCGTCATCAATCAACAGGCCAACGAGAACCGCGTCGTACTGCGCGGCAAGGGGTATCACTACCTCCATCCTCTTCTCCTCCCCGGTCGTGGAGTTTATGCCGGGCCTGCCCTTGACCTCCTTCAGAGCGATCTCGAGGACCTTCGGGTTCGATGTGTCGATCCAAAGGGGGGCGTCTACTGCGCCCTGGACTATCCTCAGTGCTTCGCGCATCGCGTTCTCCTCGTTGATGCCCGGCACGCCCACGTTGATGTCCAGGATATCGGCCCCGTTCTGCACCTGCTTCTTGGCCTCTCCCTCCAGGACGCCGAACTCGCCGGCCTTCAGCTTGGCAATCAGGTCCTTGCGGTTGGTCGGGTTGATCCTCTCGCCTATTATGATGGGGGTCTTCGTGGCCCCTATCTTGACAGTCTTCACAGTCCCTCTGAGCTCCACGACGGGCACGGTCACACTAGGCATTCTCCAGCCTCCCTCGAAGGGGGGAACGCCTCATCCCAGAAAAAGTTTCCGACAGGCTTGCGCGCTCTCGCCAACGTGGTTCCAGTCCACCGACTATTTTCATTGTTTGATTATTATTATAATCAGCACTATTGCGGAAGCGCATCTGGAGTCGGAGTACGTGATTGAACTTCCGATGCGGATGCCAGAATAGCGAAACATTAATTAGGGAGGTACGTATGCCGTTTCAATTCGGTAGTTAAGAAAGCTTCAATCCAAGCGACAGAACGGCTTTCTCTTCCGATGCGACCCCGGAGGGACGAGATCCCGATGGGCATCTATTGGGGGTACAACCAATGGCAGATATGGTAGCACGGCTGAAGGAGGCTGTG
>JAFGHM010000043.1 GCA_016930135.1 Thermoplasmatota archaeon | reverse complement strand
GTCGCGCTGATAGTCGACAAGAGGATCGCTAGCAAGCTGATAGAGTCCAAGTCCATAGAGAAGATCTTCCAGATAGACGAGCACGTCGGATGCGCCACCTCGGGGCTCGTGGCAGACGCGAGGGTGCTCGTGGACTATGCTAGGATGCTCGCGCAGATAAACAAGGTCACATACGCCGAGAGGATGGATATCGAGACCCTCGTCAAGCGCCTCTGCGACTTCAAACAGAACTACACGCAGTACGGCGGCGTCCGGCCTTTCGGGACGGCACTGCTGGTCGCGGGAGTGGACGAGCAGGGCTGCCACCTTTTCGAAACGGACCCCAGCGGTGCCCTGGTGGCATACAAGGCCGGCTCCATCGGGGCGGGAAAGAACGCGATCATGGATGTCTTCGAGGAGCAGTACAAGGATGACATGACAGCGGAGGAAGCGATACTCCTCGGGCTCAGGGCGCTCCAGAAGGCGACGGAGGAGAGCCTGAACACGAAGGCCGTAGAGATCGGCATCGTGCGGAAGGACGAGGAGTTCAGGAGGCTCACGGACGCCGAGGTGGAGGCGTACGTGAAGAAGCTGGCCACGTGAGCTGATAACGATGGTCGACCTCGACGAGGCCATAGTCGCGAGGTACGAATCTCATGGCGAGAGCTTCGAGATCCTGATCGACCCCAAGGCCGTCCAGAAGATGAAGGATGGCAGGGAGGTCGATCTGCTCGAGCACATGGTGATAGACACTATTTTCAAGAACGCCAAGAAGGGCACCCGAGCCCCGGAAGAGAAGATCAAGGAGATGTTCGGCACGACCGACCCTATGGAGGTCGCGAAGCAGATCATCCTGAAGGGCGAGGTGCAGCTCACGACCGAGCAGCGGAAGATAATGCAGGAGAACAAGCGCAAGCGGATAGTAGAGTACATCGCCCGTAACGCGATGAACCCTCAGACGGGGGCACCCCACCCGCCGACGAGGATAGAGACCGCGATGGAGGAGGCGAAGGTACATGTGGACCCGTTCAAGCCTGTCGAGGCGCAGGTCCCGATGGTCATGGACGCCCTCAGGCCGCTGATACCCATCCGGTTCGACAAGGTGAAGATGGCCGTCAAGGTCTCGGGAGAGAACTATGGCAGGTGCTACGAGGACTTCAAGCACTTCGGGAAGATCCTCAGGGAGGAGTGGCAGAAGGACGGCTCTTGGATAGGCGTCGTCGAGATGCCCGCGGGCCTCCAGACCGAGTTCCTCGAGCGGATAAACAACAAGACGCACGGCGAGGCCGAGACGAAGATTGTCAAGGGACCGTGAGGACCGGCCAGAGGCCGCCGAAGGACCCCTTGGGCTCAGCCGGGCGGGCGACCAAAACCTTTAAGCGAAGGATGTGTTTTCTGCCTCGAAGAGAGACAAGGGTAAATGCACTGCGAGCCGCGATGCAAATCGTTCTGATTTGTTTGCTCGCTGGCAGCACCTTTATCGCTCAAGACATGAGTGAGAGAGATGAGCACAGCCGAGTCCAAGGAGAGCGCGAGAGAGATAGTCGTGCCCGGCGAGCTCCTTGCCATATCGGGCAAGAGGGCGGGTCCCGGGACGTATTCGGAGGGAGGGAAGATTTTCGCCTCCCAGCTGGGGATCAAGAGCGTCAGGCCCGACACGATAAGCGTCGTGCCCCTCTCAGGGCAGTACATGCCGTTGCGGGGGGACCTGGTAGTCGGGAAGATAGTCGATGTGGGCGCGTCGAACTGGCTGGTCGACATCAACTCGCCCTACCCCGCGCCTCTGCATGTCAACGAGGTGCCGTGGAGGGTCGAGTTCGGCGAGACCGGGAGGTTCATGAGCGTCGGGGACGTGGTCCTGCTCAAGATAGTGGGCCACGATGAGCAGATGAGGATCCAGGTGAGCATGCAGGACCATGGCCTGAGGAAGCTCACGGGCGGCATGGTCTTGGAGGTCTCACCATCCAAGGTCCCCAGGGTCATAGGCAAGAACGGCTCGATGATCCAGATGCTGAAGAACATGACCGGCTGCAGGATATACGTCGGCCAGAACGGAAGGATATGGATAGATGGTGAGCTCGACAGCATAGTGAGGGCGGTGCAGGCCATCCGGATGATAGAGGAGGAGGCGCACGCCCAGGGACTCACCGAGAAGGTCAAGCAGTTGCTCGAGAAGAGCTCCGAGAGAGGAGCGTGACAGACATGGGCGGAATGACGACAGACATCAAACTGATAGATGAAAAGGGCCTCAGACTGGACGGAAGGAGGCCTGACGAGATGCGGCCTCTGAGGATCGAGGCCGGGGTCCTGAAGAGAGCGGACGGCTCTGCGTACGTAGAATGGGGCCTGAACAAGGTCATGGCGGCGGTATACGGGCCGAGGGAGTGCCATCCGAGGCACCTGCAGAACCCGGAGAGGGCCCTGGTGCAGTGCATCTACAACATGGCATCCTTCTCCGTGGACGACAGGAAGAGGCCTGGGCCGGACAGGCGTTCGCACGAGATCTCCAAGATCATCGCCGAAGCGCTGACACATGTGGTGTTCACCGAGTACTTCCCGAGGACGTCGATAGATGTCTACATCGAGGTGCTCCAGGCGAATGCCGGCACCAGGTGCGCCGGACTCACTGCCGCCTCGGTGGCGCTCGCGGACGCGGGCGTGCCGATGAGGGACCTCGTGGCCTCGTGCGCCGCAGGCAAGGTCGCGGACACGGTGGTGCTGGACCTCGGCAAGGAGGAGGACAACTTCGGCCAGGCGGACATACCGGTCGGGTTCGTCCCCAGGACGAACGAGATCGTCCTGCTCCAGATGGACGGTGACCTGACCAACGACGAGTTCACAAAGGGCGTCAACATGGCGGTGGGCGCGTGCAAGAAGGTGTACGAGGTCCAGAGAGACGCCCTGAAGAGGCGTTACTCCGCGAGGGCCGCGGACGAGGGCGTCCCTGGCCCGGCCGAAGAGAAGAGGGAGGTGGCCTAGATGGGCAAGGATGTGGTCGCTGACCTCAAGAAGGACTACATATCCAAGCTGCTCGCGAAGGACATGCGCGCGGACGGCAGGAAGCTGGATGAGATGCGCCCGCTCACCATCGAAACGGATTTCATCAAGTCAGCCGAGGGTTCTGCGAGGGTCACGCTCGGCAACACGCAGGTGATCGTCGGGGTGAAGCTCATACTCGGAGAGCCTTTCCCAGACACCCCGAACAGCGGCGTGCTCACAACGAACGCGGAGCTGATCCCGATGGCCAGTGAGACCTTCGAGAGCGGTCCACCGGACCGCGAATCGATCGAAGTCGCGAGGGTCATCGACAGGGGCATAAGGGAGGGCCATGCGGTCGACATGAGCAAGCTCGTCGTGGAAGCGGGCAAGGAGGTCTGGATAATGTTCGTCGACGTCCATGTTCTGGACTACGATGGCAACCTGTTCGATGCGGCCAACATAGGCGCGAACGCGGCCCTCAAGACGGCAGTCGTCCCCGCGAGCAGACATGGGAAGGGCGAGGACTACCCTCTGCCTGTGCTCCACCAGCCCATATCAATAACCGCCGTTAAGATCGATGGCAAGATCATGGTGGACCCGACGCACGACGAGGAGCGCGTCGCGGATGCGAGGCTCACCGCGGCCACGATCGAGAACGGAAACCTTTGCGCCATGCAGAAGGGGCTGGACGGTGCGTTCACGGTCGAAGAGGTATTCAAGATAGTTGACCTGTCGCGCAGGCTTGGCGCAGAGGCGCGCTCGAAGTTCTGATAGGACGTGGTGCAGATGTCGAGGAGGACCAAGAAGGTCGGACCGGCGGGCAGGCTGGGCGCGAGGTACGGCGTCAGGATCAGGAAGAGGATAACCGATGTCGAGGTCGAGAGCAAGGGCCGACACGACTGCCCGAAGTGCAAGGCGAGGGCGCTCGTGAGGAAGGCGAACGGCATCTGGGAGTGCAGGAAGTGCGGTGCGAAGCTGGCTTCCAGCTCATACATGCCCACCCCCAAGGTGGCGGTGAGGAGAGAGGTGGCCGAGGTGCTCGCGGAGGCGGAGGAGAAGGAGAGGCCCGCCGAAGATGAGGAAGAGGAGCCTCGACCGGAGAAGAAGGCCAAGAAGGAATGATACGATGTACAAGTGCTCGAAGTGCAAGGAGCCCGTGAGGTCGAACGTCAACACCGTCGGCCTCCAGTGCGAGAAGTGCGGGTCCAAGGTCTTCTACAAGGAGAGGCCCAACGTCAGGAAGTCGGTCAAGGGTAGATGATCGTGCCGAGCAGTGCCGAGCTGAGGCTGAGGACCGAGAGCCCGGACGTCGTCGCTGGAGCACTGTCGCCCGAGCTGGCCGAGAGGATACCTCGCACCAGGGTGCAGGTCGAGAGCCTCGAGGGCGAGGTGGTCATACGCATCGAGGCCGACGACAACAGTGCGCTCAGGGCGGCCCTGAACTCATATATCAGATGGACCAATGTCGCAGAGGAGACGGCAAGGGAGGCTAGAGGGAGATGATGGACAACATACCGCCGAAGGTTCAGAACCAGATCGCGCAGTTCCAACAGCTCACGCAGCAGATACAGATGGTGACCACGCAGAAGATACAGCTGGAGGCCACTGTGCGCGAGCTGGAAAGGACCGTCCAGGAGCTCGAGAAGGCCGCTGAGGAGGCCGCTGTGTTCAGGAATGTCGGCTCGCTACTGATACAGGTGAAGGACAGGCCCGCGCTCATAGCGGAGTTCAAGGAGCAGAAGGAGACCAACGAGGTGCGCATCAAGACCCTCGACAGGCAGGACAAGCACCTCAGGGAGAGGCACAAGAGCCTCCAGGAGCAGATCACGCAGGCCCTGCAGGCGCCCGCCGAGGAGCCGAAGCCCGATGATCAGGCAGCCTGATGGCATCCAGAGACGCCTCGTGACCCCCGTTTCGTCAGCATCTATTTTATAGGTCGTTGTTTCTGACACTCTCCGTGCTCTCCAGCATTGCCAAGGAGCTGTCCAAGGGCGGCGGGACTCTCGCGCTCGTTCACGGGAACGCGGATTCCGACGCGCTCGCGAGCGCCTTTGCTGTGCAGCGTTCTTTCCCCGGGGTCGTCGTGGGCGTCCCGGGAGGCCTGGACAGGGTCGCCAAGCTGCTCGCGAAGGAGCTCGGGATCGAGACCGTGGAAGATGTGTCCGGGTTGAAGGCCGACCGGTTGTTGATACTCGACACTTCGGGCCCGGAACAGCTGGAGGGCGAGTTCGATTTCAGCAAGGCGTTCGTCGTCGACCATCACACCAGGAACGAGAAGTGGTCCGCCGCAGCGATGTACTACTGCGACGATTCCAAGAGCTCCTGCTCGGAGATCGTGTTCGAGCTGCTCAAGATGGAGGGGCGAGAGGTGACCAAGGATGTCGCTCTTGCCCTCATGTTCGGCATGCTCACGGACACAGGCTACTTCAAGTTCGCGAAGCCAGCCACGTTGACAGCCTTCTCTGAGCTCATGGCGCTTCACGGGACCCAGATGGACGAGGTCATGGGGCTGGTCGATGCCGAAGAGGACATATCCGAGCGCGTCTCCCAGCTCAAAGGCGCTCAGAGGCTGAAGTACTGGAAGGTCGGCAACTACATAGTGGCCGTATCCCGGGGAAGCGCTTTCGAGGCCTCTGTGTGCAAGTCTCTCCTTGACCTCGGGGCGGACATAGCCTTCGTGGGGTCGCAGCGGGGCGACTCGTTCAGGATCAGCGGCCGCGCGACGCAGGCGGTCGTCCGGAGGGGGGTTCACCTGGGCAAGCTCCTGGGTGATGTCGGCGCCGAGACCACCAACGGAGGCGGGGGACATCCTGGGGCCGCAGGCATCTCGGGCAAGGGCGACGTCGAGGCGATCCTCAACATATGCGTCGACAACTCGCTCCGGCTGCTGAGCAAGATACTATCATCTGGTGACCGATAGTGCTCTGACCTTCTCCAGGTTCTTAGGGTTCGCTTCGAAATGCTCCCTGACGGGCGCCAAGACCTCGGATATCGAATCCGATGCGCCCTTCTTGAGATCCTGCGGGTGGAGACTGCCTGATGTGTAAGCCCGGATTACCTCGTCGATCGTGTGGTATTCCACAGGCCCTCCGTACTTCACGGGCCGGTCTATCCTCAACCGCCCGAGCTTCGGGAACGTG
>JAFGHM010000042.1 GCA_016930135.1 Thermoplasmatota archaeon | reverse complement strand
GACGACGGCGAGTTCGATTACTACGACCATGTCACCGGAGAACTCCTTGGAACAGGCAGCTTCGACATGATAGTCGCCTACGAGATGGACGGGCTTCCGCTGGAGGATATGAACCTGAGGATAGCGATAGTGGGCGACAGCGCCCCGATCACAGACGGTCACTTCTGGGTGAAGTACGTCCGGACAATCAGAGTGGTCACCTATGTGGAGGACTGGGAGATCACCTTGAACGGACTGACCTCGATGGTCATGGACAGGGCGACATTCGAGTCGGCCGCGTCATGTCCTGAACACCAGCTGAGCTACACTTATATCGACGATGACGAGGTGGAGCACACCTATACTGGCGTCGCCCTGTGGGTGCTTGTGTCTGCCGTTGACGGAGCTGACGGCCCTGACAACGAGTACCTGTTCGACGACCTCCTCGCCCAGGCCGGCTACAACGTCACGGTGACCTGCGGAGTTGACGGCTACACGAGGAGCTTCTCCTCGATCACGGTGGCCAGGAACGATACCCTGATTGTGGCCAACAAGCTTGACGGGGTGCCTCTGCCGGAAGACCACTTCCCGCTCAGACTCGTTGGAGCTGGGCTGCGCAGCTCCCAGATGGTCTACGCGATATCCTACATCAACTTCACAGACTACAACCCCATCGCGGGCTGGTCGGTCTGGCTGAACGGCACGAGGGATGTCAACATGAGCGCTGCGACCTTCGTTTCGACCTACTACAGCACGCTACATGGTCCGCACTTCAACTACACTGACTACGGCGGCTGGCACGCGGCATACTACAACTACTCGGACGAGTTCGAGGTTGACCACTGCTACGCGGGAATACCTCTGTGGGTGTTGATCAGCTGCATCGACGGCGAGGATATCGACCACTATCCGTTCAATGAGGCGCTCGCGCTCGAAGGCTACGAAGTCCTGATCACGGCGTCAGACGGGTACAGCGTGACGCTGACCTCTGCGGAGGTCATGTACAACAGCAGCCTCGTAGTCGCTTTCATGCTCGACTGGGAACCGCTTGAAGTGGACGATATGCCGCTCAAGCTGGTAAGTGAGTGGCTTAGGTCGTCCCAGATGATCTCGCTGATAGTCTCGATTGAACTGGTCGGAGTGTAGATGCGGATAATGGGTGCCAACAAGGGGAGAACCGGTCTCGCCATTACCATTGCGGCTCTGGTCGTGACCGGAGTCTCCCTCACAGCCTGGCACCTCGTCAGCGAGAATGACATCTCCGTCGAAGGAGGGTACATACTCCATCAGGACAGTGAATGCGTCAAGGTGAGGTGTCTATCCCCGGATGTGTCATTGCACCTTGAGAAGTTCACTGGCCAGGTCGAGCTCGTCAACTGCTTCCCCGACACGCAGATCCAGGGGTATGAGGGAGATGTCGAGAGGAACGGCGCGAGAATGACCATCCACATATCGGAGGATGTCGAAGAGCTGAGGCTCACGGTGCCTGAGAAACAGTCCTTCAGATTCGCGGTGCTCGGAGACAGCCAGGGCAAGAACGACATATTGGCGCAGATCTTGGACTCCCTCGATGGCTGCGAATTCGTCATCCACTGCGGTGACCTCACCCCTTCAGGGGCGGATTCGGAGTTTGCAGCGGTCGAGGAGACGCTGAACGCATCTCGCGTGCCAGTATTCACCACTCCTGGCAACCACGACGCGCGGCTTGGCGACCTTAGGGCTTATGAGAGCAGGTTCGGTCCGGCGAACTACGCGTTCACCTACTCGGGCCTGAGATTCGTCTTCGTCGACTCCTCCGACCAGAGCATAACGGAGCAGGAGCTCAAGCTAGCGCGAGAGGACTTCGGAGATGCGAACAAGAAGATCATGGTAACTCATGTGCCGAGCTACGACCCTTTTGGCTCGAACCACACGCTTGATGAACTCAGCTGCGAGCGCGTGCAGTCATTCGCCATGGAAAACGAACTGTCGGCTGTCTACACCGGGCACGTCCACGCATTCCACATCCTCGAGGTCGAGGGCACTGACTTCATGATCACCGGAGGCGCCGGGGGCGCCCTAGTCGACGGCGTGCACCACCATGTGGTCGTGACCGCTGATGACCTGGGCTTGTCGCACGAGAAGGTCGACCTGACAGTCGACTGGACGAGATCGCCTCATCTGAGCCTGATGGGCAGGAATGGCCAGGTCCTGAATCTCACTTTCGATCAGCTTGCGGGGATGGAGCTGATGACAGCATACTCCTCGTTCGAGAACCAGTTCAACAACATAAGAGGCGCGGGTGTCTACTCAGGCCCTTCCGTGGCGTCCCTGATCGAACTCGTGGGCGGAATGGAGGATGGAGACACCCTCACGGTGGTCTCCAGCGACGGCTATTCCCAGGAATTCGGATATCTGAACGTCCATGCAAGCGAGGAGTGGCTCGCAATCCAGGGGACCATGATACTGGCCATGGAGTACGAGGGCGCAGCCGCGCCTGAATGGGAGGAGGGGCCGCGGCTCGCTTTTCTGGCGCCTGACGGCCTTTACAGTAATTCTGACTGTGAAGCCACATCGTACGAGGGACAGGGATACTATCTGTATCCCTCTGCCGGGGCCAGATGGGTGAGCTGCGTCGCCTCTTTCACAGTGGAGGCGGGCGCGTGACGAGGAAGTACTACTTGTCGACGAAGGACCTCGTGACCATCGCCCTCCTGTCCGCGCTGGGGGGCATACTCTCCGCATACGTCGGCTACCTGGGCAACATGGTCAACCACATCTTCGGAGTACCCTTTGGCGCCGGACAGTTCTTGGCCGGCCTACATGTGCTCTGGATCATGCTCGCGCTGGGCATCACGAAGAAGAAGGGCGTCGGCACTGTGACCGGCGTCCTCAAAGGAGTGATCGAGCTTTTCATGGGTGGCACGCACGGTGTTGTCATCGTAATCGTTTCAGCGGTCCAGGGCATGCTGGCAGACGCCTTCTTGTTCTCGGATAAGGCCAAGGCGGAGAGGGCTGTCGTGCCCTTCGCTATTGCAGCAGGGGTATCTTCGGCCTCCAACGTTGTTGTGTTCCAGCTGTTCTTCTTCTCTGGAGTCCCGCTGGTCCTGATAGCCATGCTGTGCATGCTTGCTGGTGCATCAGGCATGATCTTCGGAGCGGGGCTCGCAATTCAAATGATAGAATCTCTGGAGCAGGCGGGCGTGACGAGCAGTGCGAGAAAGAGGCTGGTCGACGTCCCTGAGGCAGAAGGCGACACCTATGATGACCGCCGTGCCAACGGGAGGAAGCGACTGGCGGCACTGGCGGTCACGACCGTCTTCCTGGCCACTTTCACGGTAGGGGCCGTCTACTACTTCACATTCGTGTTCACGATCTCAGACGATGCCGTGTCCATCGAGGGCATGCTAGACAGCCCTTACGATTTCAGATACGAGGATTTCGAAGAGAGCGAGGTTACCATCAACGCGGAGCTGATAGGAAGCGTGACACATATCGCCCCCAGGGACTACACTGGCATCCCCCTCCTCGACATCTTGGGCGAAGCGACACCATTGCCGGGGGCTACCTCAGTCAGAGTGTATGGCAGCGACGGATACTACGCCTCGCTCGACCTCGCTGATGTCCTGGCCGACGAGACGCTCATACTGACTCTCGAGGACGGCGATTATCGGCTTGTGGCTGCCGCCTACGATGGCGCGTACTGGGTCGAGGACGTCGTCAGGGTAGAAGTGAGTTAGATGCTAGAAGTCATCGACCTCGACGTTCGATACGAGAACCGCGCCAGACACGCCGTCTCGAAGGTTTCGTTCAAGATAGGCAAGGGAGAGTTCGTCCTGCTCACCGGGCCCAGCGCATGCGGCAAGTCCACACTCATGCAGGCAGTGTGTGGGTCAATCCCTTGGATAGTGCCTGCAGAAGTCTCTGGCAGCATCACGATAGACGGAACAAAGTACACTGACCCAGCCGCGATCGCAGGGGTCGCGTGCATGGTACAGCAGGACCCGGAGACGCAGTTCTGTACCGAGACAGTCGAAGACGAAGTGGCGTTCGGACCTGAGAACTTCAGATTCCCCCCTGCGAGGATTAGGGAATTGGTGGACAAGGCACTGCTCAGCGTCGGCGCTTCGAACCTGATCAACAGAAAGCTTTCCACCCTGTCCGGGGGCGAGAAGCAGAAGGTGGCAATAGCCTCGGTGCTAGCGGTGGAGCCCAAGCTGCTGATACTTGATGAGCCCACCTCCAACCTGGACCCGCGCTCCGCCGTGGCCGTTGCTGCAGCGATAGACAGACTGCGGCAGATGAAAGAGACCACGGCGATCCTGATAGACCACCGATTGAGGGATTTCATCCACATGGCCACGCGGGTGCTGGTCATGGAATCCGGAAGCCTGAAGACGAACTGTGTTCCCGGGGACTGCAGCTTCGAAGAGCTCCTGAAGGCAGGGCCGATGCCCATCCCCCCGAGGAGCACGGAGGAGCACAGGGACGTCCTGCTCTCCGTTCAGGGGCTGTCCTACCATCTGGACGGCAGGACGATACTCGACAATGTGCACCTCTCCGTTCGCAAAGGGGATGTCGTGGCGATTATGGGTCCCAACGGATCGGGCAAAACCACGCTCCTGAAGCACCTGATTGGCCTGATCGAACCACAGACGGGCCGGATAGATGTCTTGGGTCATTCCATTCTCCCCGGGAGACCGGTAGGACCATGGATCCTTGGAAGGGACATCGGGCTCGTCTTCCAGAACCCAGACCACCAGATATTCGAGGACACCATAGAGCGCGAGGTCAGGTTCGCTTCCATGAACTTCCAGATACCATTCGAAGGCGCTGACAAGGCGGTGGCTGCGTTCGAGCGTTCGGAAGGCGTCTTCAAACACGTCCACCCGCACTGTCTGAGCTTCGGCCAGAAGAGGAGATTGAACGTGAAGTCCTCTGCATCCCATGGGCCGAAGCTGCTCCTCATGGACGAGCCGTTCACAGGCCAGGACCCTGAGAATACAAGGAAGTTGCTCGAAATGATATCGGACATGCAGGGGGAGGGGAGGACGGTCGTCGTCGTCACCCATGACGTGGACTTCGCGAAGACGTTCTGCACGAGCGCGTTCATGCTCTCAGAGGGACGAGTGGTCGCCTCAGGATCCCCGGAGACCATCACAGACGAGCACTGGGCACTGCTAACCACAGGAGGGAACCCATGATCGAATCGAAGAGGATTCCCGGCCTGAACCCAGTCGCCAAGCTCCTTCTGCTGATATCATTCTCGGTGCTCGTGCTGCTCATGGGGGATGTCGTCTACATCCTTCTGGTCGTGGCCGCGATCCTGGCACTGAAACACGTCCTGAGGGCCAGGAGCGTGCTCTCGAAGACCGTCTTCGGGTTCTCGATCGCCATATTCCTGACCCAGATCCTGTTCAATCACTCTGGTGATGAACTTGCGCGCCTGGGACCGCTGGTGGTCAACGTCGGTGGCATCACTGCTGGAATACTGATCGCCGCGAAGTTCCTGTCGCTCATATCGATGTCCTGGATATTCATCGCGACGACGAGGGCTGCAGATCTGTCGGCCGCACTCACATCCTCCGGCTTCCCGTACAGGTACGCTTTTCTCCCGGCCTTATCGATGAGGTTCGTGCCTGTGTTCCAGCTCGAATACAGCGTGGTGAGAGACTCGCAGGCGGTGAGGGGACTGAGGCTGGAGAGGTCACTCAGAGGCATCATAAGATCTGTCAGGTACACTATGACGCCAATGCTGTTCTTGGCGATGTCCAAAGTGAACAATCTGGCATCGTCGATGACTGGCAGAGGTTTTGGCGCGCACCCGACCCGAACCCTTCTGAGACCGATGAGGCCGTCCGCCAAGGACGCAGCCGTGGCAGCGGTTGGCGTGCTGGTGGCATGTGCCGTGCTAATCCTCGAGAGGGCGCTCCCTCTGGAGGGTTCACTCCTTCCCTGAGCCAAGACCCCCGCGTTCGATCCTGTCGGCCCATGTGGCAAGAAGAGCTCCGTCCTCTCTGAACCTACCGTAGTACCTCAATGCATCTGAGATTGCGCGCGGAACTTCTTCGCTCCTGTCCGTAACAGACCCGGCCATGTACTGGGATACGATGTGCTCGGCCACAACGAACTTGGCGTCAGCGAACGCGGGCCGCATGCTGAGGTAGCTCGCCATCACCTGACCGACATCCTCTATTGGATCTCCCTCATGGGCTTCCTCGAAGTCGATCCCGATCACGCCTTCGGCGGTCATCATGAAATTGTGAAGGACGCAATCTCCTCGGCAGAGCCGGAGATCATTCGCATGGTGGAAACCTGATAGCCATTGGACGACCTTCAACAGAGTGGATTCTGCGTCCAACGGAGCGTCGTCAACGATCCGAGCCGTCGTGCTCCCCTCGATGTACTCCATCAGCAGGGCCCGGCCCTCATGCTTCACGGGATGTGGAACCCTGACCCCGCGCTCGACGCATGCTCGCAGCACGGAGTACTCATGCGTCGCCCTGTCGTCGCTCCCAGAAGGGAATATCTTTGCGACGAGCGTCTCTCCGTTCACGATCACCTTGAAGACGCGGTTCTTCCTGCTCCTGAACACCTGGCCGACTCTGGCTTTCTCGAGCGCTTCTGCGGTGGAATCCATGGAACGGTCCTGCTCAACCGTAGGAACAGCGCTCGGCTTAGCCTTTTTCGTGCGCGCGCGGTGTAGACAAGAGCCCGTTCCCGGAACACGCTCTCGATTCTACCTCTTGCCAGATTCCTTAACCAGCTCGTCCAGCCGCGCCGATATGTCCCTGTCGAGCATCACAGGCTGATGATTCTTCAGTATCCAGTCGGCCCTCTCCTTGGCAATCGTCATCTCGTCCTTCTTGCCCTTTGCCTCCCACTGCTCGTATGTGTCTCCTCCGAAGAGCGCGGGCTGGTAGAACTTCCGGGCCTCGATCATTGTGGATCTCTCGCCGAGGTAGCTGCCCTTCTTCCTGCCCATACCGAGTATGCCAACGTCCTTGATGACATCCATGCAGAGGGTCTCTTTCGAAACGGGGATATCCTGACCAATCTTCAGGGACCTGCCTACGAGCTCGTCGTCGATTATCATCTGCTCATAGGACAGCACCGTGGAACAGTCCACCAGTCCGATGCCGTTCATGATCTCCTGTGCCAACAAGGTGCTCATGAGCGCAAGCATGGTGTTCTCCATGGTGCTCTGTACCCCTGGAATCTTCGCGTTCGACCCGATGCCGCCCGAAGCCGATGGCATCTTGAGGTATTTCGCCATCTCGTGCGCGCACACGCAGAGCATCATGGCCTCAGGGGATGCGAGCTGTATGGCCCCGGTCCTCGGGTTCATGTTCGAGAGGACGGAACCGTAGATGACCGGCGAACCGGGTGCGTGAGCCTGCATCGCGGCTGCGAGGGCGAGCGTCTCCGCGTGGTTGACAACAAGGTCCCCGGCTATCGTGGCCGGCCCGCTCACGCCCATCTGGGCCATGCCAGTGATGTGAACCGGGACGTGAGCCTCCGCCCATACCATCGCTGCGTCCGTCGCGTGTCCGTCAAGAGTGAGCGGGGACATCGTGCATACCATCGCGGACATGATGTGCCTCTTCCTGAGCTCCTCGATGCCTCCCACGATCTCGGATGCCATCTTGACCTGGAGCCGCGCCTCCTCCGGGTTGGAGGTGGACTCGCTCTCGATGTGCTTCCTGGAGATATCGAAAGCCTCCTTCATGGCGGCGACAACGTGCACGTTCTGGGGCACGTCGGACGCGACGACCATCGGTTCGTAGATACTGCAGTGTGGAAGGTAGTCCGCAATCGCGGCAGTGTCCTTGATGTCCTGCATGACGGAGAGCCTCCGGGACCTGGTCTTCTGCTCCCAGACCATCACGCCGCACCCGTCGGTCGTGTAGTAGGAGTGCGTCCCGTCGACGGGAAGGTCGAACTCCTTGTCCCGTCCCGCGAGGACTATCGTCTGCGGAATCTTGGATATTAGAGACTTCGTAAGATCCACGGGGAACTTCACCACGGAAGTCGCCTCGTCCACAATCGCTCCCGCCTTCCCGAGGGAATCACGCGCCACCTTACTGTGGACTCT
>JAFGHM010000041.1 GCA_016930135.1 Thermoplasmatota archaeon | reverse complement strand
TGGGGCGCTAGAACTTGGGTTCAGCAAGGGGGGTTAAGTCGTAACAAGGTATCTGTAGGGGAACCTGCAGATGGATCACCTCCTACGCAAAACTGGAGGGGCACTACCCCTCCACACCAAACCAAGGTGGGGTTCCGAGCACCTAAGACTCGTCTCCGTCATCGAACGTCCATTGCCCTATTTTATTCAACCTTCGGAATGCCCTTACGCTGGGCGCTCTTATTTCGAAAATGAATGAGAAGAAGGGGTTTCGGCGAGAAGGTTTGGCCGCGATCCTCAGGTATCAAGGCTTCTTCCGGGCCATCACTACCATGAGGGCCACGAGAACGACGATGACGATCACAAGCGCCATCGTCACTATGCCGTATGTGCCTGCCGTATCGGCCTTGTTCTCGATCCTGTCGATCTGCTCCTGGAAGGCGTCCAGCTGCGCCTGCAGGTCGACCAAGGTCTCGTTCAGGTCGGCCATGGCTGCGGTTTGACCAGCGCCCATCTGAGCAAGGCCCTCGCCTATCTGGGTCAGCGCGGCCTGGAGAATGGCGATCTGCTCCTCCAAATAGGCCATCGTGCTCTCGTTCGCCTCCGCCATTGCGAGCGCGAGGTAGTAGAGCTGCATCTGCAGATCTGCCAGTTGCTGCTGCATGACCGCGAGAGCCTCTTCGGCCGACTGGTCTGTCACCGTCACCGTCACTGAGTCCTCGACAACAGATCCATTGGTCGCGTATGCCCTCGCCATCAGCGTATGGGTGCTCCCGGCTGGCAGACCCGTCGTATCCCAGGTGAACACCCATCCCTCACCATACACCTGGCTCTCGACCAGCAAGCCATCCACAAAAAGGTCTGCTCCAAGATAGGAGGGGCCGCTGTTGGCAACGGACACTTGAACTGACACGACACCGCTCACAATGCTCCCATCCTGAGGCGTAGCTATGACGATATCTCCCAATCCGGAGATATCCGACAGAAGCCACATCTCGACGGAATCTAAGACGCTGACTGCGGAGGCGGAATAGCCTCCTACAATGAAGGCCCTCCCGAATTCATCAAGGACGACATCTGCGGCGCGCCTGGGCGTGATGAGCGAGCTGGGCAGGTCCGCCCATTCGTCATCTACAGGGTCATACCTCTGTATCTCGGCGTAGTCCGACCCCAAGTTGATGGAGATGTCGTCATCGCCGCCGAACACGTAGATGTGGCCGTTTCGGGCGTATGTGGCGGCTCCCCAAGACGTCGGTCTCACCATCGGTGAGACAGTAGTCCAGCTGTCTGAAACCGGATTGTAGACTCTCACAGCGTCAACAGGGATCCCAGCATCGGTGCCACCCCCTCCAATGACATATATCTCGGTGGCGCTCACCGACACAAGGGAGGGGGCCCAGACGGGCACGGGGTTGTCCGCGCCGAAACTCCATTCGTGGTCCGTGGGATCGTATATCAAAGTCATGTTAGGCATGTAGTAGCCTCCGAAGACGTAGATCCTGCCATCCGCTCCTGCAACCCCGGACACAATCGTCAGAGCAACCGGGGCCAGGTTGGGCCCCACGCTCCACTTGTCGGTCGTGGGGTTGTAGAATTGTACGCCGCTCGTCGCGCCAACACTCTGGTTGTATCCGCCAATCACACATATCGTACCATTGGCGAGCAAGGCATGAGCTGCGACTCCGACCCCGCGGATCATCTTCGCGCCATAGGTCACGGTCCCGGTCGATACATCATATATCTGAACAGTATCGACTGACGTGAGTCCGACGCCGTATCCTCCAATCACAAAAATCTTCCCGTCCACGGACTCTACCGCAGCACATGCGACGGGCTTTGCAATCGGCTCCGCGCTCGCTCCAACCTCGTGCGGCTCGGCGACGACCACGCCGGATACCACGGACAAGGCTGCAACCATCAACATAGCAGCTAGCGAGAAAGCTAGCTTGTTCATTCTCGGTGATCTGTGTACCATCTCGAGCTCCCATCCCGCGCGGAACTGAAATCCCGCGTGCTAAAAGAGGATACACGTTGGACATATTTATACCTACTCGGATTGTAATCTGTCTCGCGCGTAGGCACCTATGAGGCGCGCAAGACGGGGCCTCTGTGTGGAGCCAAATGGCCCAGAGCAAGTAGGGGTTCCGCCGGGATGCTGTCAGGTCGGCCGACCCTCCGGAGCATGCAGATCTGGTCAACATACTTCAGACCGGACTTCCGAATGTTTTTATACCTCGGTTGGATACCAAGAAACGCTGCGGCAGCATGCGAGCCTGGCCTGTTTTGTCGGCCGATCTCGTGGGCACGCAGGGTGGTATCCCGATAGGGAAGAGATAACATGATGATTCTGAAGATGAAAAAAGAGGACCTCTCGGCCTTCCTCGACGCCGTCAAGCAGTGGGGGGAGCTGTGGGGTCCGGTGAAGAAGGGGGGCAAGACCATCTACGCGAAGGTCGACACCCTCTCGCAGATGGACCTCAAGGCCGCGAGGACCATCATACCGCCCAAGAAGTTCCTCTACCCGCAGAGGTTCACGATGTTCGATTTCGATGAGGAGGGCTATGTCGAGAGGGTCGGGGACGTGCCGAAGCGCATACTGTTCGGCATACATCCATGCGACCTGCACGGGATACTGATCATGGACAAGCTGTTTCTGGAGACCTACAACGATCCGTACTACAAGGAGAGGCGCGAGAAGACCTTACTGCTCGGGCACAGCTGCATACCTGATGAGAAGTGCATGTGCTTCGCGACTGGGACTGATTACATCGCCGAGGGTTTCGACCTGTTCTTCACCGACCTGAAGATGTTCTACCTGGTCTGGGTCGGCTCGACCAAGGGGCACGACCTGGTCCGGATGAAGCCGGAGCTGTTCAGCAGGGACATCGAGAAATCGGATATCCTGAACTACACGGAGTACAGGAAGTGGAAGACCGCGCAGTACAAGTTGGGCATCGACTTCGCTGGCATGCCTGATGTCTTCGAGCTAGGGTACAACAGCCCAATCTGGGACGAGCTGGGCGAGAAGTGCCTCTCCTGTGGCCAGTGCAGCATGGTCTGCCCGACCTGCAACTGCTACAACGTCGTGGATGAGGTCGAACTCGGCTCCGTCGAGGGGACCAGGGAGCGCTTCTGGGACAGCTGCATGCTCAGGGAGTACTCGGTCGTGGCTGGAGGCCAAAACTTCAGGGAGAAGAGGGCGGACAGGCTGAGGCTCTGGTACACCCACAAGCTGCAGGCGTTCATAGGCGAGTTCGGAAAGCCCGCCTGCGTAGGCTGCGGCAGGTGCGTGGAAACCTGCCCCGTGGACATCAATGTCGTCACAGTGGCAAAGGCACTCAGGGAACAGGAGGTGGGCAAGTGAGGAAGCTCTGCGTCGTGCTCGACGAGAAGGAGGTCGAGGACAACCCCTTCCAGCCGGACATGTGGAGGATCGTCAGGCGCTACCCACTCACGAACGATGTCAACTTCTACCAGGCAAGGCCGGTGGACGTCGACGAGGCGCTCAAGTTCCAGTACAGGCCCGGGCAGTTCCTGATGATGTCGGTCATAGGCGAGGGCGAGGCCCCGTTCTCGATATCATCTACGCCGTCGAGGCCTGGCATGCTTGAGTTCTGCATACGGAATGTGGGAACGCTCACCGAGTCTCTGTTCGGGATGAAGGAGAACCAGACGGTCGGTGTCCGGGGCCCATACGGGAACGGCTTCCCGATGGAGAAGATGGAGGGCAAGGACATCATGATAGTCGCGGGCGGCCTCGGCGCAGCGCCGCTGCGCTCGCTGTTGCTCTACGTGCTCGACAACAGGGACAAGTTCGGCAAGCTGACCTATCTCC
>JAFGHM010000004.1 GCA_016930135.1 Thermoplasmatota archaeon | reverse complement strand
GAGGACTGGGACCTTGTCGAGGGCGAGAAGATAGTGGTGAAGCTCTCGGACGAGTTCTGGGCGGTCATGCCCTACAAGGGCGTCGCAGTCGAGGACTTCGGCAAGGGCGGGAGCACCGCCAAGAAGGCCGAGGTGCTCGCGAACGGCTACTGGGGCGAGATGGTCCTGGGCCACGGGCCGGACTCTAGCCTATACAGCTCTAGCTACTACGACTCCGATACGAAGACCCTGACGTATGTCGGGCCGATGAACTTCGCGGACCAAACGAACACGCAGTACCCGTCGTTGCAGCAGACCGGCTCTCCGCTGATCATTATGTCCGTCTCCAAGGTTAGCAACTACTCGATGAGGATCGTCGAGTCCGGGCCGTACTGGGTCGGACAGACCTATACGCTCGAGGTGACCGCTAAGAACTACACGAGCGTGACAGTGACGGACTGGAACGGGACTGTCAACCTCGAAGTCGTGCAGGGCAGCGCGACATTGGGCGCCACTTCTCACCTGTATGTGGTCGGGGACGCGGGCGTTTGGACGACCACTATTGTGTTCGACTCCACAGGCACTGTGGTGATTGGTTCGGAGGACAGCGGGTTCCCGCTGGATGTGTTCGGTGAGCTGGAGATTCCAGGCATCGACATACCAGAGTTCCCGACGCTCCTGATACCCGTCATCGGCGCAGTGGCACTCTTCGTGGCTATCAGAAGGCGTAAGTCGCAGTGAAGCTGGAAAGCGCTCCAAACCCCTTCGATCAACCTCTTTCCTGTTCTTTGATCCCGCCGTTCGGGGCGGGCCATCGTCTCTTCGGATACTTTTAACTCGGACATAGGTGATAACCTCCCTGGGCATGGGATGCGCACATGATCCAGGAACATCTACCACTCGAGTCCCGCGTTTCGAGGCTGACCGTCCAGAGCCTCAGGAACCTATGCGACGCACAGAACGTCCCGGGCGCCGCGAACCTCCTGAAACGGCAACTCATCGGGTTCGTGATGAAGAGCATCGACCACAAGGTCCTCGAGGACTTCTGCAGGCAGCAGGAGGACATCTACTTCGCAGAGAACATGGCCAAGGCGATCAAGTGGGCTCAGAGCAGGAAGATTGTGGCCCTCGATCCGAAGAGCGACTACACCATCGTGAACGCGGTGTTCACCATGCGTCGGTCGGATGGATGGGAGGTGTACAACGTCAGGTTCGTGAACCACACCACGGACGATGTCGCGACTTCGTGCGAGTGCGTCGACTCGCGTGAGAAGAAGTACTTCTGTCCGCACCAGATGTCGGTCCTCGTGAGGTGCCTGTCCGAGGGGCTGTTCGACCTCGACCATTGGACTGGCCCCATGACGCCCGAGGCCGAGGAGCTCATACTCGCGAACGTACTCAGAAGGAAGAAGAAAGGCAGGCGGCTCCATCGTTAGGCCATTGCGGGGTCCTGCTGGGCCCTGTCGAATAGCTTTATCTAGAGCGATTCTTTTCTCTGGAGAGCATGGCCCAGTACGATTGGCGCGAGGCCGAGCCCAAGTGGCAGGCGAAGTGGAAGGAGTGGGAGATCTACCGCTGGGACCCTGAGTCCAACCGCCCCGTCTTCAGCATCGACAACCCGCCTCGGTACGCATCCGGGGCACTTCACCTTGGCCATGCCTATGGCTACACGGTCATAGATTTCGCGGCCAGGTACAAGCGCCTGAGGGGGTTCAACGTCTTCTTCCCCCTCTGTTTCGACGTCAACGGCACTCCCGTAGAGGTGCGCGTCGAGCGCGTGAAGGGCATCAAGGCCCACGATGTCCCTCGACAGGAGTTCATCAAGATGTGCAGCGAGTTCGCCGAGAAGCACATAGGCGATATGACCCACCAGTTCGAGATACTGGGCGAGAGCATGGACCCGTCGATATACTACCGGACGGATGCCACATACTACAGACGCCTCACCCAGATATCCTTCATCCGCATGTTCAAGAAGGGGCTCGTCTACAAGGGCCACTTCCCGATCAACTGGTGTACGAGGTGCGGGACCGCGCTTGCGGACGCCGAGGTCAACTACGCCCCCAGGAAGACCAAGTTGAACTACATACGGTTCAGCGAGGCCTCGACCGGCAAGGAGGTCATCATCGCCACGACCAGGCCGGAATTGCTTTGCACCTGCCTTCTGGTCGCAGTGCATCCGGACGACGCCTCGAAATCCGCCCTCGTTGGCGAGGAGCTGGTCACGCCCGTGTTCGACCGCAGGGTCAAGGTGGTGACGGACCCGAAGGTGGACCCTGATTTCGGAACAGGGACCGTGATGATATGCTCCATCGGGGACAAGGACGATCTCGAGTGGATCATGAAGTACAACCTGCCCCTTCACAAGGGCATCGACGAGTCGGGGATGATGACCGAGCTCTGCGGGAAGTACGCAGGGATGACCGTTGTTGATGCTCGCAAGGCGATAATCGATGACATGAAGGCGTCCGGGCTCTTGGTCAAGCAGGAGGACCTGGACCAGAGCATAGGCGTTTGCTGGAGGTGCCACACGCCGATCGAGTTCCTCAAGGTGCCCCAGTGGTTCGTGAAGAGCGTGGAGTTCAAGGACAAGGTCCTCGAGATGGTCGACAAGATCGTCTGGAAGCCGGAGTTCATGAAGATAAGGATCGAGGACTGGGTCAACTCTCTCGCCTGGGACTGGGTCGTGTCGAGGCAGAGGTACTTCGCGACCGCGATACCTCTCTGGGAATGCGACAAGTGCGGCGACGTCATACTCGCGGAGGAGACGCAGTGCTATGTCGACCCTACCGTGACACCTCCGGCCAAGGAGCGCTGCGCGTGCGGCGGTAGGTATGTCGGCTCGCCAGAAGTGTTCGATACCTGGATGGACTCCAGCATATCGCCCCTTTACAACACCTTCTGGGAGCGGGACCCCGAGCTCTTCAAGAAGCTCTATCCCATGAGCCTGAGGCCCCAGAGCCATGACATAATCAGGACATGGGCCTATTACACTATACTCAGGGAGATGCTCTTGATTGGAGAGAGGCCCTGGGACGAGGTCATGATACACGGTTTCGTTATGGCGCCGGATGGCAGGCCGATGCACGCGTCCTCGGGCAATGTCATCGACCCGATGCCGCTGCTGGAGAAGTACGGAGGGGACGCGATGCGGTACTACGCCTCTACCTGTGGTCTGGGCATGGACCACGCATTCAAGGAGCAAGAGCTGGTCAGAGGCAACAGGCTGGCCACGAAGACCTGGAACATAATGCGGCTGATAGGCTCCGCCTGCAAGACGAGGCCTCCGCCGCCGTTCAAGATGCACCCCGCGGACAGATGGATACTGAGCAGGTTCGGGGAGGTCGTTCGTGAGGTCGAGAACTACAACGACCAGTACCAGTTCGACAGGTCCATGCAGGTCATCCAGGACTTCATGTGGCACGAGTTCGCCGACCATTACATCGAGCTCGTCAAGCACAGGGCGTACTCCCAGGACGACGGCGGGGCGAGATATGCACTATACGCGGTCGGGCTGGGGCTACTGAAGCTAGTGTCCGTCTTCCTGCCTCATGTAGCCGAGGATGCCTACCAGCTCAACTTCAAGCAGTTCGAGGAGGTTCGGAGCGTACATGTCTCGGGCTGGCCTGATGCACCTCCGAGGGACGTCCCCTCGGAGAAGAAGGGGGAGGCCGTCAGGGACATAGTGGCAGCTGTGCGCGCATGGAAATCCTCCGCCGGAATGTCGCTCAACGCCGAGGTGCGGAGGATTGAGATAGTCGGGCCTGGGTCCTCCGAGCTGCTCGCGGAGTCCAGCAGAGACATCCAGGCGACCCTAAGGCTGCAGGAGCTTGACCTCCGCTCTGAGGTGGCACTCAGTGAGGAGGTCGTGGGCATCAAGCCGGTCCATTCCAAGCTCGGGCCTGCTTACAAGAAGGACGCGAGGGAGATCTCCGAGAGACTGCTTGCGATGGATGCCGGGCAACTGGCAAGGTCGACGGAGGGTCTTGATGTGAAGATGGCCGACGGTCGTACAGTGGCCCTTTCCCCGGATTTCTACCGAGTGGAGAAGAGGCTGACGTCAGAGCGGGGAGAGCTCGAACAGATATCAATCTCCGGTTTCTCCGTGCTCATCTACAGATGATATGCGCCTGGCTAAGCTGCAATCGCGACACGTTATAATAGCACGATGGGCATTCGCCGGATTAGATGGACAAGAAGGAACTTGTCGTCGAGGCCCTGAGGCAGGTCATGGACCCTCACACAGGCGTCAGCGTCTACGACATGGGCCTGATCTCAGACATACAGGTATCAGATGACTCCGTCAGCCTCACCTTCATGCCCACGAGCCCGTTCTGCCCCGTCGGCGTGGAGCTCGCCAAGGCGATCAAGGACCAGGTCATGATGATCGAGGGTATGCGCAAGTGCAACGTGAAGGTCGTCGGCCACATACGTGCCGAGCAGATAAACGAGCAGATCAACGCCTAGGCCGCTCCCTGATCAGGTCGAGCCTCACGCGCTTGTTGCCGAGGGTGTAGTGCTCCAGGTCCTTCATGGCCCTGAACGCGACGCTCTTGTGGAGTTCGATCGAGCTGGACTCCTCACCGATGTCCACGTTGCCTATCAGGTGCTCGATGATCCCCGTCTTCCTCTCGATGAACTTCAGCAGGTCGACCAAGCCCACTCCGTCTCTCTTGCCGACATTGATCCTGAAGGGCACCATGCCGAAGTTGTCCGCGTACTCGTCGAAGTCCAGCTGCCTCTTGACCGTATCCCTCCCCTTCGATTGGGGCACATCGTGCGCCTCGAGCTTCGTCCTGCCGAAGGCCTCGATGGCCTTGACCAGGTGCTGCTCGTCCTGGGAGACGAACGTGATGGCCTTTCCGGACTTCCCAGCCCTCGCGGTCCGGCCGATCCTGTGCACGTAGTCCTCGGGGTTCTCAGGTATGTCCCAGTTGAACACGTGGCTGACGTCCTCTATGTCCAGTCCTCTTGCTGCCACGTCGGTCGCTATCAGGACCCTCAGCTTCCCGGACCTGAACTTCTGCATCACCTTGTCCCTCGCAGCCTGCGTCAGGTCCCCGTGTATCGCATCAGCGGAATACCCGTAGGCCCTGAGCTTGCGTGCGAGAGTGTCCACCATCCTCTTGGTCGAGCAGAACACCATGGCAAGCTCGGGCTTCTCAGCGTCGAGGATCCTGCAGAGCGCCCAGAGCTTGTTCTTGCGGCCGACGCTGATGTAGGCCTGCTCCGCCTGAGGCACAGTGAGCGTGTCCTGGCTGACTATCACGTCCCGGGGCTTGCGCATGTATCTCTGCGCCAGCTCCCTGATGGTCTCGGGAAGCGTCGCGGAGAACAACATGGTCTGCCTCTGCTTGGGCACGCGGCCGAGGATCCACTCGATGTCGTCTATGAACCCCATGTCGAGCATCCTGTCCGCCTCGTCGAGCACTAGATACTTGACACCGTCGAACGTGAGCTCCCCCCTGCGCATGAGGTCCATCAGCCTCCCAGGAGTGCCCACGATGATCTCCGCACCCTTCCTGATCTTGTCCGTCTGCACGTTGATGGACTGGCCTCCGTATATCGGGACGGCCCTCACGCCCACGTACTTGGCCAGGTCGGCGAAGTCGCCCGCGACCTGCATCGCAAGCTCCCGCGTTGGCGTGAGCACAAGGCATTGAACGGTCTTCTTCGGCTCCAGCTTCTCGATGATGGGTATTGCGAAGGCCCCTGTCTTGCCAGTGCCGGTCTGCGCCTGGGCCATCAGATCCAAGCCCTCGCGCGCGAGCGGGATGACGCCCTCCTGCACGGGCGTGAGCTCCTCCCATTCCAGTTCATTGATCGCTCGCAGAAGTCTTTCGTCCTTGATTGTCGACGCGAATTCCATCTTCCCAAGCTTCCCTTTGAGGTTCGGCCCGAGTTAGCCTTCATGTACTATTTTAACCCATGTAGCGGATACCTCCGTTGCGATGAAGTTGAAGGCCAGAGAGGCCTGGCAGAGGCTCTACTCCAGGCACGGGCTGCAGTTCGGAGGTAGCGGGGAAATCGCCATGCTCGAGCCGCACCTCAGGCCAGATAGGTTGGTGCTCGATGCGGGCTGCGGAGACGGGAAGACGACGGTCGCCCTCGCGAGGAGAGCAGACGTGGTAGGGTGCGACTTCTCGCGGGAGGCCCTGATCTCCCTCAGGGGGCAGCGCGATCCCGATGGTAAAGTAAATCTTGTTGAATGTAACATACTCGAACTGCCGTTTGAATCCGAAAAGTTCCATGCAGTCTCCTGCGTCCACACGCTCTCGCACATACTGGAGCGCGACCGCCTGCGGGCGGCTTCGGAGCTGCGCAGGGTGCTCGCTCCGGGAGGTCATCTCTTCGTGGAGGGCTTCGGAAGGGCAGACCTGCGGTTCGGTGAGGGGGAGCAGGTAGAGGACTCCTCTTTCGCAAGAGGAAACGGAATAGTGACCCACTACTTCCAGGAGGGTGAGATACCTTCCATGTTCGATGGCCTCGAGCTCGTCTCGGAAATCAGCGTCCTCCGGAGGATATCGTTCGGACCGCGGGCCGGCAAGCGGGATCTGCTTCGGGCACTTCTGAAGAAGCCGGCCTGAGGAGCCTACTCCTGGTCGCCTCCGTCGGCAATCTCCGGAGATCACAACAGTCTCTCGTTGCCCCTCTTCTTTTGCTTGATGGTCGCAACATGGATGCTCACCGCTATGGCGACTACAAAGAGCACAGCTCTCAGCCACGGCTCATCGGTGAAGAACACGGCCGAGGTCGAGATGGCTATCCAGAGAAAAGCGATCGTCCCGACCTTCACCCGCAATGGAATGCCTCTTCCTTCGCGGTAGTCACATAGGTACTTGCCGAACGCCCTGTTGGACATCATCCAGTCGTACATCCTCTTTGAGCCCCTGAGATAACAGACGGCGGCCAGGAGAAGAAAGGGAGTTGTGGGCAGAATGGGGACCGCGACACCGACAACCCCGATTGCCAGGAAGAAGGTCCCTGCGGCGGACCACAACGACCTGGCAAGCCCTCGCGCCTGTCCGTTGCAGCCGGTAGGGTCGGTGGCAACACGCTCCGAAGGTGGGTTCGACATCCCTGTCCCCTCGTTGGACTACATGCCCGGATTGACCTAAATGTGTTTGTCCAGCCACATTGCTCGGGATGGCTGGCTGGGGTCGGTCATCGCACGACGCCGTCAATGGATTTTATTGTGTATAGGTTTATATTTATTGCCTAGCCAGATGTGTTGTATGGCCCCGGGCTCCGGGTATGAGAACCTCCGTTGAGGTTATATAGACCTGTCCAGGAATACCCTGCTCGCCTGGGAGAAACCAGGCCGGCGGGTGATCCCGCCAAAGAAATGTGGGACCATGGCAAAAGAGATTAAGGTGGGCATAATCGGAGTCGGCGGTGTAGGCCAGTGCATAGCCCAGGACCTTGCGAATAGCAAGCTCGTCTCGCACTTGGTCCTTGCCGACCTCAAGGTAAAGGGCGCAGAGCTCGTGAAGAAGAAGGCGAAGGGCGACAAGATCGAGGTCCAGAAGGCGGACGGGTTGAACCCTGACGAGGTCGCGAAGGTCGCCGAGAAGGTCGACATAGTCGTCAACGGGACGATACCCGCTCTGAACCTCAAGATCATGGAAGGCTGCCTCAAGGGCGGCGCGAACTACATCGACATGGCGACCGGAGACCAGGAGTTCGGCCATCCGATGTTCGAGGACCAGGAGAAGCTGGACAAGCCCTTCAAGGACGCGGGCATATTCGCCCTCTGCTCCATGGGCATCGATCCTGGAGCATCGAATCTGTTCGCCAAGCGTGCCGCGGACAGGATGGAGTCCGTCGACTACGTCAAGGTTCGGGACGCTGACAACAGCAAGTTGCAGGGGTATGAGTTCGCAACCTACTTCTCCCCAGATGCGATGATCGAGGAGTGCATCCGGAACCCTCTGTACTACGAGAACGGCAGGTGGAAGCGAGTTCCACCGCTGAGCACCACGGAGGTCTATTCGTTCCCGGACCCCGTTGGCCCGATGAAGGTGTACATGACGGACCACGAGGAGAGCGAGATGATCCCGAGGTTCATCGGAAAGCGCATCAAGCGATGCGATTTCATGATCACCCTGGACGAGACATTCGTGGAATACGTCCAGTTCCTCAAGAAGCTCGGGCTGCTTTCGTTCAAGAACGTCAAGATACGCGAAATGGACGTTGCTCCCATCGAAGTGGTGATAGCCACGATGCCGAAGCCGGAGGACCTTGCCGGCAAGCTGAAGGGCAACTGCTGCGTCCTCACTGAGGTCTCAGGCAAGATGGAGAACGAGGAGACGGTCGTCAGGACGTGGACATACATGTCGCACGAGGAGGCCTACAAGATCTCCGGCATGCACGCGACAGCGTACCAGACCGCCATGCCCGTGGCAGTGGCCATAGAGATGTATGCCAGGGGAGAGGTCAGCATATCGGGAGTCAAATCGCCAGAAGCGGTCGACCCCGTAAAGTTCTGCTCCTATCTGCCGGACAAACACATACCGGTGTACGAGGAGATCATAAAGAGGGTCGAGGGCTAGTCCTCACTATTGGAAGCCGGATTCCGGTCTACTGAACCGCCCCGGTTCCTCTCAATCAGCGCAGCGCAGTCCTTCGCATACCTGCACCAGTCGAAGCAGCTCGGCCTCTTCTCCCTGGTCACGAGCCCGCCGCAGAAGTAGCAGGTCATCGACTGCTCATTCGTGAATATCTCGACCTCACGCCCGCAATGCGGACACAATATAGGCTCAGGTATCGGCTCCGCGAAGAGCCTCGATCCAGGGCAGTGGCCGAACATCCGGTTCTACCTCCAGGTCTACTCGGAAGAAGACTAGGGGCCCGGGGGATATATCATATTGGCCGAAATCGAGTTGACCACATCACCCTGGCCGCTCACAGGTCCGTCATCTCCTCCCCTATCTCGACCCCCTTCTCCCTGAGACGCCCAAGGAAGCTATCGATCGGCAACTGCTCGGGGATCACGATGCCCTTTTCCTTGACCTCTCCGTCGATGAGCATTTCCGTAGCCACGGCGCCGCCAGTACCGACATAGAACGCTCCCGCATTCGTCCTGAAGAGCTCCTGTGCCTTGGCGTGGGACATCATCGTCCACATCTTCACCTTCTTCTTCCGGCCATCCTTCTCGCCGATGACCTCGACCACGAAGCAGGTGTCGCCCTTGACCTTGTTCGCGAAGCTCACGGGCCTGGGGAGCATGGCGGCAACGACGTCCAGAGGCTTCACCTTCGAGCCCTTCACATCAATCAGCTCCTTGCTGAGCAGGCCCCATTTCCTGAAGATCCTGGCGGCCTCCGCGAATCTGTCGTCGATGCCAATGTTGAACGATGCCTGCTTGAGCGTCTTGATGCCGAGGGGCATGAAGTAGGTCTCGTCATGGTTTGTCTTGTACACCGGAAGCGGGCCCAGCGGTGGAGGGAACTCGTAGACCTGTCTCGCGCTCAGGGGCGGAATGAACTCGATCTTGCCGTCCTTGAACACCGCTGCGGGAACGCTGGTTTCGTCCAGGAGGTCTACTGGTGACCAGGTAGAGAAGAAATCGAGTCCGTCCACGCTCGCGGTGTCACCATCGTAGATGTGTGCCTCATCCGCTCTGTCCAGCTTGCTCGCGGCGTGCATCGCGAAGACGTCTGACATACCGGGCTCCTCTCCCATACCCACGAGCGCGGCGATGCCTCCGTCCCTGCACTGCTTCGAGTGCTCGTCGAACTCGGGGCCCGTGCTGTCGAAGGGCATCCCGAAGTCGACGTAGTCAGTGCCGATCTTGGCCGCCGTCTGCATGACGACCCGGTTCAGGCGCCAGGGCATCGTAGCTACGGCGATGTCGCATTCCTTCAGGAGGGATGACAGGACTGTTGCGTCTGTGCCGTCCACCTTCATCACGGCGACCCGGTCATCCTTGAGTCGGTCGGCAAGACTCTGGGCCGCCACCGTCTGGGCATCAGCGAGTATCAGCCGGTCGACCTTCGGGTTTCTCGACAGATGCTCCGCGCATACCAACCCACAGATACCACATCCGAGCTGTAGCACTTTCATGGTTACGCTCCTCTGTTCTGCGATTCTTGCATCCCCAACTCCGTCATCCGATTTCTGCTTGTCGGCGCGGTCAGTGCAGTCTCTAGGTATTGACACCATGCCAGTCTTATTTCAGGCGGACCGAAGGGATGCATGATTGCCGCGCCGGTCATCTCACTCGGAAGGGGGACCCGGGTCCCATGGTGCCCCCGCCTCTGGGCGCCTCGCGAACGTTCCTTTCCGCAAGTCGTTTGAGACCAGGAGAAGACCTGCGGCACCGACTATCCAAGGTGTGGAGGACAGATAGAGGTTCGCTCGAGACAGCGCTCTGGCTACATCGTACTCGAAATCGAGGTCGGACTCTGCAACCAGGATGGCTAGCGCGATCCACGCGGAGGAGAGCACGAGCATCAGCATCAGCAGGCGGCTCAGCGTCACAAGCGTCTTCCGACTGAGGCAGCTGTAACTCCTGACGAGCGAGCGTTCCGATATCCTCCATCGTACAATCATGAATAGTGCCAGGATTGCGGAGAGATCACCGAACAACCGAGCGTACCACGAGACAGAGGACAGAAGCTCAAGAAACCGCATCTCATCGATGAAGTCGCTGTCTCGCCATGAGGTACCGGAGTAGACGAGGTCGCTCCAGCGTTCGTACCAGTAGATGTAGAGGATGAACCCAGCAATCAGAAGAGACAGAGCAAGAGCGGAAGATACAGTGGCAGCTAGGATGGATAAAGACCTGCCTTCCCGCTTCTCAGGGCTTTCGACCACCGATTCCTGCTTGAGGGTCGACTCAGAGCTGTCGATGTCTGTCATCTGAGGATCCGCTGATCTCGAGAGCTCTTCACCGCACGAGCCGCAGTAGGCCACGTGCTCAGGGTTCTCATTGCCGCGCTTCGGACACTTCGCGCCATCCCCCTCGGCCGTAGGATGGATGCCTTTCTCTCCAAAAGACCCTTCCTCAGAAGGTCGTGGTGCGGCCGCCGGGATTTGAACCCGAGTTTTGAGCTTGGCAAGCTCAAGTGATAACCAGGCTACACTACAGCCGCGTACTCTGAGGCTCAATACACACGGTCGATTTATACCTTATGCGCCAGCACTGCGCGCGGGGCCCCTCCGCTCAGACCACCATTCGACAGCCTCGCCTACCACGTACAGAGAGCCTATCACGCACAACCCTTTTCCCTTGATGTTGCGAAAACCGTGTTCGAACGCAGACCTGGCATCGGACTGCAGTACAGTCTCTCCGGAGAACTCCGCCTGGACTACTCTCAGGAGTGAGTCTGCGGGAAGCGCCCTCTTGTATCCTGCCTGCGTGACAATCATCTTCGAGGCGAGTGGAATCAAGGCTCTCACGATCCCCCTCGCGTCCTTGTCGTCCATGCAGCCGATCACGAAGGTGAGTGGCTGGAGGCCGAGAGACCTGAGCACGATGGCCGTCGTGGCAACGCCATCTGGGTTGTGGCTGCCATCGAGTATCACGAGAGGCCGCCTTGAGATCACATCTAGCCGCCCGGGCCATTTGACTGATGAGAGACCTTTCTTGATTTCCTCATCGGTGACAGCTATATCTCTTGCTCCGAGCTCCTCGATGGCTGCTATCGCGACCGCGGCATTCTCTGCCTGGTGACTGCCCAGCAGCCCAGTCCTCAGGCCGCGGAGAGTGCGCTTGCCTCTGTAGTCGAACTCGATCCCGCGTAGCGTCTGTCTGACTGAGGAGATGTCGAAGTCCTTCCCGATGCGCCTCAAAGGAGCCCTCTTCTTGATGCAGGTGTTCTCGATCACTGTGAGCGCTTCCGGCTTGCGTTCACAGGTGACGGCTCTCACCCCTTCCTTGATTATGCCAGCTTTCTCCCTCGCGATCTCTGGTATCGTTCCTCCAAGGTAGTTAGTGTGCTCAAGCCCTATCCTGGTTATCACCGAGACCTCAGGCACTAGGACGTTCGTCGCGTCCAGCCGTCCGCCCATGCCCACCTCGGCAACGACAATATCGACACCCTTCTCCTCGAAGTACTTGAACGCAAGGCCCGTCGTGAACTCGAAAAAGGTGAGCTGCTTCTCCATGCTCTCGGACGCCATCGCTTGCATCACTTCCCTCTGCTCGAGCCCGATTTTGATGACTTCGCGCTCCGATATCCGCCTGTTGTTGATCCTGATGCGCTCCCTGAAGTCCACAAGGTGCGGTGACGTGTAGAGGCCGACCTTAAGCCCGTGAGCTCTCAGGACCTCAGCTGCAATGGCGCACACGGAGCCCTTTCCGTTCGTGCCGGCCACATGGATGGACTTGAAGCTCCGCTCTGGATTGCCTAGCCTGCCGAGGAACTCCTTGGTGTTGTCGAGGCCGAGCTTTATCCCGAATCGCTCGAGCCCGAACATCCACTCTGCGAAATCGTCGTACCTCATGGCCGAGGGAGACAGATTCTGCCCGTTCTTAATGGCTTTGTCGAGAAATGATGGCAGGCGTCCAGTCGTGCAGGTCGAGTCTGTCCGCCTTCGCGAGCCTCTCCATCTCCTTCATCACGCCCGAGCTGTACTGCGCGGCCTTCTTGGGCTTGTCGGCCGAGTGGGGAGACAATACCCTGCCCACCTCCCTCAGGATCAACTTCCTTCCAGAGATATCCACCTTCCTCTCCACAGGAACGCCCAGGGCAGTCATGATGACGGCCTCATCGATGAACGGAAAGCCCATTCTCTTCCCCAGCCTGCTAGCCTCTGCCTGGAGAAGCTGCGCCTCGGCCAGTGTCTTCACGAGGTCGGACGACATCGATGCCTCAGGGTCGCTGGAGGCCTCGTACTTCGCGTATCCTCCGAACAGCTCGTCAGCGCCGGATCCGGCCAGAAGCAGCTTCTCATCACAGCTATCAAGGGCGCAGAGCAACGGGATCGTGTAGGATATGGCAACTGGATTGACCGTGCCGAGGACTGTGGCGGACCTGACAACGTATTTCACCAGTCCCGCGTCGGTGAGATGGATTGTCCTGGTCTCTATTCCGTCATGCTGCGCGGCCTCCGTGGCGTGTTTGTCATCGAAGGAACCAGGTATGGCGCAGGTGTATCCTCCTGTATTCGCTAGCTCCTTCGCCAGGGCGACCACGATCGAGCTGTCCAGGCCCCCCGAGTATGCCACTGCAACCGCTTCTTCTTCGCCGACGATTCTCTTCATCGAGCTTCTCAGGACCGAAAGGAGCGCTTCGACATCCTTCATCGCGCCCATAGACGCAACTTACGACAAAAACCCATCGCATGGCCTGCCCAAGACGGGCGTCTCTGAAGCGCATAGGGGCACGGACCAGCATAGAAGAGGCCCGCCAACCCGGGAGTTTGGCCAAGCAGCAATCTGGCCTGAGTTTCATACCAGCCAGACTAGTGGCAAAGGCTTAAAAGGCATCGAGGTTATTTACCTGCAATCCCAGCTTACCCAGCCCATGTTGGAGGGCAGAAAAATGGCTGACGACGACCTTATGAAAGTCAAAGTATGCTTTATCGGCGATGCAGGCGTTGGCAAGACCAGCCTCATCAAGAGATTCGTCCTGGACGTGTTCGATGACAGGTACATCGCCACCATCGGCACCAAGGTTACCAAGAAGATCGTGGACGTTCAGGGGTCGCAGGGCCAGGCCAAGGTCATGATGCTCATATGGGACATCATGGGCCAGAAGGGGTTCCGGGAGCTGCTCAGAGAGGCCTATTTCTTCGGCGCCCACGGTGCGATAGCAGTATGCGACTTGACGAACAAGGAGACCCTCGAGGAGCTCAGGTACTGGATCAAGGCCCTGACGGATGTGGCAGGGGATGTCCCCATCGTCTTCTGCGGGAACAAGGTCGACCTGGAGAACGAGCGGGTGGTCAAGGAGGAGGACCTACAGGAGCTGGCCTCCAAGTACAAGTCAAAGGCGTTCCTGACGAGTGCCAAGACCGGCCAGAACGTCGAGAACGCCTTCAAGGACCTCGCCCTGGGCATGTCGGAGAAGATGAGGGCGCAGTGAAGGCCTCCTGTGCCGTTCCCAGCCTTGATAACGAGCGGGTAACCCTTATAAGTCCAGCATATTCTATGAAAGCTCGTACAGAGGCGAGGTTCCCGTGCCCCCTCGGTGTGGCAACAACCATATAGCGCAAGTGAGACCACGGTATATTGAGTCGATGAGAATACTGGCCGTGCTGGTTGCCCTGGTCGTCCTAGCCTCGCCGATGGCCATCCTGCTTTCGGAGAGCAGCGGCACCGTCTCCGCGGAATCACTGCCCGTTTGGACCAGGGTCTTCCACCTGCACGACGGCTTCCAGTTCGAGGCGGGACAGTATGACTGGATGAACTCCACCGGGCCCTATAACCCGGAGTATTCGGACTACGACGGTGACGCTCATGAGGGGATCACGATTCGCAAGAACGTGCCGCCCCAGAGATGGCATCACTGGGCGCTCTACCCCGCTTTAGATTCGAACACTACGCTCACTGGAGACCTGAGCGTATACGTGTGGGCCAAGTCGAGGGACAATGAGTCCGGATCTCTGATGACTGCCATCTTCTTCGACATCCTGCCCAGCCAGCTCTCGAGTCCAGACTCCGGTACGGAGATCGGGCGGGTCACGATACCCATGCAGGGGCCGGTCTACTCCATGTTCCGGCTCTACAATCTCACGATTCCGAACGTGTCTTACACGATTCCAGCAGGCCACCTACTTGTTCTCACCATGCAGCGCGGGGACGCCCTCAATGACGGCCTCATAGTGCATTTTGACAAGGACGACTACGACTCGTATATGGTGCTGCGGACCTCTGACTTCCTATCGGTCGACACTCTGCACTCGGAGGACGTCAACGGCGAAGTGAGGGACGTGTTCTCCGATTCAGAGCAGGTCACGGTTGTCGCGAACATATCAAACCCGTTCGGAGCGTATGACATCGTCTCCGCGAGCGCCCAGGCTGCGTACCTGGGCAACGGGACCGTCTTCTTCCTCCCTACTGTGATGACGGAGATAGCCTCCGGGCCGTCCCCTATATCATACTGGAAACTGTTCAATCTCAATCTTACCGACCTGCCACCCGCCTCTTTTGTGGTCAATGTCTCGGCATACGATGCGCAGGGGACACCTTCGTGGATGACGATGACGATAACGATCGTCACAGTGCACCACTTCGGCCTCGAAGTCCCCTCCTCCGTCACGGCGGGTGAGGAGTTCTCCATGACGGTCTCGGCTCTCAACGAGACAGGATGTATCGTACCCAATTGGGTCGGCACGGTCGAGCTGATGGATTACAAGAGCGACATGGTCACGCTCGGAGAAGGAGACCTTTCGGTAACCTCCTTCATCCTGACGCTCTCAGATGCTGGTCAGGTGACCATAGACAACCAGACCTACGATTTCGCCGAGGAGTCGGTGCGCATCAGGGCCTGGTCTGCAGATCACGAGGGATGGAGCAGCGTCATCGAGTTCATGAGCGGTCCGGTAGTCGCGATAATCATAGACCCGTCCGATCCGGACCCCATTGAGCCAGGGCAGCCCCTGCTCCTCACAGCGACAGGAACGGACGCTCTGGGCCTCACTAACAACAGCTGGAGCCCATACTGGTATTCGTCTCCTGTGATAGGGACTATCAGCGGCTCGGGGCTGACAGTCACCTTCACAGGCACCAGCGTAGGATTCCCTACGATCGTATGCCAGAACAATGAGACCGGCGCGAACGGATCAGTGACAGTCGAAGTCCTGCCAGGTGACCTTGTCAGCTTAGTTATCAACTCGCCTTCATATCCGCTCCAGATTCGGGAGGCGCAGAAGCAGGCCCTCACGGCTACTGGCTATGACGAGTTCGGCAACGAGGTGGACATATCGGGCGCACGCTGGTACACAAGCACATCGGGCAACATATCTGGGATTGGGTCATCGGCCGTCTACTCGGCGGGGTACATACCAGAGGCCGGCGACATCAGCGTCCACGTGGGCGGACTTGTCGGGACTCTCGAAGTCATCGTCATCGAGAGTCTTTATGGCCCTTGGATCTCCCCCCAAATAGAGGTCCAGATAAAGAATGAGGACGCAGGGGAATGGTCGCTCTCCCTCACAGGGTACTGGCATGACGTGAACGGGACGGCAGGCCTTGTATGGAGGACTGAAGGGGTGAACGCCTCGCTCTACTTCGTCTCCCACGATGCCTCTTCCAACGCACTGATGCGTTTCTACACGCTGCCCGACAAACACGGAGAGAACCAGTTCACACTGTGGGTCGTGGACCCGACCGGCTTCTGGACGTGCCAGGAGGTCACGGTCAGGATACTCCCCGTGAACGATAGGCCGATGTTCGTCAACGAACCGCCGGTCGAACTCTACGTGAGGTTCGAGACTCCATACACTTTCGACTACCGGTACTATGTGCACGACGTCGACAACCCCAAGTCCGAGCTGTCTCTTGTCCTCGCCGAACCAGCGCCGACTCGGGGTGTTGTGTCGTTCGATGGGCTGATCGCCACATTCATCTTCGAGAGAGGACCTGACGGGGCTGGCTACTTCGAGTTTGTACAGATCAGTCTGCAGGATCTCCGAGATCAATCCTCCCTCACTCTGGTCGTGAGGGTCACCGATGACTATCCGCCATCTATGCACTCGGAGCTCCCGGACCTGGAGATGAACGAGGGCGATGAGATGTTCTTCGCTTTCGACCTCGATGACTACTTCTTCGACATAGACGTCGATGACGTTCTGGTCTACACATACGGCTTTGACCACATCGTCGTATGGCCACATCCCGTCTCGCACGAGGTCTACATCAACGCTACGGAGGAATGGTCGGGAGTCACAGAGGGCACATTCACTGCTATTGACCCAACGGGCGCACTGAAGGTCGACACCATCCAGGTGACCGTGTTTCCCGTCAACGACGCTCCGCAGATTATCAAGCCCATCGGCACGATCGTCGTTAGGTACGACACGGTCTACGTCCTTCCTCTTGCTAACTACTTCTACGACCCGGACAACTCCATGGACACTCTCACTTTCGACATCAACTGCAGCTATGTCACCCACAATCGCACGTTCATGGGCTCTCACCAACTGGAGCTTCGATTCCCCGCCAATCTCTCAGGGGACCCTGCGTACACGGGGGCCTATCTTGTCTACGTCAAGTTGACCGTCTCCGACTCGGAGCCTCTGGCCACAGTGTGCAGCTTCATCGTCCGCGTCACGAACAACTATCCGCCTGATGTGATCGCCGCCGACCCTCAACAGCTCTACTACTCCTTCCAGGAGGACGGATACCTCAACGACACTCTGCGCATGTACGACCTCTTCTCGGATCGGGACGACGCGACATTGTATTTCATGCTCTCAGGCCTGACACACGTGAAGGCCACCCTCTATTCGGACGGAGCGGTGAACCTCACCGCGGAGGTCAACTGGTCTGGAACTGAGACTCTCGACATGATGGCCATAGACGGCAACGGAGGTTGGGCTTCTCTCTTCGCCTATGTGACAGTCACCGAGGTGAACGATGCCCCGACCATTCAGCCCATTCCAGATGCCATTGTCAGGGGAGGTCCCAGGAACTCCAACTACTACATCCGCATGTTCGTGGACGATTCCGACGACGCCTACACGGACCTGATTCTCACTGCGTCGCCTTCAGAGCACGTCGCCGTCGTTGGCGACTTCCTCTACTTCAGCCTGCCCGATGGGGTCGATGTCATCACCGTCACGCTCCGAGCAGGTGACGGCGAGCTGGAATCCGAGCCAGTCACCTTCAGAGTGGGGGTCTCTAAGACCATGGCTGAGTTGATCGGTTACCCGTACACTCTGCCCCTGGTGCTCCTGGTCGCGGCCGTGGGCGCATACTTCGCCTCTCTGCGGTTGCCGAGGCCCAGCTCCCTTGAGAACCTGTTCCTGATACACAACGACGGCAGGCTGGTATACCATGTGACCAGGGAGGAGAACACTCTTCTCGATAAAGATGTCGTGAGCGCGATGTTCACGGCCGTCCAGGAGTTCGTCAAGGATTCCTTCCAGAAGGGTGAGGTCGGCCTGAAGAAGCTCGAGATCGGGGACAAGAACGTCCTCATCGAGAAGGGCAAGTCCGCTTATTTGGCCCTGATATACTCGGGCTGGCCGTCGAAGGAGGTCTTCAGGGACCTCTCGATGCTCCTGCGCGACATCGAGGAGAGATACGAGGGCAGGCTGGAGAGGTGGAACGGAACCATGAAGACCGTCAAAGGAGTCGACAAGATGCTCCATGACTTCATGGCGAAGGCCTTCAAGCCAGGCGTGTGGCACGAGGAGCCGGAGATCGCCGAGGAAGAGTGGGTTGACCTCATAGACAAGCAGTCCTAGATGAGCCCGGCCTTCGCTCTCCTCATCGCGTAGCTGTGAAGCGATTCAGAGCTTCGTGGCAGCTCGATGCCATGCTCATCATTCATCCTTGTCGAGACCGCTCTGCGCATGAAGCTCATCGGAAGACAGCCCGCGTAGAGCAGAGAGTCGTGAAAGAATCTGGGTGAGAAGCGGACCCCCATCGTCCTGCGGATATCGTCTCTGAGCTGAAGGATGGCTAGCTTCCCCGGCAGGTATGAAGAGAAGTACGTGGGGCTCATCGCGCATGACCTCACCTCGGTCCTTGCTGCATTCGGATCCAATGAACATTCGGAGGCTAGCATCCTTGCGGCCGCCTCCGGATCGAGCGTGCCGAGAACAAGCCTCGGCACTGGGGTCGCCCAGGGACGAGTCGTTTTTGTGCCAGCCGACCTGAGTGGCGAAGACTGGATTCCAGCTCAGGACCTCGTCCATGAGCTTCCGGGAGACCTCATCGAACCCAACCGACATGCGGACCGCATAGCGTCATGGCAGATGGACTCAAAAATGTACGTTGGGGACATATCGGCTCGTTTCGATATGTGAGAATCTCAGCGTAATAAATTATCGCAAAGCCTTATACGCTGCACAAATCATCACATGAACCCAGATGTCTAGCACCCCTCATCGACAGCAGGTCACAGTGGCGTTGAGGCGCGACCTGGGACTTCTGGATATCACGATGATTGGAGTAGGCGCCATGATAGGCACGAGCATCTTCGTGCTCATAGGCGTTGCCACTGCTGAGGTAGGGGCGGCCGTACTGCTGGTCATCGCTCTCAACGGAATCACTACCCTGTTCACCGCAGCTACTTACGCCGAGCTGGGCTCGTCCTTTCCCGAGGCAGGGGGAGGCTATCTGTGGGCTAAGAAAGCCCTTCCGCATCCTGCGGGGTTCCTGTCCGGATGGCTGTCGTGGTTCGGGCACACGGTCGCATGCAGCTACTACTCGCTCGGTTTCGGGTTCGCAATGGTCGCGCTGCTGAATCACTTCGGAATAGATCTTCTTGGTCTTGATGACAGTATGCTGGTCAAGCTGTTCGCCACGACTGCGATCACGTTCTTCCTGGGCATCAACTACGCGGGCGTGGGCGCCACGGGGAAGACCGGAGACTCCATCACACTCGTGCAGGTGCTGATCCTCGCCTTCTTCGTCACCTTCGCAGTAATGTACGCGCTGGACCGCCAGGGGATCGACATCATCCACAACTTCGATTCAATCATCCCGGAAAACAGGGACCTGTCGAAAGTGCTCATGGTGATGGGCTTCACCTTCATCGCATTTGAGGGTTACGAGATCATCGTGCAGTGCGGCGAGGAGGTCAAGGACCCCAAGAAGAACATACCCAAGGCGATTTTCATATCGGTGGTGGTCGCCGCAGTCCTCTACGCATCGGTCGCAATCGCGTGCCTAGCCAACCAGGACGTCCTGCCAGGAGAGAACATATGGTCTGAGAACACGGTAATCAACGCCGCGGCGGAGATCATCCCATTCGTGGGCGCGCCCCTCCTGATCTTCGGAGGCATCCTCTCAGCGATGGCAGCTCTGAACGCAACTGTGTTCTCCTCGTCCAGGGTGAGCTTCGCCATGGGGAGAGACGGGTCCCTCCCCAAGGCATTCGGCATGATACACGAGGAAAGGAGGGTTCCGCACAAGGCAATAGCCATCACAGGCTTCATCATGCTCTTCATGGCCCTGATGTTCCCTCTCGAAATCGTTGTTGCATCGACATCCATCATCTTCCTGCTGCTGTTCTCGATAGCGAACTCGGCGTTGATAAGGCTCAGGAGGAGGCTCACTGCGATCGATGTGGGATACAGGACTCCCTTGTTCCCTCTCGTTCCTGTTGTCGGTGTCGTGTCGACGCTCGGAATCGCGGCGTATCTCTGGTGGCTCATACCGGAGGCGTGGTACATAGCTATCGTGTGGATTGCAGCTGGGTTGGCGGTGTCCGCTGTCGCCAGGCCAAGAGAGGAGCCCGTCTCGATCGTGCAGGCGAAGAGGGTCCCACCGAAACCGCTGACGAAGGAGCAGATCGAGAGATTCAGAGTATTCCTCGCCCTGGAGAACCTGGGCGACCTGCGGCTGGTCGAAATCGCGGGCCTCCTAGCCAGGTACTTCAACGGTGAGCTCACGGTCAACAAGATCGTGGAAGTGCCGGGAGCGACGCCGCTCGATGCGATAAGCAAGGACTACATAGACGAGATATCCGCAGGGCTCAAGAAAGCCATCAAGGTCACTCCGTCGACTGTTGTTGTCCATCCTGTGGTATCCATCTCTCACGATGTCGCAGGCGCGATAGTTGACAGGACCAGGTACGAGACTGCGAACCTGCTCTTGCTGGGTTGGAAGGGCACGAGACGCAGGGGCAGGACCATACTCGGGAGGAACCTGGATCGCGTGGTGAGGGAGGCTCCGTGCGATGTCGCGATCATCAAGACTTTCAGGCTGGGCAAGAGCATCGAGAACATCCTCCTTGTCTCCGGCGGATACTTCGAAACGAGGAAGGCCCTGTTGCTCGCCCTGCCATTGGCAAGGGAGTTCGGGGCCAAGGTCCAGATTCTCTCTGTCATCACCGACGAAGGATTCCTCGAGCTGGCACGCGGAAACGCGGAGCGCCTGAGCAAGATGTGCGACAGAGTGAAGGTGGCGAGCGAGGTCAAGTACGTGCACTCGAAGAGCCTTGTCAATGCGGTCATGGAGAATGCTGTGGCGTGCGACATACTCGTGATGGGAACAGGTCCACAGTCCACGCTTGAGAGGACGATGTTCGGCGCCGTGTACGACCGGATAATAAGGTCCGTCGATGTCCCGGTTCTTGTCCTCAAGACCGCAAGGGGGACAAGGTCCGGGTTCTCCCAGATGCCACCCTCGCCCCGCCCTAAGGTTCCGGGCCTGGACTAGACCACAGGGCCCCCGAAGAGCTCTTCGAGCGCCTTCTGTGCCGTCTTGGTGAGGTCCATCTGCTTCGCCTGTTGGTAGTCGACCCAGGCCATCTCGGTGACCTCCTCGCTCTTCCTCTCCTCTCCGCCCACGGGTTTGGCGAGGAAATCAACTAGGACGTAGTGGTATCGTATCTTGCCGTCTTGGTCTCTGTCGATCATGTCGAAGACGTTGATCAGCTCTAGGATTTCGACTTTGATGCCGGTCTCCTCCTCCGTCTCCCTGGAGCATGCCTCTGAGAGCTTCTCTCCCACTTCGACCAGACCTCCTGGGATGCTCCACTTGCCGGCGCCTGGTTCGAACGCCCGCCTGATCAGTAGTATCTTTCCGTTCTTGATTGCCACCGCCCCAACGCCCACAAGTGGTGCCGAGGGATAGGCTCGCTTGTCCTGATGCGATTCCTCACCGGTCATCTTCTGTCACCCTTCCTGCGTTTCCGATCATACAGCATAAAAGCGATGGTGGCCGTGGCCGCTGTGCCGGCCGCAAAGACGGTAGCCATCAGAGCGGTCATCAATGCGTCGTTGTTCTCCGGGGAGTCCAGAATCGCCAAGGCACTTGCCAGAAGACATCTCGTGAGGTTCTCCATCTGGGGCTCCGAGAGCCTCTCGACTGTGTCGTCGGAGCTGTGGTAGTGCGGGTTGATCGGGCGACCCGACTCCGAAAGCTCCTCGACGACCAGAACAGCTGGATAACCCGCATACCAGAAAGATGCGTGGTCGCTGTAGGTGATCATCGAGTTCCTCTCTACGCGCATGTGGAGTCTCAGGTCCCATTTCCCGACAGCCTTATCGGCGGAGGCGGCAAAGGGCACATCTGCCGAAGAGGTCACGATCACCCCGCTGTCCCCTAAGCTGCCCGCGTAGCCTATCATGTCGAGTACGACCGCACACTCGTAGACCTCTCCTCCCGCCTTCTCCAGCGCGACGAAGTGGGAGCTTCCCTTCAGACCTCCAGCATCGTCGAACCCCAACTCCTCAGCGCCGAAGGCCACGAACTTGAGGGTCTGCTCCGATCTCACATCACGCAGCGCCTCCGCGAGTTCGATCACTGCTGCCACTCCTGAAGCGTCGTCGTCCGCTCCCGGGGCAGGGAGGGCCTCAGCCATTGAGAGGTCTGTCGCCATGTTGTTCTCGCTATCGTAGTGCGCCCCGAACAACAGTACTCTCGCGTCGGGCTTTGACCCCTGGACCACTGCAACGACGTTCGAGGCCGAGTAGCCGGAGAAAGAGAAGTTCTGGTAGGAGACATCCAGTCCGAGTTCGTGGAATCTGCCGTAGATGTATTCCGCGGCTTCTCGTGACTGATTGACGCAGAAGGCACGCGAGCCGAGGTTCTGTAGGTCCTGCACTGTCGCAATCATGTCATCTCCCGAGATAGAATCGATCTCTTCCCGCACTCTCTGGTCCTCCACGGACGAGATGTATGAGACGCTCCCCCAACAGAATGCAGCAAGAAGCGCAAGCGCGAGCGCAAGCAATCCCATGGCCTTGGCCCTTCTTGTTCGATAGGCAGATGCTGGCATGGACGGACGGGGATTGACGATGAATCCTATAAAGAGATTAGGCCATACATGCCGCCGTGAAGGCCTCCGATATATTCCGGGTCGTGGGTAAGGAGCTGGGATTCGGTGAGGTATCACTGGATTTCAGGCCCTATTCCGAACTGAAACACACATGGCGGGTGGATGGTAAATGCCTGGAGATAACAATCAGCGACTACCTTCAGAATGCGCCAGAGGACGTGATGGAGTCACTGGCATGGTATCTGGCCAGCAGGGCCGCAGGCAGGAGATGTCCTCGCGGGAAGGCCGATGCCTACCTGTATTATGCCAGGTCGAGAGATCTGTGGTCGCAGAATAGGGAGATATATCTCGCAAGGTCGAAGGATCTCTCACTGACCCCAAGTGGAGCTCACAGGGACCTCGTCGCCATATTCGACTATGTGAACTCCTTCTACTTCTCCGGAAGGCTCAGTCGTCCGACGCTCGCCTGGACATGTGAATCCCCATCAAGACGCCTCGGGTTCCTTTTCGAAGCCCTCGACCTGCTCGCGGTCAATAAGGTCCTTGATTCGGAGAGCGTGCCGAGGCATGTATTGGAATTCGTTATGTACCACGAGCTCCTGCATCATGTGAATGCCCTGGATGCCCGCCCCGTCCGAAGAGTGCATCACACGAAGAAGTTCAGAGAGCAGGAGCGCCTCTTCCGCACGTACGAGGAGGCGGAGGTCTGGCTCAGGCGGCTGGTGTTCGAGCACAGAAAGAGGCGGTGAGGGTTGTCCCCCGGGCGTAACAGCGCGGTTCATGGCATGCAAAGGCACTCTCTCCGCCCTGACCCTCCCGGGGGTTGTTGTTGCGCGACGCGTTGTCCCCTATACACGCTTCGGTGCCTCACCGACGGTTCGTAGAGGGACCCATATGACGTCGCACTGTAGCCTGGCGTCGGAACACTGCATCACGTAGATCAGCAGCATACTGTTCCAGGCAGGCTACACTAGCTCAAAGGGTGCATATATCACTTTCCTCTGCCCAGAGCGCAATAGGCCTCATACTGCACGGCTGAGACAGTATCACAAGCCCTCAGCACGGTCATGATAAGTATCATGCCTGGGAACTGCATTCCGGCGTCCTGGCATGCTCCAGAACGAGATCGAGCGGGTTGTTGAGGACTCTTACGGAAAGCTCTTCCAGATATCCATCCCGGCTGTCAGATACTACATGCTCGTCGACATCAAGGACAAGGCAAGGGACGATCCTCTGGTCCGCCGCACGTTGAAAGAGTGCAAGTCGTACGCCCCGCGCCTGCGCCTTCTCAGAAGCCAGAGGCCGGACGGGACTTGGCCTCTGTCGAGGCAGAGGAGGCTGGCGGAGGAGAAGGGCCCTGGGCCCCCGGTCGGTTGGACCTACACGACGATGCTGAGGAACCTCTACGATCTTGGCGAGTATCAGACCATGAGGGACGAGGGGCACCTGCAGGCGGCCCTCGACAGGATATTGAGCTGGCAGGCGGAGGACGGGCACATCCCCGGACCCACGACGTACCTGTTCCCTCTGCCGCATTACGATGGCTTCGCCATCAGGATGCTTCTGAAGTTCGGGATGAAGGGCCATCCCGGAGTGACCAAGCTGTCCGACTGGCTGCTGAGCCTCCAGCGGCCGGACGGGGGCTGGCTCATCCCGTATCTCGAGGACATGAGATACCTCCCACAGTACAAGTCCATG
>JAFGHM010000003.1 GCA_016930135.1 Thermoplasmatota archaeon | reverse complement strand
TTGATCCAGTCCCGCACGTCGATATCGGGCGTGTAGAGAAGGCTCTCCGCTCCGGGGTCGAGGTTGATGGTGATCGAGTCGTATCCCTGAGTCTGCAACCACACCTGGAACGCATGTGTCAGGGTGCTCTTGCCGGAACCTGCGGTCCCGATGAAATAGAGATGGTTCGCTGGCATCTTCAGTCCCTCTTTCGTCTCCGCATGACTGGAGGGATGGATTATCGTTTCGGATGGCGGATGACTGAAACGCCGATTGGATTATGACATGAGGCGGGCCTGAAGGGATTCGAACCCTTGGCCAATCGGTGTCTCCGTCGGTCAGTAAAAGACCGAAATAAGAGCCGATTGCTCTACCTAGCTGAGCTACAGGCCCGCAGACCCGCAGAATATGGTGGCTGTTAATAAAGCTATCGAGCGCGCCACGAAATCTTGCGACATCTGGCTACCTCAGTTCTCAGAGAAGGCGGCGCGCACTTGTTTCGACCTTCGCGCAGCCATCGGCAATGGAGCAGATCAATCAGGAAAGACGATATGCATTGCGCAAGAGCGAGCGCGGACCAAGTCATCTGATGCTTCTCTCGAGAGAGTCGACCGTGTAACTCTTGGTGTACTCCGCGAGCAGCGCGTCCAGGTTCTTCTTCGCCTCCGGCTCCAGCGGCTCGGGGACATGGGAGCGCAGAAGCTCCTCCATCCTCTCCTTCGCTCTCTTCTTTGCGTCCTTGGAGCCTGTCTGGTCCCATTTCATCCTGGACCAGCGATCTGAGAGCCTCGGTGCCATGTGCTCCTTCCTGAACCGGACCATCGTGTCCCTATGCTTGAGGTAATTGCCCATTGGGCCCACCTTGCTGATGGTCTCCAGTGAGAGGGTTTCGTCGTTGACCTCGATGCCCTCCGAGAACCTGAGTGCCATGGAAGCGATCTCGTCGTCTATCACGAGCTGGACGGGAGAATACGTGTTGAACGCCTCGGTGGAGCCTATGAACAGATCCGAGAAGTCCGCCCCTGCTGCTGCAGCTGCCAGTGCAGAGAAGGCCTTCTCATACGATGCCTGTTCGTCCACGGCCTTCGAATCGCTCTGAACGCCCATGTTGCTCGGCAGGTTGTAGTACTTCGCCAGCTGGACCGCACCGACGCCGATGAGCGAGAATTCGGGCGCGCCGGTCGCCGACATTCCTGTCCGCATGTCCAACGGGCATGACACCGACCCGTAGACTATCTTGGGTGACTTCGTGACCGTGCTTGCAAGGACCACGGAGCTCAGCACCTCAGCGTTCTGCTGCACCAGTATACCTGCGAGGGACGCAGGGGCGGTGCCTCCTGCGAGTGCCATCACAGTCACGAACACTGGCAAGTCCAACTTGGCATAGCCCAGAAGCGCCTCGAGCATCGTGTGCTCATGCGCTAAGGGGCTTATCGGGTCGACATAGCCGACGAACAACGGCCTCTTCCTCAACTCCTCCCTGCTTCCGAGGATTGCCTCGGCGAGACGAACCGTCATCTCGACATCGCTCTCGTCCGTGCTGCCTCCAAAGGTAACCTTAGAGGTATGTATGAGACCAGCGACCATTACGACCAACCTTCTGGCTTCTTCCGGGACGTCACTCGCGAAAACCGGCACGTATGCTATCCTAGCAGTCTCCACGGCGTCGAGCAGACGGCAGCACTGCATGCCGTCCTTGAGGGTTGGGACACGTGCTCGGTCGGTCTGGGGGTCGATGATGTAGACGCACTCCGCGCCTGGCCCGATCTTCGTCCGGCCATCGACGACCTCTATGCTGTTCTTCTCACTCCTGGCGTGCCACTTGAAGTTGGGTTTGCAGCTCTTGAGCGCCTCCTTGACGACGGATTCGGGCATCTTGACGATCCTCTTCTTGTGGTCCACGGCCAGGCCCTTCCTTTCCAGGAGACCGAGAGCTTCCTCAGAGTTCACGAGGACGCCCGTGCTCTCGAGGACCCTCAGGGTTGTCCCGTGGATGGCATCAAGCTGATCTTTCTCAAGAACACGCAACATCTGCTTCCTCGAAACCATTGTGTTCGACTCCTGAATATAGGACAACTCGCAGTTGAACAAAGCCGTCGTCATGGCGTGATGTAGACGAGTCGTCATCGGTTGTCTTGACAGCCAGACAACGCACTTCTCTTAGATAAACGGATTCCCAATGCTTTAAAGAATCGTCAAGCGAGGGACATACGTCTTCAGGCAGTGCTTGACTCGGTGACGGTAGGGTTTATGAAGGCGGCAGACATACGCTGCACTGGATGCACGATTCTTTCGTTTCAGTGCTGTCTAGCGGGAGCTGCGGCAACTCTTTCCTCGTCGTCAGAGACGGTTCTGCCATCCTGGTAGACGCGGGCCTGTCCGCGAGGGAACTCGAGAGGAGGATGTCTGTGTTCGGCATTGGGCCATCGGAAATCGAAGCGGTTGTGCTCACTCACGAACATACCGATCACGTGCGAGGAGCGCGCAGATTCTGTGCAGACAACAGAATCAAGGCGTTCGGCACGAAGGGTACTCTGTCCCTTACGCCCCTTGAAGGTGTCGAGGGTGTGCCCATCAAAGCGGGTGACACCGTGTTGATAGGTGATTTGGCGCTTGAACCCTTCAGCGTGATGCATCTCGCAGCGGAACCCGTGGCGTTCAAGATCAAGGCCGGAGATTCGTCCGTGGCCATCGCATCGGACTTGGGCTGCGTCACGGAGGAAGTCGTGGAGCATATGAGGGGCGTTGACCTCCTGATGCTTGAGGCGAACTACGACGAGGATATGCTGGCGAATGGCAGCTACCCGAATTTCCTGAAGAATGCCATCAGAAGCAAGCACGGACACCTGTCCAATGCCGACGCGGGCCTGTTGTCATCGGCCGCAGTCAACTCACGGACCAAGGATGTGGTGCTCGTGCACCTGAGCATGGAGAACAACACCCCTCAGCTGGCACGGAGAGCGGTAGGCGAGTCACTTCGTCGAGCCAGAAAGAAGGTCAGCCTTCACGTTGCTGAGCACGGAGCGGTCGGCGGGCCGCACAGGCTAGCCTGAGCCTATGACCGTGGCCTTGCCGTGAGAGACAAGCGCGCTGGCGATGGACTTCGGGAGCGAGATGACATCCTCCTTCCTCAGCTTATACTCCTTGTCCACACCCGCAAACGTAGGGACGTCCTCAAGGACACGTATGAGTACCAGCTCCTCCCCCTTCTCCTCGGCTTCCTTCTCCTCCGCCTCGCGCATGCTCTCAGCCGGCGCTCCAGGAAGCTCGGTCACCTCCTTGGGCGTGGTGAACCGCGGTCCGAGCTCCTCGAAGTCCGCCTTGGAATCCTTATGCGCACCAAGCACGGAGACGAGGTTGGAAAACAGCACCAGCTCGTCTGCGGTCAGGTTCCCGGTGTCCGGGTTGTCCCCCGCCACCTTTCTCAGAGCGAGCAGCGATATCTTCCTCTGCCTGAGCTCGTAGACGCGCTTGGACTTGTCTATCGCCTTCTTGAGCTGGTCGTTGAGCATCATACTGGCCTGGGACATGGGGTTCATGGCGATCTCTCGCTCGCTCTCCTTCCTGAGGGTCTTTATGTAAGCGGCCATCTTGTCGTAGAGCGCCGGGTCGACCTTGTTCAGCTGGGAGGACTTGTTCTCCTGTCTGAAAAGGCCCATGATGTCCTCGTAGCCGATATCCCCCCTTTCAGCGGCCATCTGTTCGAGCATACACGGTTTGGATATTTGATGCTTGTGCGGTGAGGATACTACACGCAGCAATAATAGTCCGCTGGGGGATTACCTCCAAGGAAACAGCCATGTTGGACAAGGCCCTGGTCAGAGATGCGAAGGGAGGTTCTGTGATCGCAGTCGAGGTGAGCCCCAACGCGTCCGAGACTGAGATCACAGGAGTCAACAAATGGAGGGGGATGGTGCAGGTCAGGGTGGCCGCGCCTGCGAGGGACGGAGCGGCGAACGAGGAACTGGTGAGGTATCTGTCCGAGAGGCTTGGAGTACCCAGGTCCGGCATGAGGATACTCAGGGGACACACTTCGACCATGAAGGCGGTGTTCGTCCCTCTCCGCGCAGAGGAGGCGCTAAGGCGCCTAGGGGTAAGGTAGATGCTGACTGCCGAGGAGCGCCTCGAGGAGCTGGAGAAGGTGTTCGAGGAGCTCGAGAAAGACAGCGAGAGGATGCTGATAGTAGTCGAGGGAGCCCAGGACGTCGCTGCGCTGAAGAGACTCGGCATACACAAGAACGTGATGGCAGTCAACAGGGGCATATCGATATTCTCGTTCGCAGAGATGGTCTCGAGACGCTATGACGAAGCCATCGTGCTCACCGACTGGGACAGGCGCGGCGGGCAGCTCGCGCGGATGCTCAAGGAGGCGTTCCAGGCGAACGGCGTCTCCGTGAAAGAGCGCCACAGAACGCAGATAGTCATTCTGTCCAAGAAGGAGATCAAGGACATCCAGAGCCTCCCGAGGTTCGTCGAGAGGCTGAGGGTGGCCAGGAGGCCCCGGGTCAAGATGCGTAGATGAGGCCCCGCAGCTTGGGCTGAGGGAGCGATCAGGCGGTTACTGCATAAAGGATTTACATATGGAACTCAATCAAACGCGTATGGCGCTCTCCGAATGCTCTTTGGAGATGCTTCAGCGCCTCGGGATCAAGTCTGTGGACGAGCTCTTCCGAGATGTGCCGAAGGAGATTCGGATAGATGGGCTGAAGATCGCTGACGGGCTCTCAGAACTGGAGCTCAAGCGCGAAATGGCCGCGATGATGGCCATCAACATCGCCGCATCTGACATGCCCTCCTTCCTCGGGGCGGGGGTGTACAACCACTTCATCCCTTCCGCGGTCAAGGCCATCGCCTCCAGGTCCGAATTCGTCACATCATACACTCCATATCAGCCCGAGATAAGCCAGGGGATGCTCCAGGCGCTCTTCGAGTACCAGTCGTTCATGGCGGAGCTGCTGGCTATCGATGTTGTCAACTCGAGCATGTACGACGCTTCGAACTCCTTGGGGGAGGCAATACTCATGAGCCACCGGATCACAGGAGGCAAGAGGTTCCTCCTGAGCAGGGCGATCAGCCCCGAGAAGAAAGCGGTGGCGAGGACCTACGCGAAGGGCGCGGATATCGAGCTCGATGAGGTGGGGTACGACCCTGTGTCCGGGCAGGTGGATTTGGGTGACCTCAAAGCCAAGCTCGTCCCGGAGGTCTCTGGCTTCTACTTCGAGACCCCGAACTACTTCGGACCACTCGAGACCCGCGCGGCAGAGATCAGAGGTATCCTCGGGACGAAGACCATGGTCGTAGGCGTGAACCCCATGGCCCTTGCTCTCGTGAGACCCCCTGGCGAGTTCGGCGCGGACATCATCATAGGAGATGGCCAGGTCTTCGGCGTGCCTATGGACTTCGGCGGGCCGATGATAGGCATCTTCGGGTGCAAGACGGAACATGTTAGGAAGATGCCGGGAAGGCTCATCGGATTGACCGTTGACTCGGAAGGGAAACCCGCGTTCTGCATGACACTCCAGACGAGAGAACAGAACATCCGCAGGAGCAAGGCGACATCCAACATATGCACCAACGAGGCACTTCTCGGAGTCGTTGTGGCTGCGTATCTCTCGGTCGTGGGCAGGTCCGGGCTAAGGAGGATTGCTTCGAGGAACATCGAGAATATGGATCTCCTCGCGAAGCGGATTTCGCGCGTCAGCGGATTCGTCGCACCGCACTTCAAATCCGCTCATTTCAACGAGTTCGTTGTGACCTCGAAGGCCGACCCGGCAGAGATACACTCACATCTCCTGTCAAACGGCGTGCACGGAGGGCACATCCTCAAACACGAGTTCCCCGAGCTGGGCAACGCCGCGCTGTACGCGACCACGGAGATGCACACGAAGGCTGACCACGACAAGCTGATAGAGGCACTGGAGGGGATCAGATGACATACCGTCAGGCAACGCATGATGTCCCCACGGTGTTTGAGAGCCGCGAAAGGCCTCTGCAGGACGAGAACTTCGACGGCACGGTGGGAGGCCTTCTGCCCGAGGAGCTGGTCAGGAAGGAGCTCGACATCCCCGACCTGCCTGAGAGGGATGTCGTGAAGCACTTCGTGAACCTCTCGCAGATGAACTTCGGAGTGGACAACGGGATCTACCCTCTCGGCTCGTGCACGATGAAATACAACCCGAAGGTCTGCGACGAGGTCGTCTCGTGGCCGACTGTGGCGGACATCCACCCGCTCCAAGACCAGTCCACCGTCCAGGGAGCGCTGAGGCTCATGTACGAGCTCGAACGGCTTCTTGCGGAGATCGGAGGCGTCGATGCGGTCACACTTCAGCCCGCCGCGGGAGCGCAGGGGGAGTACACGGGGATTCAGATAGTGAGGGCGTTCCACGAATCCAATGGGGAGGAGAGAAAGGAAGTGGTCCTGCCAGACACGGCCCATGGGACAAACCCGGCGAGCGCGGCCATGGTGGGATACGACGTCCTCGACCTGCCATCGAAAGACGGGTGCGTCGATATCGAGGCTCTCAAGGCAGCGGTGTCCGAGGACACGGCCGCCTTCATGCTCACAAACCCGAACACGCTGGGCATCTTCGAGAAGGACGTCAGGGAAATGGCTGGAATAATCCACGATGCGGGCGCGCTACTGTACTATGACGGCGCGAACCTGAACGCCATCATGGGCAAGACCTCCCCAGGGAAGATGGACTTCGACATAGTGCACTTCAACCTGCACAAGACCTTCGCGACGCCCCACGGAGGAGGAGGCCCTGGCTCCGGTCCTGTGGGGGTCAAGAGACCCCTTGAAGGGTTTCTACCGGTGCCGCGGATCCTCAAGAGAGGCGAGGTGTACTCGCTCGACTACGATTGCCCGAAGAGCATAGGCAAGGTTCGCGCCTTCTACGGCAACTATGCCGTCCTCGTGCGCGCGTACGCCTATATCAGAATGATGGGAGGCAATGGCCTGGCCTCGGCTTCAGAGAACGCGGTCCTGAATTCGAATTACCTGAAGGAACTCTTGAAAGGCGATTTCGAGCTGCCTTTCAGTGACCTCCGGAAACATGAGTTCGTGCTGAGCGGGAGGCCGCTGAAGGCAAAGGGGCTCAGGACGATGGACTTCGCCAAGCGACTTCTCGACTATGGATTCCACGCCCCCACCGTCTACTTCCCGCTTGTGGTGGACGAGGCGATCATGATCGAGCCCACCGAAACGGAGACCAAGGAGACGCTGGACGACTTCGCGGAGGCGTGCAAGGCCATACTGAAGGAGGACCCTGAGGTCCTGCGCACGGCCCCCCACAACACCGCGAGAAGACGGATCAACGAGGCCAAGGCCGCCAGGGACATGATACTCAGCTGGAGGGAGTACAAGAAGAAAGCGGCCAACCAGACGAGTGCGTGAGCGCTCTCAGTCGCGCTTGAACCTGGCCGTGATCAGTGTTCTCGACCCGGTCACCCCGGAGATGGTCCTGAACTGCCCCAATACGATATCGCACAGTGTGTCGTAGTCCTTTGTCTCGACTCTGACGAGGAGGTCGAACTGGCCGAACAGCTGATGTACCTCGGAAAGGCCAGGGATCTTCCTGAGTTGCTCCAGGACGTAGGATTCCTTTCCCATGGCCGTCGTTATCAGCACATATGCGACTACCAGGAGCTCACCTGAGAAGCCGATAACGAGTTCGCTCCTTATAACACATGCCCTGGGGGCCAGGCATATGCTCAGTGGAAACGGTTATCTACGGCGCCCCGCAATCCGATGGTGTATATGGCGGGCTTCGTCGTCGTAGAGGGCATAGATGGATGCGGGAAGTCCTCGGTCGCCAGCAGAGTGGCCAGAGGTCTGGGCAAGAGGGCAGTGCTCACAAGGGAACCCACGGACACATGGATGGGCAAGGCAGTCAGGGAGGGTGAGGGAAGAGAGACAAGTCCCTACGTAGACGCCCTGTTGTTCATGGCAGATAGGGCCCAGCACACTGAAAAGATAGCATCCTGGCTCGCCAAGGGGAAGCTCGTGGTCTGCGACAGGTACTATCACTCCACTGTGGCGTACCAGGCCGCAAATCTGAAGGATGTTTTCGAGGGGGATCCCTTCAAATGGCTCCTGGAAGCAAATTTGAGGATATCGATACACCCTGACCTCACCGTGTTGCTGGTGATACCACCCAAGCTCAGTCTCGAACGGATAAGAGGCCGGACATCATACTCCAGGTTCGAGAGGCTGGAGTTCCTGCGCGAGGTGCACAGGAACTACCTGAGATTGGCCAGGTCGGACAGGTCGATCGTCAAGATCGACGCCACGAAGGATCTTGACACTGTGGTCGAGAGCGTGATCGGGCTGATCAGGAAGAGGAAGCTTTAAGACGCCTGCGACTCTCATACTGCCCGACATGCACTCAGCAGACCATCTCCGCGGTTCGAAGAGCGACAGGCTGAAGGGCAGGAAGATAGTCCTCGGCGTGACTGGCAGCATTGCGGCCGTCGAATCAGTGAAGCTGTGCCGAGAAATCATAAGGCACGGCGCCGAAGTACATGTCGTCATGTCCAGAGATGCCCAGACGATCCTGCACCCCTGGGCCCTGGAGTTCGCATCCGGAAAGCCCGTCACGACCGAGATAGACGGGAGAGTGCAGCATGTATCCCTCTGCGGAGATGTGCCCGACAAGGCGGACCTGCTCCTGATAGCGCCGGCCACGGCAAACACGATATCGAAGATGGCGTTCGGCATCGACGATACCCCGGTGACGACCTTCGCGACGACCGCGCTGGGCACAGGCATACCCGTCATCGTCGTGCCCGCAATGCACCACACCATGATGGCCCACAAGATAATCCTCGAGAACATTTCCAAGCTCGAGAAGCACGGTGTCGTCTTCCTCGGCCCGAAGGAGGAGGAGTCCAAGGCGAAGATGCCCGAGATAGACTACATAGTCTCCTCTGTGATCGCGGCCATAGGAAAGAGAGACCTTGCCGGCAGGAAGGTGCTCGTCATCGCGGGCTCGACCGAAGAGCCCATCGACGATGTCCGGGTGGTCACGAACAGGAGTTCTGGTGAGACCGGGGTTGAGCTCGCGCGAGCCGCACACGAGAGGGGTGCCGACGTGGAGCTCCTGATGGGCAGGTGCGACACCGAGATCCCTGAGCACTTGAGGACAATCAGGTTCACATCCTTCAACGACCTTGCCAAGAGACTGAAAGGCAGGAGGTTCGACATCGTCCTCTTCCCAGCGGCGGTCTCAGACTACTCCCCGAGAAGAACTGAAGGCAAGATGCCATCAGAAGAGAGCAGCATGAAGCTGGTCATGAAGAGGAACCCGAAGCTAATCGACACCCTGAAGGCGAAGTTCGTGGTCGGGTTCAAGGCCCAGGCCAAGATATCGGACGAGAAGCTCGTCGACGACTCCATGAAGCTGATCAGGAGGGCGAAGTGCGGCCTAGTGGTCGCGAACTTGGTGGAGCAGGTCAGGCCCGGGAGGACACGCGTGCTCCTGGTTGAGCCTGACGGGACGGTCGAGGAGCTGCGCGGGACCAAGCTGCAGGTCGCAGACAAGATCATGGACAAGATAGTCAGGATGGTCTGATGGACCGGGAGGCCTTCTGCCCTGGGCATGTGACCGGGTTCTTCGAGATACGCAGGTCTGAGGACCTGCTCTCTATGGGCTCCAGAGGGGCAGGCCTGTGCCTGTCACTCGGGGCGACTTCCCGGGTGGAGATCGAGGAATCCGACATACAGCAGACAAGGGTTCGAATCGCGGGCAGCAGCTCCAGAGGAGATGTCACACGGGAAGCGCTGAGGATACTGATTCAAGCAGCTCCGCTCAGAATCGATGTCCTCACAAAGCTAGACCTGCCAATGACGCAGGGGTTCGGCATGAGCGCTGCGGGCGCGCTGTCCGCATGTCTGGCCGTAGCCGATTTGCTGGGCATGCCCAGGCAGAAGGCGTTCGAGGCGGCCCATATCGCTGAGATAAGACGCGGAAGCGGCCTGGGAGATGTGTCCGCCATCCACTGCGGAGGAATAACCATCAGGAAGAAGGCTGGCCTGCCGCCCAGAGGAGAGGTCCTGAGGATTAACGGTGCGCCCGAAGTGGTCCTTGCCGTCGTGGGCAAGGGCCTCCGCACAAGGGCGATACTGAACGACCCCGTCAGGGCGAGGGCCATAAACGCGAGCGGCTCTGAGAAGGTGGAGGAGCTGATTGAGGAGCCGTCGCTTGAGAAGCTCATGAGACTGTCCCGCGAGTTCGCCCTCGAGACGAGGCTTGCATCCAGGGAAGTCCTCGAGGCGATGCGCTCTGTATCTTCATGCGGAATGGCGAGCATGTCAATGCTTGGAAGCTCAGTCTTCGCAGTAGGCGACACCGCCTCACTCAGGCGCGGTCTGTCAGAGTTCGGGGACGTCTGGGTCTGCAATGTCGATACGACAGGCCCGAGAATCCTTGAATCACAACAATAATACAACTGAACGGCATTCACTCCACGGCCGGGTGTCATTGCGGAGGAGATGCGCATGCAGAAATCTTGGCAGGCCAGCGAGCTAGGTGACGCGCAGCTGCATGAGCTCAACTCGATGATCCGGGCCCAGGACAGCTACCTCGGGGCTCCTTTCGCTCTGTTCTTGGTCGCGAACGCCGTTCTGGTCTTCTCTTTCTACCAGCAGGAGGGCCACTATCTGGCAAGGTCTGCGATTTCCTTGGTCGCCCTTGCCTTGAATGGTTCCCTCTTGCTGGTTCTTCTGGATGCGCGAAACAACCTCAGGCTGTGGACGGAGAAGGCGCTCGCGTTGGAGAGCGACCTTGGCGTGGCCCAACAGTTCAGGATCTGGGGAGAGACTCCGAAGGGAATCCCGAAATGGAAGACTGGACTGTTGATGGCGGCCGCCCTGCTTGTCTACTGGGGCGTGTGTCTTGCCTTTGCGGCAGCCAACCTACTTCTCTGAGCAGGTCGGGGCTCTCATTCGAAGAGCGTGAAAAGCCTGTCATCACCGCCGACATCGAAGAGGCCGACCCTCGCGCCGGCATCGAGCCATCCGTGCGCGTAGTTCACGCAGGCGAACGCGTTGACGAGGTCGCCCTTGGCCGCGAACTCCTTGGCGTCCTCGTGGTACGCCTTGGCCATCCTCAGGAAGTCCTCTGCCAGCCTCCTGTTGAAGGACCTCTCAGGAGGGGATATGCGAAGCTTGTCAAGGGCCTCGGATGTGATGGATATGTACTTCTCGACCCGCTCTTCAGTAAGGGCCGAACCCTTGGCCGCCATCTCTACATCCTTCTGGAGGGGATGACCTCAACGCTCTCGCCGCCGTGCCTCGACTCCCTGGGCCTTATCTCCACCAGGAGAGGCATCGAAACGCCACCGCCTGTGATGATCGCGGAGCCGATTGGCAGCCTCTGGATCTCCTCCTCCATGCCCTGCGTGAGGCCCTCTATGGACGAGGCTATTGCCTTGAGGTCGTTGGGATTGGTAACCTTGAGGATGACCTGCGTGTTGCACTGGCTGAGGACGTTCTTGTCCACCTTGGCCGCCCTCTGCGTTATTATCGTCAGCCCGAGGCCGAACTTCCTGCCTTCCGAAGCTATGGTCCTGAAGACCTTGGAGCACGCGACCTGGCCCTGCTGTGGGCAGAAGTTGTGCGCCTCCTCCACAACGAGCATCATGGGCGGTATCTTGCCCATCTTCCTGAGCTCGAACAGGGCGTTCCCGACCCTGTTCACAATCAGCTCCTGGATGTCAGGCGGAGTCCCTCTGAGATTGATGACCGTGCACCTGCCCTTCTGAATCAGCTCGTCGATCTTCGTTCCCTGCTCCGCGAACACATCGACCTCGTTGAGGTACTCGAGTTCGCTTACGAGAGTGCCACTGGACGCCTCCCCACTCTTCTCGAGGTATGTGATCACATCGCTCAGGGTATAGTTGCCCTTGGTCTGTTTGAGCGTGTCGACCGCCTTTCTGAGCATCGTGAGGAAAGACCGCACGTTCTTGATGTTCGTCAGGCCGAGTATCTCGCGGGCATCCAGGTTGTGGAGCGTGAACTTGAGCGGCTTCGCCCCCTTGTTGATGTTGGTGTCCGTGGCGAACTCCGATATCTTGTCTTCGTATCCGCGGGGCGACACTCCGAAGTCGCGGATGGTCTTCTTCACGACTCCCTTGTGCTTCATGCTCGAGTACTCGCCGTGAGGGTCGATCACGCATACCGTGACGTTGTGCTTCATCAGCTCTTCGATGAGCGCGCCCGAACAGTAGGATTTACCTCCGCCCGTCTTGCTCAGTATGCTCACGTGCTTCTGGACCATCGTGTTGATGTCCAGTTCGACCTTGATGTCGTGGCCAGAGAGCAGGCCGATGTACGCTCCGGTGTCGGTGTTCTCGTGAAGGCCAACCACCTTCTTGATCAAGTCCTCGTCGGCACGGTACACGGCCTCACCGGCCTTGAGGGGCGTGCGCGGGACCTGCAGCAGGTTCCTGTCATCCCTGAAGCCCACGATGGAGATCACGGCTATCTCCTTCTCGTCGATGGGGACTGGTGTGCCGTGGACGATCTCCTCGACTCCCTCGACCGTCAGATTCGTCTTCCTCACTATCTCTGAAACCTGTCCGAGGACCCACCCGCTCGTCTCGTGGTGGACCTGGACGTACTCCATCTTCTCGAGATGGGCCGTGACGCCGCAGTTGAAGCTGAGCGTGCCCACATTGCCGAAGACCATCCCTACGGTCTCGAGGCCGTTTGCAGATGCCTTCCTCCTGGCTGATGGTGTGCGGGCATGCCCGCTTGCCGGTGATTCTCGAGTAGCCTCAACATGCTCGGAGGGCGCGGTCGAGGAAGATGCATACTGCTGGCCAACACTCTCGTTCAAGTGCATCCCATCTCAAGCCGGTAATAGACCGGTGCGGCCTATAAATGTTTTCGCAGGCGAAGGACGGGCGGGGAAACCATCAAGGTATAAGAGAAAGCACAACATTCCCAGCTGACGATAGCATGTACGTTGTTGGGGGGTCGGCGTCCCAGCTCCTGTCCAAGGAGCTGGCGAACTGCCTGAAGGCCAAGCTGGCAAAGGTCGAGATCAAGCGGTTTCCTGATGACGAGTGCTATGTCAGGATCGATGAGGACCTCGACGGCGAGGAGGTCTTCGTCGTCCAGACCACATGGCCAGACAGGAACATCGTGGAGCTGTTCCTGCTCCAGGATGCAGTGTACGAGTTCGACGTCTCCTCGCTGACAACGGTCGTTCCGTACTTCGGGTACGCGCGCCAGGACAAGCAGTTTCTGCCCGGAGAACCAATAAGCGCCCGCGCGCTCGCGCGTCTCATACAGCTGAACACGGATGAGTTCGTGACCGTAGACGTTCATGCACCATCAGTAGTAGATTGGTTCGATGACGTATCTGCTAGGAACGTGCACGCATACCCGTGCGTGGGGAGATACCTCAAGGGGAAGGGCATCGACCTAGTGCTCTCCCCTGACGAAGGGAGAGCTGACAACGCGAAGAGGGTTGCCGACGTCGTGGGATGCGAGTCCGACTTCCTGGTCAAGACGCGACTGGATGGCGAGACCGTCGAGATGGCCCCGAAATCTCTCGCGGTCGAAGGCAGGAAGGTCGCAATAGTGGATGACATAATCGCCACTGGGAGCACGATAGCCAAGGCGGCAGAGCAGCTGAGGAGACAAGGCGCGGACAAGATCTACGCCGTGTGCACGCACGGGGTCTTCGCCAAGAACGGCCTCGAGAAGCTGAGACCCGCATGCGACCAGATATGCTCAACGGACACAATAGAGAATCCCACCACCTGCATCAGCGTCGCCTCTGAGATAGCCAGGATAGCCAGGGAGTGACGCTGCGGACACCAAAAGCTACTTATTCACCCCTGGGTTTCTCGGCCACGGCATGAAGAAGGCAGAGGATTTCGGCGAGTGGTACAACGAGATCGTCGAGAAGGCGAACTTGACGGACAAGAGGTACCCCGTCAAGGGTATGAACGTCTGGACGCCGTACGGCTGGAAGATCATGCAGGCCATAGACTCCCACATAAGGGAAGAGTTCGACGCCACCGACCACGACGAGGTCTGCTTCCCTCTGCTGATTCCGGAGGATCAGTTCGCGAAGGAGAAGGAGCACATCAAGGGGTTCGACGCTGAGGTGTTCTGGGTCACGCACGCCGGGCTCAACCCGCTCGACGTGAGGCTCCTGCTGAGGCCCACGAGCGAGACCGCCATGTATCCCATGTTCGCGGTCTGGATACGGTCTCACGCTGACCTCCCCCTCAAGACGTACCAGATAGTCAACACTTTCAGGTACGAGACGAAGCAGACGAGGGCCTTCATTCGTGTCAGGGAGATACACTTCTTCGAGTCGCACACGTGCCACGCGGATTTCGAGGACGCTGAGCGCCAGATCAGGGAGGACTATGACATCATGGCGCACCTGTCCAGGAGATGGTGCATACCTTACAAGCTGCTGAAGAGGACAGACTGGGACAAGTTCCCTGGAGCATCTTACACCGTCGGAATCGATACCGTCCTCCCCTCTGGCAGGAGCCTCCAGCTGGGCTCGATACACCAGTACGAGGAGAACTTCTCAAAACCCTATGACATAAAATACGAGGACGACAAGGGAGAGCACAGATATGTTCACCAGACGACCTACGGAATGAGCGAGAGACTCGTGGGTGCGATAGTCGCCATCCACGGCGACGACAAGGGGCTTGTGCTGCCGCCAGATGTCGCCACGAACCAGGTCGTCATCGTGCCTGTCCTTGCGAAGGGGGAAACCCAGAAGGTCACGACTGCATCCAGGGGACTGTACGAGGAGCTGAGAAGGGCTGGCGTCAGAGTGCACCTGGACGAGAGGGATGTGCGGCCCGGCGTGAAGTACTACGACTGGGAGCTCAAGGGCGTTCCTCTCAGGCTTGAGCTGGGCATCAGAGACATGGAAAAGGGGAAGGTCACCTTCGTCAGGAGGGACACCGGCGAGAAGAGCCTGAGGGACAGGGCGCGCGCGGTGACGGAGGTCCAGACCACTCTTGCACTCATTTCGAGGGAGATGCTGGCAAGGGCCCAGGCAGAGCTCGATTCGAACATCGTCACAGTCGACACGCTGGAAGGGCTCCCCGAGAAGATCATACGCACCGGATGGTGCGGCGGGGAGAAGTGCGGTCACGAGATCGAGGGCCGTTCTGAAAGGAATATTCTCGGCATGCCCGTCGACGATGAGAAATTCACAGGTTCTTGCGTCGTGTGCAAGAAACCCACTCATATCCCCGTATACCTCGCAAGGGCCATGTGAGCTGAGCTACTTCTTGACTGGCCTCTTCCTGTAGAGGAGCATACCGATCACACCAAAGGCAATCAGGGGCACGTATACGGTGTAGATGCCTATGTTGCCCCTGTCGAACGGGTACCAGGTGTCGTAGAGGACGCCCCAGGTCCAATAGATTACTAGGCCTGCGATGAAGAGCGCAGCGAAAAACGAGAAGGTCATCTTCCTCTGGAACTCTGTGCCCTCAGGCTCGGCCATCAGCGCGCCCAATGAGTTGGCTGTATAAATTGGTTTGCCATGCTCTGGGAAAGAGGGTTTATGAAAGGGGTACGCTATTACCCATCCAGACAGCACAGCTCTCTGAGACAAAACGCCATATAAGGCCTACTTGGGAGGAAAGTGGGAGACTGTCAATCACAAGTAACGAAGAGATATCGTGGGCCAGCAAGGGAACGAGATGGGAAGACCTAGGCGGGTTTTCCAGGAAATCAGCCATGGCGGTGGCCATGGCAGCGCTACTTCTTCTGTTATCGCTTGGAGGGGCAGGCGTAAGAGTAGCGGAGGCAGCAGGTGGCACAACCCTCAGAATCGGGCTGATAGAGCCGATTGACAGCCTTAACCCGTTCATAGGGGTGACGGACAACGCGTATTTGTTCTGGCAGTTCATCTACGAAGACCTGATCACAATCGATGAGGACATGCAGGCGAAGCCAAACCTGGCCATCAGCTGGTACGCGGTGCCCGAATATGAGCCCTACGGCTCCGTCTGGCAGTATAACCTGTCACAGGATGCCTTATGGCACGATGGCGAGCCATTCGATGCCGACGACGTGGTATTCACGATAGAGATGCAGATAGGCATCAATTTCGACACCGTGTGGGCCTACCAACCTTCCACTTCGCTGATCAGCTCGATTGAGAAGATCGACGAATACACAGTGCGCATTCACTATCAGGACCTCGACGGCTCTCCTTCCCCATGTCCAGTGGCGGAGTCGCTCATGATACCGATACTGCCGGAGCACATCTGGGGTCTGATGGATGTGTCAGAGGCAGCGTTCCAATTCAAGAACCTCTGGCCCATAGGGACGGGCCCGTTCATGTGCACTGAGAACACGGAAGACGAATACACATCGGGAGATCCGCTCATCCTCCTGAGAAATCCCGACTACCATGGGGCGGCTGAGCGGGGCGATACGATAGACTTCGACAGGGTCATCCTTGTGTTCTACCTGGAACCATCGGCGATGTTCGGAGACATCCAGAGAGGGGCCATAGATGTGGCTGCGTTCAACTCCGCGAGCTTCCAGAATCTGGAGGCATGGCTGAGCAGCAATCCTGATGCCCCGATAGATACCTATTCAGGACTGCAATGCACTGGCTTCTCTGTCGAGATGGGCGTTTGCATGCAGCCCAACACCCTCAACAATCTCAGGAGAGACCCCGCGGTCATGAAGGCCATGGCATATGCTACCAACAAAGAATTCATCATAGACAACGTCTACCGGGGCTATGCGGAGATCGGTTCCACGATAGTCTCCCCAATATACGGAGACCTATATTGGGAGCCGGAGCCTGACAAGGCATATACCTTCAATCTCACCAAGGCAAACGAGACACTAGACAATGCGGGCTACTACTGGGGTACGGACGGCGTGAGAAGGGCTGGTGTGGGCAACCCATATGGCGCAGAAGGCAAACCCTTGTCCTTCGAAATCGTTGTTGAGCAGGAGCTGATGGAGGACAAGGACACGGCGATGAAGCTGCGGGAGGACTTCAGGAAGATCGGCATAGAGATTGAGCCGAGGTATGTCAGCATAGGACAGTGGAGCACCCTCATCTACGCCTACAACTTCGAGCTGACCCTCACGTATTGGAGCGGCGACATAGACCCCTCATATCTGCTGTACATCCAGACCTCATTCTGCATTTACGATTGGTCAGAGACCGGCTACAGCAATCCGAGATATGATGAGAACTACTCCAAATACATCAAGGCCAGTACCTACGAGGAGAAGAAGACTGCCGCATACAACTGCCAGGAGCTGATGTACGAGGATGCGGCTTTCGTGGTCTATGCATACCCCTATGGGTGCTGGGGGTGGAGGACCGACAGCTTCTCGGGATGGGGTGACTGGGGCGCGCATCCTGGGAGACAGCTGGCCAACTTCTGGAGTGCCAATCCGCTCTACTTCGACCTAGTTCCCCTGAAGACGGACACAGGGCCCTCTCTCATGCTGTATGCCCTGATAGGCATAGCGGTGGTGGCTGCAGTAGTCGTTGCTGTGTGGTTCTTCCGGCGCAGGGGCGGAGAGAAGGAAGAGGACGTCAGGCTGCCGTGACTACAACTTGCCGAGAGCAGCACAGCGACTGCACGACGGAAACATGAGAACCTTGGCGCACAAGCAGATGACGGTGGAACGAAATGGCGCGTGACTTCAGGTCCTACATATTCAGGAAGACCGTCTACCTGGCGATAACAATACTCCTGATCCTGGCTTTCAACTTCATCCTCTTCAGGATTATGCCCGGGGACCCCGCCAGGGCAGTCATCCCGAAAGGTGCGAGCGACGAAGTCATCGCAATGCTCAGGGACAAGTGGGGCCTTGATGAGCCCTACCTTTCCCAGTTCGTCACATATCTGGTGAACATATTCCAGGGAGATCTAGGGACCAGCTTCACGGTGCGGGTCAACTATCCGGTGACAGGCATCATCGGGCCGGCCCTGGCCAACACACTGGTCCTAGTCGGCACGGGGACGGCTCTGGCCGTGCTCGCGGGCGTTATGCTCGGCAGGCTCGCGGCCTGGAGAAGGGGTACGGTCACGGACAGGGTCGCAAGCGGGTTCTTCCTCATATTCTACTGCATGCCCACATTCCTATTCGCACTCATCCTGCTCAGCCTATTCACGAAGTACATACCGGATTGGCCTTCGAGAGGCGCCTATGGAGAGGACTACAGGTACCTCGACCTCTGGGGGAAGATCGGCGACAGGGCCTATCACACTCTCCTGCCCCTGGGAGCTCTCGTTGTGGAAGAGATCGCCGCGTTCGCAATCATCACACGCAGCGCGCTCATAGATGTCATGACAGAGGAGTACATGGTGACCGCAGTCGCCAAGGGGATGAGATCGAAAGACATACTCCACAGTCATGCGATGCCAAATGCGATGCTCCCAGTAGTGACCGTGGTCGCGATGTACGTCGGCTGGGTTCTGAGCGGTTCGATCATGATCGAGGTCATATTCTCTTATCCCGGTCTTGGCAAGCTGACCTGGGACGCAGTCTGGGGTGAGGACTATCCCGTGCTGCAGGCGGCCTTCATGCTGGAGACGGTCGCCGTCCTGATTGCGAACTACTCTGCAGACCTCCTCTTGTTCAAACTCGACCCGAGGGTGAAGATCTAATGCGAGGCGGGCCTTTCGCTATACGCCGTAGTTCGGCCGTCCTACACTCTCGTCCGCAGGATCGGAGCGGCAAATCGATGCGTAGGCATCGGACGAGCGCCTGCATCGTGATCCTGACGGTGCTCCTCACGTGCACCGTGCTCTCGCTAACGTGTGCGGCTCCTGAGGCCTCCGCAGAGGTAACGCCTCCGGTGCGAATCATGCAAGAGGACGAACCCGTTGCCGATGCGGGTCCGGACCAGAACATCAGCCAAGGCGACAGAGTGAGCCTCAATGGCTCCATGTCAGCAGGGTTCGAGGGCCCCGATGAGCTGAACTACACATGGACCGTGCAGTTCCCGATAGGCAAGGCGACCCTCTATGGACAGGTCGTTTCTTTCAAGGTCAACCAGCTCGGGCAGTTGGACGTGACCCTCACAGTTCGGGACAGCCTGAACAGAACCGATACTGACGAGATGACAGTATACGTCTTCGAGAAAAGGCTCTCATTCCTGGAGAAGTACTGGCTCATCCTCCTCTTCGCCGCAATCGTCGGCATCCCCCTAGGGCTGTGGCTGATCGGCGCAGCCTTCAGAGTCCTGCGCGGAGAACCTGCGATACCGCCGACGAGCAAAGAGAAGACCGCGCTATTGCTCACCTCAGTCCGCAAGATCGCGAAGCAGTACACCAAGAGTGTTAGCGGTATGCTCGGCCTCTCGATTCTCATTATCTTCTTGATAATGGCGGTGTTCGCTCCTTATCTCGCGAACTTCGAAGACCCAAAGAGCACCTCGTGGATAAATGTCAACCCCGCCCGGGAATCGCCGTCCTCCGAATTCTGGTTCGGGACTGATTTCTATGGCAGGGACGTCTGGAGCCTAACCGTGTGGGGCTCCAGGGCGAGCCTCACCGTCGGCCTTCTGGCCTCGCTCATCTCGATTGTACTGGGGACGACTGTGGGCCTGAGCGCTGGATACTTCGGGAAATTCCCAGATGAGATCCTCATGAGGCTTACCGACTTCTTCCTTGTCATCCCGTGGCTGCCGCTCATGATCGTTTTCGCGATGGTGATGGGACGGTCGTTCCAGAACATAATCATAGTGATAGGCATCACCAGCTGGTCGTCAACCGCCCGGATAGTCAGAGCGCAGGTCCTCTCAGTCAGGGAGAAGATGTTCGTACAGCGTGCGATTTGCATAGGGGCCGGCGACTTCAGGATAATACGCAGGCACGTGTTGCCGAACGTGGTCCCGCTCGTTTTCGCCAATACCATACTTCTGATCGCCAACTCGATCTTCTCCGAGTCGTTCCTTGAGTTCTTCAACCTCGGCGACCCCGATGTGATAAGCTGGGGAACGATGCTCGAGGAGTCCTACTCCAACGGGGACTTCAACAGTGTGGCGTGGTGGGACTACGCGTTCCCAGGCGCGTGCATAGTCATATTGATCATGGCGTTCTACCTGATAGGCGACGCGCTAGACGAGATCCTAAACCCGAAGCTGCGAAAGAGATGAGACCACATCGGGCAGACAGGCAGGGGATCGGGCAGAACCTGGCAAATGAAGGGTTCATGACGATTCTGCGATGAGCCGGTTCATCCGGGCGGCGAGGACGTCCCGATCTTCAGGAACTCCTCCTCGTCCTTGAGCGCCTGCTCGAAGATCTCGAAACCCTTCTCGAGCTGCGCCTTCGAGATGCAGAGCGGTGGCGCAATTCTGAACACGTTGCCGAAGAAGCCTGAAGTTATGGTCATCAGGCCGGCCCTCCAGCACTTGCCTTGGATGTTAGTTGCCTCGTGCGGTTCCTTGGTGTACTGGTTCTTCACCAGCTCCACACCGATCATGAGCCCCTTGCCCCGGACATCGCCTATGATCTCTCTGCGCTGCTGCATCTCCTTGAGCAGCTTCATGGCGTGGTCCCCGAGCTTGGCGGCCCTGTCCGCGAGGTTCTCCTCGATGATCGCCTGCACGTGAGCGAGCCCCGCGGCCATCGTTATCGCGTTGCCCCCGAAGGTGGACGAGTGCGAGCCCGGCCTCCACTTCCTCATGATATCGTGCTTCGCGATTATCGCGCCCAGTGGCACGCCCCCACCGAGTGCCTTGCCCATCACAAGAATGTCCGGAACGGTGTCGAAATGCTCGCAAGCGAACATCTTGCCGGTCCTCGCGAAGCCCGTCTGGACTTCGTCGAAGACGAGCAGCGAGCCCTGAGAGTCTGACAACTTCTTGAGCTGACGGAGATAGTCCTTAGGCGGAACGACGTAACCGCCCTCGCCCTGGATGGGCTCGACGAATATTGAGGCGAACTGGCCCGTGGTCCCACCCATGGTCAGGACCTGGTTCTCGATGTAGTCGAGGCAGTAGAGGCCGCACTCAGGATATGTCTGCTTGAAAGCGCACCTGTAGCAGTACGCAAACGGCGTGAAGATGATCCCAGGCGCCATCGGACCATAGCTGTACCTCAGCTTCAGCCTACTCGTCAGCGCCAGCCCCGCGCCTATCCTGCCGTGGTAGGAACCGAAGAACGCCAGGTGCTCGGTCCTCTTGGTGTAGTATCTTGAGAGCTTGAACGCGGCCTCCACAGCCTCAGCGCCGCTGTTCCCAAAGAAGGTGCCCTTGAGCGCCTTGCCCGGGGATATCTCGGCCAGCAACTTCGCGAAGTACGCCTCCTTGTCGAAATACGCGTCGTTGGCCATCGAGTGAATGAGCTTTGCAGCCTGCTCCTGGATCGCCTTGCTGACCTTGTAGTGCGTCCAACCGGCGTTCTGGACTGCGATGCCTGACGAGAAGTCGAGCAGGACGTTGCCGTCAGCGTCCATGACCGCTGCACCCGCGGCCCTGTCGATGGTGAACGTGAAGCACCTGTCGTAGGCGTACGACACATAGTCCCTGTCGATCTTTATGATCTCCTTGCTCTTGGGACCCGGTGCCCTCACCACTATCTTGGGGGCCTCCCTAGCCCACTGAGGGACCCAGTCTGGTAGCGGGAACTCCTCGGCCGTCTTCTCTGCCTTCTGCTGTCCTTCGGTCGGTTTTGTCTGCTTCACCTGCTCAACAACCGACTCGTTCTCTGTCATCTCACTCATCCCTCACTCCTCCCGATTCTTTTCGAGAGTCAACGCACCTGGCTTGCAGACCTTGATGCACTCCGGATCGCCGGCGCAAAGGTCGCATATGTATGCAGTCTCAATACCAAACGCGCCCTCGAAGAACACGGCCTCGTAGGGGCACCTCGGTATGCACGCCATGCAGGCGAAACACCTGTGCTCGTCCAGGGTCCAGTACTTCCCGTCGCTGTGGAACTCCAGGAGCGCGGAAGGACAGACCTCGCTGGGCGGGCACGTCTCGCAGTGCACGCACATTGTCGCCTTGAACTTGTCCCCGTCCTTTGATATCTTGATCCTTGTCAATCCGGCCGCCACCGCATTGGGGTGCGCTCTAATGCATGCCTTCTCGCATTCCAGGCAGCCAGTGCATTTGTCCGGGTGGAAGACCAACCCGAAC